>NZ_CAUPIY010000001.1:0-444004 GCF_963511525.1 uncultured Mobiluncus sp. | reverse complement strand
AACTAAATGACGCACAACCTAACTTTCGCGCTCAAATTGACATGAGGCACCACGGGGGTGTGGCCGTCTTTCCGGGGACACAAACCACGCCTGTCATCGGTTTACGGGCAGGCGAGCTATTTCCGGGTGCGAATCCACAGGCGGTCGAATTCCCAAGCGGAGAGTTCCGCGGCGACTTCGCCGTCGCGTTCCATGCCGTGGAGCAAATCCCCGGCTTCGCGCAGCAGCGAAAGCGCCCAGCGGATAGTGGTTTCCCGGTCCGACCCGGCGGAATAAACCAGTTGCACCGCGCATTTTCGCAGGTAGCGAGCCCGCAAGAGCGGTTGTTCGCTGTACAAATCCGCGGCGCAGCCATAGAGCCCGGCGGCGCGGATACCTTGCAGGTCGCGCGCCGCCAAGTCCGCGGCGATGACCGTAAATTCTTGCTCCAGTTCCAGATTTTCGTGGCTTTGCGCCCAAGCCGACACTTCCTCGGCATATTCAATGCCTTTCTTGGCGCGCCCCATTCGCGCTAGCGAACGAGCCAGTATCGCTTTGATGCCGATGCGGCGGGTTTCTCCCAGATTCAGCTGGTCAAATAGTTGGAGGGTTTCGATGCCGTGGACGATGACGTCCTGATCCAGGTGCATTTCGGCGCTGATCTCAGTACGCGTGGCGCTCAGCAGGGCTTGTTGGAGCAGCAGACCCTCTGATTTAGCCTGCTGGGATAACGTTTTCACTCGCTCCAGCGCCGCGGCGAGGTCTCCGCTGTCCTGATCTAGGCTCAGGCGAAACATGCCAATAGTCATGCGGGCACCTTGCACGTCAGAAAATATCCCCGGGTTGCATTCCAAATCGTCAAGGAAAAACTGTGCCTGTTCCCGGTGTCCCTGAGCCAGGAATATTTTCGCTTGTAACAGCGCAGAATCAAGGCGAACGTGAGCCGAGCTGCCGGCCGCTTCGTCGCGAAGGATTTGGGCGGCTCGCAAATCCCCCAGTTCCAGCAGACTGGTTGCCAAAACAATCATCGATTCAGACTTTTCCCGCGAATCGGGGACTCTGATGAGGAACTTAATCAGCTGCGCCGCGGTGTCGGAAGCCTCTGCCGGGGGAATCTGGGGCAAGAGCAGGGCATGGGCTTGCACCAGGGCGTAGGTAGCGCCCTGCAAGTCGTCCAGGTGGTGGCACCACACCGCAACTTGCTTCCAAGTGGAGGCAGCCGCGCCGTTTTCACCGCGAGCCACCAGCATGTCTGCCCAAAGACGCAAAATATTCAGATTTTCTGTCTCGCTGCGATTGGGGCTAGGGGCGAAAGGCTCGGCTAGGGGGAAAGACTGCAGAGCATAGGCGAGCAGGCGCAAGCTGACGGAGTGGGACGCCGTGGCATACTGGTTGGCTAAATCCGGCAGCAGCAGCGTGGTATCCATCCGATTGACCATTATGCTTCGTCCTCCCTAGGCAAATCTGGCGGTAGCTGGGCACTTTCGTCAGACGCTACCGATGGCTGAGCACCCTCCTCGACCTCGGCCATCCAAGCGCGCAGTTCATTCCACTTGGCGAGTTCCGGGGCGGCGAGGCCGCGTTCTCCTTTCGGGGTGGACATCAACAGGGAGAGGGCTTCATCCATGAGGTCTTTCGCTAAGGACAGTGCGGTACGAGCTTCGATGGAATTAATATTCGGGGCAGTCTCGAGGTGTTTTAGAGTTTCAGCGTCCACTCTCGCGGCGGGGGTGTCTGCCGTGTGGGGAACTGCACAAGGTTCCTCGGAGGGCTTTTCGCGGGGAGGTTTCAGTCCGACGGTGGCCAAAATGGCCGCAGATTCTTTGCGGAGGAAACGGGCTTGCAGCGAAATTTCGCCGCCGGCGAGTTCGGCGCAAAAACCGTAGAGGTTCGCGGCGCGAGCCTGGTCCCCACTGATTCTGGCGGATTTCGCTCCCATTTCATAGAGCAGAATGGCGGTATCAACGTCCCCGTGCTCCCGCGCTCGGGTGCCGGCGATTTCAGCACAGTTGACGGCCTGAATGTGACGCCCCAAACTGGCCAAACTTTGGACCAAGACGATGTCCAAGGTTCGCACCACCTCGTTGTTGATGCCGAGATCGTGGGCTACGTCCAGAGCCCACGAAGCCAAATCAACTACGATTTCCAGTTTGTTCAATTCCACCAGGGAAGAAATCTGTTCCATCGCCGCAACGACCGCCATATAGGGCAGGTCGTAGTCGCGGCACAGGTCGGTCACAATTCTGAGGTGGTTAGCCGCGTCCACGTGACGGCCGATAGCCCGATACCAGGTCCCCAGGAACTCGCGCACCTCGACTTGCAGAGCCAGGGGATCCTCGGAATCACGCCCTAAGATAAGCTCGCCGAATTCTAAGGCCTCATCGATCTGCCCGCTGCAAGCCAACAACACGGCGTCAGCCAAGTCCAAACGGGCTTTGAGGGATTCTTTTTCGGGACAGATGACCCGAGCTTGGTCCAGGGTTTCCCGCCCATCGGCGTTGGCACCGATAAGGGCGAACCCGTGAACCAGATGGGCGAGGGTAGCGGTGGTCAAATCTGGATTTTGCGTCATCGCCGCGGGGTTATCCAACAGCAAATCCACGATGTCTCGCAAATCTTGACGAATTGCCCCTACAAAAGGCGAACCGTGTTCGGTGTCATCATCGAGACGGAAAGACCGGTCTACGTGCAGCTGCGCGAGAGCCGCCGCTTGAGACACAATATCGCCCGCCCCCGCGGCTTGGGTGGCGGCGAACTTAAAGATAGCCCGACACGCGCTGACATCCCCCAAAGCGTCCAAAATGGTCGCCCGCAATCGTAGGAACGAAATAGCGTGGTGGGGCGCCACCGCGCTGAGGGGAGCATTGGGAAAAGTCCGCAGCATCCGGTCAGCCAGACGCCATGCGTAAGAGCCGGTGGCATCTGTGTACGCTTCACACAGCTCATCCAGAGAATCTGGAACGGGAGGAAGGGTGAAACGTTGCATGAGGAAAGTTTATCCCGCCAACAGGGACAAATCGTCCAAAAGCGCGCGAGGTTTGTCCGAAACAGTAGCATCTACGAATTCATCAGCTCGCACCAGCCAGTTGCGCGCTGCGCCCAAATCGTTCAACTGCCAATAGGCTTGCACCAGGTAACACGCCAAACGCAGCGATTGACGATGATCATCAATTCGTTCACCAATTTCCAGCAGCAGTTCGCCCGTATCGATAACCGCGTTCCACTTCCCGGCCGCGGCCAGGAACGTCACCCGGTTTGCCCCCAGTACCAAGCGTTCCTTATCAACAGAGATTGCGGCCGGCAGCGCCGAAAAATCGACTAATTCCTCGAAAGCCCGCAACTGTTTCTCAACCGCAGCGGCCTGTGAAAAGTCCAGCAATCGAAACTCTGGAACGGGTTGGCGCAACCAGGACGGGTCATCTAGGTCGGGCAGCACCCATTCCGGACTATTTTCGCTCAAGCCCTGTTCAGCGAGCAGATTTTTCACACCAAAACGGGCGCTCAAAAGGTCTTTTACCGAAGCGAAAGAACACAGCGGGGCTTCGTGCAGGCTTTGAATGACCCGCGTGGACATGGTGTTGTTGGCGTTGCGGGAGTCAAAAGCCAGAGCAAGTTTCATGGCGACCGACTCCAGCCGGGCTTGTGCCAGCGCCAGGGTATCTGTCGGGTTGAGACTCTCGAAAGGAAGCCAGCGATTCGACCCGTTGATAGTAAAACCGAGGGGTGGCACTTTCGTGCCCGTCCCGATGAACGCCCCCACGGCTCGGGAGAGGAAAGTCGCCGCCGAACGGGTCGCCACCAGCAAATCCCAAGGGTCCTCGGGGTTAGAGAACCACTGCGCGTGGGTTTCCAGCAGCTCCAAACCCTCGGAAATGTTCCAAGTAGCCGCACAAAAACGCAGGTGAGAGGCAATGTCGCCGAGGTATTGGGACGTTTCGGTCTGGTGGCGGTAAGAGCGTTCGTGGGCGCGCCACGCCGCGTCGCCCTCGCCCGCCCAAGACAGCGGCAGCATCAAAAGGGGGTTGATGTCATCAGGTTGAATGCACTGCCAATCTGACTCGGCGCAGCGTTCCAATGCGTCGCGGTACAGGGAGAGGGCTTGGGGAAACTCCGAAGCGTTGACCGCCCAGGCGATGCGGGAACGAAAATGGTGCAGGGGACAGTCCGCTTCGTCACGGACCTCGCGAGGCACCTGTTCCAGAGCGGAAATAATATCGAGAGCTTCGCGAGCGGCTTCCCGGTGGCCTCGTCCCAGTTCCACCTGGTGACGGGTAATCCAGCGGGAACGCAAGGAAATACCCGCTTCAGTCGTGAAATATTCCATCCAAAAAGTCAGGTGCTCGAGTAGTTTCGCGTTCACGCCGGGGTGTCGGGCTGCCAGGGTGGGGATTTGCAGCATCTGCTGGGCAATGACCTGGTTTTGAGTCTGGTTGGGAACCATTTGGCCCTGCGCGACCTGCTGCAACACCCACGACAGAGTGGCTAAGGCGGATTCGGTGTCGCCGGATTCGAGAGCATCCCACACGAGTTCCAAGCGGACGGTAGTTTCCGTTTCGTCCAGGCCGTGTTTTTGAGCCAAAGTCGCCAGTTCCTCCAAGCGGTGCAGGCGCTCTAAACTCAAGGGTTCACCCAGGGCGGTTTCCAGATCATCGCCAATCTGCTTGGACAGAATCTCTGGATCCACTCCCGGAACGAAACCGTCGGACTCGAAAATGCTCATCAGCACCCATTCTTGCATATTCACGAGTTCCCCCGTCCGGTTTCCCGGTGTGTCACGCGCGCCGGGGCAACGCGCGCCGGTATGGTGAGTTTAACCGGGATAGTTTAAGGGGGAGTCTGTTGAGCATAACGTTTTCAGATGATGCTTACTCCTTCGACTCCGCATCGGATGATTCTGCCTCTTACAGTGCTGCGGTGTTAGCCACGCAGTTGATGAATGCGGCTTCGATCCCGCCAGGGCTGCCACGCACGAAAGCGACTTTGGACGTGGTGAGTGCGGCGCGTGACGCCGGCTACGATGACTTGCTGGCCGGGGCTGAAATTGAGCTGATTGGCTGCTATTTGGAAGGGCGTAACCCCGGTAAGGCACTGGAAGCATTTTCCTCAACGTTGACGCGTTTGCTGCACCGCCCGGAACTGTATGATTCACGCCAGCTGGAGCAGCTCGCCCGGTACTATCCCGACGTTATTGAAAGCGCTTGCACTCACCCCGACGTTCCCCTGTCACTGTTGAATCATTTACTGGCAGGTTTGCAGGCTTTCCAAGATAGCCTGGGACCCTCGTCAGCGGCCGGAGACTATTTACGCCATCGGATGCGGGAGGCGTTGGGGAACCCCGCTAGTGACCGGTATTTCTTGGACCGCGCTATTGACCGGATTACCCTGGCGGATCATCCGGCGCTGGGACGTGCGGTCGATATTTCTCAGGTAGAACTGGCTTGGGAACGCCACCCTGAACAGGCGCTGCAGGTTTCGTGGCGGATGTTGACTCATGAGCTTCCCGGTCCGCAAAAGGCGCGACTGCTAAGGGTTATGCTGCCCGGGCTGGTAGCCACGGATGCCTGGCAGGTCGCCTGGGAAGCGCACTTGGTGGCTTATGAATATGACCGCGAGGAATCCCGGCTTTCCGAGATTAGTGAACATTTCCGGTTCCTGGGGGTGGCGGGAATGTGGCCGCGCCTGCTCCTGCTGCTGGAGCGGCACCTGGGTTTAATCCGCCATACTCACGACCCGTGGGATTTGTTGGTTGGGATGCGCGCTATCATCGGGGCTTTGGAGTCTTTGGACTGGGCTGGATACGGGAGGTATTCCTTGAAAGTGTCGCTGGCTCCGACTTCGCGTTTCCACGAGATTCCCGCCTTGGTACACCCGACTGTCGCACAGGCTCGCGATTTGCTGGGCCAGGCAGCCGCCACTCTGGCGGCCCGTTATGACGAACGTAACGGCAATGTTGAGGTGTCGTCCTCTCTGGGGCTGCTGGATTCACATCCCCTACCTGACGGTCTGTTGCTGCAAGGAACCGAAGGGGACGCACGGTTCATGGCGCGGCTGCTGCGGGCGCGAGCACTGCTGGAATGCAACCAAGGATTCGACGCTTTGCTGCTGTTGGGAGGGCTGGAACAGACGAATTTCCCCTCCGTGCGGCGCCTGGGCCCCGAGATTCGGATGCTGACATCCCTGGCGCGGATGCAGATGTCGCATGACTCGGCCAGCGCCGCGGAATCATCGGCTGCTGGGTCCCACTCGGAATCCCAATCCGCCTAGCTTTGCCGCGGCCTGGTCAAAAGCGGCGTTAGTGCGGCTGTTCGCCCTGGAGTTTGTGGAGGAACTGGCGAGTGCGCTCCTGAGTGGGGTGGTGAATGAGCTGTTCCGCGGGGCCTTCTTCCAATACGGTCCCGCCGTCCATGAAAACGGCACGGTCAGCGACCTGGGCGGCAAACTCCATCTCGTGAGTGACGATAACCATCGTCATGCGTTCGTCAGCCAGAGAGCGGATAATGGCTAGGATTTCACCAGTCAGCTCCGGGTCCAGCGCGGAAGTCGGTTCGTCAAAGTACAGCATTCGCGGTTTCAACGCGAGCGCCCGGGCGATGGCCACGCGCTGCTTTTGACCCCCGCTCAGCTCGGAGGGGTAAGCGTTGCCTTTGTCTGCCAGGTTCATGCGCTCCAGGAGCTGTTGGGCTTCAGTGCGGACTTCAGCGGGATTGCGATGCTGAACTTTGATTGGGGCGTCGGTGAGGTTACGCATGACGTTCCAGTGTGGGAACAGGTTGAAATTCTGGAACACCAATCCGTAGTCATGCCGGAACCGTTTTTCATCACCGCTCGAGGTTTTTTCCCCGTTTTTCATGGTCAGAGCGGTTTCTCCGAAGTATTCGATGCTCCCGGAATCCATGTAGTCCAGGAAAGTGGCACAGCGCAGCAAGGTGGACTTCCCTGAACCGGAAGGGCCCAGAATCGCCAGGACCTCGCCCTGCTCGACCTGTACGCAGACACCCTTCAGGACTTCCAAATCGCCGAAGCTCTTGTGCATGTCTTTAATAGATAGTGCGGTGCTCATGATTCCCTGCTTTGCTGGTGACTGTTTCAGATTTGATACTTGCTGACGCGTTTTTCCAACTTGTTCATGGTCACGGCCACCACCATGTTAAAGACGTAATAGAAAATGCCGGCAGCGACGAAAGGTGCCATGGAAGCGGTGGTGGAGGCGTATTCCCTGGCGATAGAAAACATTTCCAAGAAGGAAATGACCTGGGCCAGAGAAGTGTCCTTGACCAGGGTGATGACTTCGTTAGTGATGGAGGGCAGCACCGTGCGAAACATCTGGGGCAACTTGATGGTATAGAAAGTGCGCTGCTGGGAATAGCCTAGGACAAATGCCGCTTCAGTTTGCCCTTGGGGGATAGCTTGGAAACCGCCGCGATAAATTTCGGCGAAATAGGCAGCGTAGTTGATTGAAAAGGCAATGATGGCAGCCCAGAAATTGTAAGACGCGCTGATAGGCACTTTGAACAGGTAATAGGGCCCGAAATAAACGACCATGAGCTGCAGCATCAAGGGAGTGCCGCGCATAATCGAGATATAGAACTGAACTATCCAGTTCAGGGGTTTAAAAGGGACCACCCGCCCGGCGTACACCAGTAATCCCAGGGGGAGGGAAATGACCAGTGTCAACGCGAACAGAATCACGGTCCGACCAAAGCCCAAGGCCAGTTCAGGAAGGAAAGTCCACTCGTTCATGTTGCATTCTAAAACTGAGGAGTTTTCGGTGCCGCTGACCGCTGTCCCGCGCTAAGAGGGACACCGAAAACTCAACTTTGGCTACGTTTACTTGGTGATGACGGCGTTTTCCAAGCCGTACTTCTGGGCCAGTTCCATGAACTTACCGTCCGCAATCATCTCATCCAGGGTGGTTTGTACCTGGTCGCGCAGGGCTTCGTTGCCGAGTTTGAAGCCCACGCCGTACTGTTCGGTCTGCACCGGCTTTTCCATGATGGTGAACAGTCCCTTCTTTCGCGTCTCCAGCTGGTAGTTGGCGACACCGATGTCCACGGCCACCGCATCGGCCGCCCCGGCTTCCAGACTCATGAACGCGTTGTTGTAGTCGGGAACTTTGTTCAGGGCTTTGAACGAAGCGAGCAAATCCTTGTTGGCTTCGTCCTCCAGGGCTGCCAAACCGGAAGAATCAGCCTGCACAATGACGGTCTTGCCCTCCAGAGCCGCGGCGTCTTTCAGGTTGTCCGCGCTGCGGGTTACAAAAACAATGGAGTTATCTACATAAGGTTTTGACCAGGTGTACTTGTCCTCGCGGCCGTTCATGGTGAAACCGTTCCACAAGCAGTCCACCGATCCAGAATCGAGTTGCATATCTTTGGCATCCCAGTCAATAGGTTTCTTTTCCAGGGTCCAGTCGTTGCGCTCCGCTACCTCGGCAGCTAGATCCAAGTCGAAACCGGTGTATTCTCCAGTCGTTTCGTCCTTGTAGCCGTAAGGCGGGAAGTTTGCGTCAAAGCCGACCACGAACTTGTCGCCCGCGCTTTTCGCGGTGTTGCCCCCTTCGGTGCCGGCGTTGTTAGATGAATCGCCGCCGCAAGCGGTCAAAGAAAAAGCTACGGCGAGGCCCGCCGCCAGGCTGACAATTTTTTTAAAAACCATTGTTTTTCCTTTAGATAGTGAAAATTGCTTTTGCCTTTCGCAGTCTAACAGTGTGGCCGCCGGGAATTAAACTGCGTCAAAAATCTGAAATTCCAAAACACGCCGAAGCGCATCCCGGTTAATTGCACAACACTCACTAAATTTCTGGCGTCAAAAAGACGGCATTACTTTAACCCTTAAGTTCAAGGTTAAGGTTGGAAGGGGAAAACCATGATGGAACCAGCACCACTGGCAGTCATCCGCGTCGTAGGCGTCGGAGGCGGCGGTGTCAACGCGGTAAACCGGATGATTGAATCAAATCTGCGCGGGGTCGAGTTCATCGCGATTAACACCGATGCACAAGACCTGCTGATGTCGGATGCTGATGTCAAACTCGAGATTGGCAGGGAGTCCACCCGCGGGTTGGGCGCTGGAGCTGATCCCGAAGTTGGCAAAGCGGCAGCGTCTGCTCACGAGGAAGATATCCGTGAGGCGCTGCGCGATTCCAACATGGTTTTTGTCACCGCTGGTGAGGGTGGTGGCACCGGCACGGGCGCGGCACCGATTGTGGCCGGTATCGCCCGTGAGCTCGGCGCTTTGACCATCGGTGTGGTTACTCGGCCTTTCCAATTTGAGGGACGTCGTCGAGAGCAACAAGCCGATCGAGGTATCGAAGCGCTGCGTGAACAAGTTGATGCCCTCATTGTCATTCCTAACCAACGTCTGTTGGAATCTACGGATGCCAACCTCTCGGTACTGGAAGCCTTCCGTGCCGCTGACCAGGTCCTGCAATCCTCCGTACAGGGCATCACCGAAATCATCACCATCCCCGGTACCATCAATGTCGATTTCGCTGACGTGACCACCACATTGAAAGATGCCAAGACCGCGCTGATGGGCATTGGCACCGCTACTGGCCCGGATCGGGCTCTCAGCTCAGTAGAGATGGCAATCTCTTCGCCGCTGCTAGAAAGCTCTATGGACGGGGCTGACCGTGTGCTCATCTTCTTCCAAGGCGGGACGGACCTGGGGATGCAAGAGATGAACGATGCTGCCCAGATGGTTCGCGAACTGGCCGATCCAGACGCTAACGTCATTATCGGTTACGCCCCGAACGAAGAATTTGCTGATGAGATTAAAGTCACGGTTATCGCCGCGGGCTTTGAAGGCAAGGGTGGATATGCCACCTCCGCGCATGCCGCTCAGAAGTCATCTGCCGCCCGTGCCACAGCAGCGCGTCCCGCCCCGGCCGCTCCGAGTGCCAAGCAGCCGGCTTCGCCCCGGACTAACGAACCGAGCCAGCAGACGGCACCGCAGCCGAATGCGGAAGCTCCGGCGACGCCGAAGCCCGCCCCGGCAACTGCTGAACCTGCTTCTGAAAAGGAAGAAATCCTTGACGGAATCGAGGCCCGGCTGGCTCAGCACCGCCACGAACCGGCTGCGAAAGTTCCCGAGTTGAAAGCCCCGAAGTTCCCCGCTGGAACCGAGGCGGTGGGCGCCTTGCGGCCCAAGTCAGAGACGCATCAACCGGAAATCAAACTCACCGGCCTGAACGGAATTCCTGACGCAAAGCGGGAGCCTCTAGCCGTTACCTCAGGGATTCGTCCAGTGTCGCCCGATGCGGCGAGCGTACCGGACTATGTTGATTCCTCCCGGGAACAGCGTGCGCCAGCACTGCGCCTGGAACACGTCTTTGACGACATCGCGGCAGACGATGAACTCGACATTCCGGACTTTTTGAAATAATTCCACTGCGCTCCAGGGGCGATACCGGCGCAGCTCGAAACTTTTTCCTCTCTCCCAAAAGAAACCGTTCCCGTCGTTGACTAACAGTCATCGACGGGGCGGCTTTCGCAATTTTTCGCTCTGATTAGCGACACTCCGTAAAAATTCCCCAATAAACCACCGGTCTTCGCATAGTCTCATTCCAGTTGTCCAAATCACACCGAAACCTAGGGGAGAAATTATGGGTCTGGCGCTGCGTAACGTTTTAGAGAAGGTCGGCTTGCGGGAACCCGACATCGACGATTACGAAGATGAGGAATTCCTCGAAGATGAAGCTCCTTTGGGTGAGCTTCATGAATTTCCCGGTTCCACCGAATCGGAAACTGCTCCGCACACCCACCCGGACGCTCCTGCTGAGGCGCCAATCGGCACTATTGACCGGATTAAGACGGCCAAGCCCACCACGTACTCGGATGCCAAAGAAATAGGAGACTACCTGCGCGACAATGTGCCAGTCATCCTCAATCTGGCTTATCTTTCCGCCAAGGAAGCACAGCGCATGGTGGACTTTGCTTCCGGCTTGACTTACGGTCTGCGCGGTTCTTTTGAGGAAGTTGGCACCCGAGTGTTCCTGCTTTCCCCGCAGAACCTTAAGACTATCGAGGCTAGTCCGAATCGCTCGGCCTCCCTTTTGCAGACTTTGTGACTGCTAATTTCCTTCCATTCTGAGGTTCCCCCATCGCGTCCAGTGATGGGGGAAACTTGGTCTGTTTAGCCGAGCGCTGTCAGGTAGGATTGTCTGCGTGGATATGGTACGACTCATCGGCTTGGTTATTTACTACGTGATAAACGTCTATGTTTTCATCCTGGTTCTGAGGGTAGTTCTGGACTGGGTCCAGATTTTGGCTAGAGATTGGCGCCCCCGGGGAATTATTTTGGTGTTGGCTAACTTGATTTATGCCTTGACAGATCCACCGGTACGCTTTTTTGGGCGTTTGATACCTCCGCTTCGTATCGGCGGATTGGCGCTTGACATGGGGTTTTTAGTGTTCTTCATCCTCCTGTTCGGATTGCAATGGTTGGTGGTCAGGCTCACTTTTATGGTTTAGACGCCGTTTTTCCATTTTCATCGCTCTGGGCAATTAGCAAATTTCCCCTCTTTCGGAGTAAGTTTTAAACCTCAGTATTCACACAAGTAACAAAAAATGTGTAACAATGTCTTTTGTACAAAACGTGCGAATGCCCAAAAGGTTTTGGAAATCGGGGCGCAAGCCCCCTGATACGGACGAGGTGACGAATATGGCGTTGCTCACCACAGATGACATCGTCAACAAGAAGTTTCAGCCCACGAAATTCCGCGAAGGCTATGACCAGGATGAAGTGGACGATTTCTTGGACGAGGTGGTGAATACCCTCGATACCCTGACCAAAGAGCGTGATGCGCTCCGGGCCGAGCTGGATGAAGCAAACCGCAAGATTGCCGAACTGAGCAGCGGTGTGGCGCCAGCGGCAGAAGCAGTTCCCGAGCCGGCCACTCCCGAACCTACCCCGGTGGTGGAATCTGCTCCGGCTACTGCAGAGGCCCCCGAGTCGACTTCTGCGGTCTCCATGCTGGATATGGCGCAACGTCTGCACGACGAATACGTGCAAGACGGCCAAAAGAAGGGCGAAGAAATCATTGCCGATGCTCGCGTCGAAGCCGATCGTATTATTGCCGAGGCAGAGCAAGAGCATTCCCGCGTCCTGGCGCAGTTGGAACAAGAACGCGGCATGTTGGAGCGCAAGATTGAAGAGCTCAAGACTTTTGAATCCGAGTATCGCGCCAAGATGAGTTCGTTCTTGGAAGGCATTCTTTCGGACTTGGCGAGTTCCGCACCGACCAACTAAGTTGTCGTTCAAATCCATCTTTAGTCATCAGCCGACGGGAGATCCCCACCGTTTCTCCCGCTGGCTGATGGTGCTTTTAATCATGGTGGTGGTGGGCGGCATCGACCAGATGACGAAACGTCTGGCCCAGCGTTTCCTGGTTGCCGGTACAGAGCCGCAGCCTCTGCTGGGCTCATACGTGACACTGCACCTCACTCACAACCCCGGTGCCGCTTTGTCTATTGGTCAGGGCCAGACCCTGGTCGTGACCATATTTAGCTTGATATTGGTGTTTATATTGACTGTGTTGTCTTTCTCGACACACAGCCGGATGTGGGCTTACACCTTGGCGGTTGTGTCGGGAGGGGGACTGGCGAACCTGGTAGATAGGTTCCAAGGTCCGACATGGGGTACCGGAGAGGTCGTTGACTTTATCGATTACTTCGGTTGGTTCGTCGGCAATGTGGCTGACATTTTCGTAGTTGTTGGGGTAGCGGTAGTCTTCGTTTTGCTGGTTCGCGGCGTACCGCTGTTCGCCACTCCTCAATCCGAACCCAAACCGAGGTGCGCCGAAGAGGGTACAGATCAGGATGGTCTCGAAAAGGATAAAGATTAGTGAGTCGTTTGTTGCCGGTACCGGAGGGACTTGCGGGGCTTCGCGCTGACGTGGGATTGTCGCGGCTTTTGGGGCTGTCACGAGCAAAAGCGGGAACTCTGTTGGAATCGGGAGCGGCCACGCAAAACGGCGAGACTCTGAAAAAATCCGATCAACTGACCCCGGGAAGTCTGTTGGAAATCGAAATTCCCGAACCTACCGGCTATGTTCCCGAAGTCACCCGCGTGGAAAACTTGGGAATTTTATATGCCGATGATGATTTGGTGGTGGTGGACAAGCCGGCCGGGGTCGCCGCTCACACCGGCCCCGGTTGGGAGGGGCCTACGGTAGTTGGGGCGCTGCGTGCTGCCGGGATTCCGGTGTCAACTTCCGGTCCGGTGGAACGCGAAGGTATCGTGCATCGTTTAGACGCGGGAACATCGGGAGCGATGGTGGTCGCAAAATCGGAACTCGCCTACGGCAAACTGAAAAACGAGTTTCGCTACCACCGGGTCGAAAAAATTTATACCGCCCTAGCTACGGGAAGGGTAAAACCCCCAGTAGGAACTATTGATGCCCCCATCGGACGGGCGCCGGGGCGTGAGTTTAAGATGGCGGTGGTGTCCGGTGGAAAGCCCGCGGTGACGCACTACGACGTCACCGAGGAACTTTCGGGAGCAACTTTGTTGAAAGTCCAGCTGGAGACGGGACGTACCCACCAGATTCGCGTGCATCTCGCGGCTATCGGGCACCCCTTGGTAGGTGATACAGAATATGGAGCGGATCGGAAAACGGCGGCTCGGCTGGGACTGGAGCGGCAATGGCTGCATGCCAGTCGGCTGGCGTTTAAACACCCGCGAACCGGGCTGGAAGTCGCGGTGCAGGCTCCGCTACCAGCTGATTTAGCGGCGGCTTTAGAGCTTTTGCGTCAATAGTAGGGCTGAAAATCTCGACTCGCGTCCCCACCTGGGAGACTAGGGCTGCGGAGCTTCACTAAGCAAAAATCGACTAGGATTAACCCATGCCCAAATCCGATTTCGTCCATCTTCATGTCCACACTGACTACTCGATTTTGGATGGGGCGGCAAAGATTAAGCGGCTGGTCGCCAAAGCGGTAGAAAACCAGCAAAAGGCCGTGGCGATCACCGATCATGGTTACCTGTTCGGGGCTTTTGAGTTTTATCAAGAATGTCATGATGCCGGGATTAAACCCATTATCGGCTTGGAAGCCTATGTCACTCCGGGAACTTCGCGTTTCGACACCACGAAAGTGCAGTGGGGGACTTTGGAGCAGCAAAAGGCCGGTGATGACGTGTCTGCTCGGGGTGCCTATACGCATATGACGCTGTTGTCCCAAACTACCGAGGGAATGCACAACCTGTTCCGGCTGGGCTCGTACGCCTCCCTGGACGGACAGATGGGAAAATGGCCGCGGGCTGACCGGGAACTGTTGGAGCGCTATCACGAGGGGCTCATTGGCACGGCAGGCTGTCCCTCCGGGGAGGTCCAGACCCGGTTGCGGTTGGGGCAGTACCAGGAGGCCCGGCGGGCTGCCGGGGAACTGCAGGACATCTTTGGCAAAGACAATTTTTATGTGGAGCTGATGGATCACGGTCTATCCATCGAAAACCGCGTACGCAAAGACTTGCTGCGCTTAGCTCGGGAAATCAATGCACCTGTCATCGCTACCAATGACTCTCACTATGTCTATAAGGAAGACCGGGAAATTCAAGACGCGATGCTGTGCATCAACTCCGGAGATCGGCTGTCCAACCCGGATCGATTCCGCTTTGACGGCACGGATTATTATCTGCGACCCAGCGAAGAAATGCACGAACTGTTTGCGGAAATCCCCGAGGCTCTGGACAATACCCTGTTGATTGCCGAGCAGTGCAATGTTGAATTCCCAGACGTGAAGGAAGGCACCTTCATGCCGGTTTTCCCGGTGCCAGCTGGAGAAGACGAAGTATCCTGGTTCATTAAGGAAGTCGAACGTGGTTTACAGTATCGGTTCCCGAACGGTGTCTCCGAGGAAGTCCGCAAACGCGCCGACTACGAGGTTGAGATTATTATCCAAATGGGATTCCCCTCCTACTTCCTGATTGTTTCGGACTACATCCAATGGGCGAAGGACAACGGAATTCGTGTCGGACCGGGGCGCGGCTCCGGCGCTGGCTCCATGGTCGCCTACGCCATGCGTATCACGGATTTGGACCCCATCAAGCACGGGCTGTTGTTTGAACGGTTCCTTAATCCGGAGCGGGTGTCCATGCCGGATATCGACGTGGATTTCGACGATCGTCGCCGTCAAGATGTGATTGACTACGTGACCCGCAAATACGGCAAGGACAAAGTGTCCCAGGTCGTGACCTACGGCACGATTAAATCAAAACAAGCCCTTAAGGACGCGGCACGCATTTCGGGCGCGGATTTCTCAAAAGGTGAAAAGCTCACCAAGGCGATGCCGCCGGCGGTCATGGGTAAAGACATCCCGTTGTCCGGCATGTACGATTCGCAGCATCCCCGCTACAAAGAGGCAGAAGAATTCCGCAAAGTCGTGGCTGAAGATCCCTTTAACCGCCAAATTTTTGACCTGGCAGCCGGCGTGGAGGGCATGGTGCGCCAGTGGGGGGTCCACGCGTGTGCGGTCATCATGTCGCGGGAAACCTTGACCGACGTCATTCCGATGATGAAACGCCCGCAAGACGGAGCCATGATTACCCAGTTCGACTACCCGACTTGTGAGCACCTGGGTCTGCTAAAGATGGACTTCCTGGGGCTAAAGAACCTCACCATTATTTCCGATGCCCTGGACAACATTAAGATTAACGGGAAAACCCCACCCGACCTTGAGCGTTTGGAAGTTGATGACAAAACGACTTATGAAATGCTGTCCACGGGCGAGACTTTGGGGGTGTTCCAGCTCGATGGCGGGGGGATGCGCACCTTGCTGAAGCAGCTGCGGCCTACCGAGTTCGATGATATTTCCGCTTTGGTGGCACTGTATCGACCCGGACCGATGGGGGCGAATTCCCACACGAACTATGCATTTCGGAAAAACGGTCTGCAAAAGATTGAGCCGATTCATCGTGAGCTGGAAGAACCGCTGAAAGATATCCTGGGCTACACCTACGGCCTGATTATCTATCAGGAACAGGTCATGGCTATCGCCCAAAAGGTCGCCGGGTTCACACTGGGGCAGGCCGATATTTTGCGTAAAGCCATGGGGAAAAAGAAGAAAGACGTCCTGGCCGAACAGTACGTGAAATTCCACGATGGGATGATTGCTAACGGCTACTCCGAGGATTGCTGTAAAACCCTGTGGGATATCCTGGTGCCTTTCGCCGACTATGCGTTCAACAAGTCTCACTCAGCCGCTTACGGGCTGATTGCGTACTGGACTGCCTATCTCAAGGCAAACTTCCCGACCGAATATATGGCGGCCGTGCTGACTACCCAGACGGATAAAGACAAGCTGGGGATGTATTTGAACGAGGTGCGTCGCATGGGGATTCGGGTCTTGCCTCCTGACGTGAACCAGTCCTATGGGGCTTTTGCACCTGACGGAAACGACATTCGTTTTGGACTGGCCTCGATTCGCAACGTCGGAGAAAACGTGGTGGCGGAAATCATCAAGGCGCGGCAGGAAAAAGGTGCCTACACGTCCTTTTCCGACTTCCTGAAAAAAGTTCCGGCGGAAGTCTGCAACAAACGCACCATCGGTTCACTCATTAAGGCCGGAGCATTTGACGCTTTCGGGGCTTCGCGCCGCGCCCTTACCGTGATTCATGAACAGGCAGTGGAAGCGGTGGTGTCCACGAAACGTCAAGAGTCCAATGGGCAGTTCGACCTGTTCGCGGCCCTAGAGATGGATGGGGCCGAGGCAGAGGATGATTTGCTGGGTTCAGCCAGCATCGATATTCCCGATCTCCCGGAGTGGCCCAAGAACGAACTGCTCGCGTTTGAACGTGAAATGTTGGGAATGTATGTTTCGGACCACCCGCTCTCGGGGATGAAACGGGTGTTGGAAGGCCTGGCTGAGGACCATATCGTGGATTTGACCTCGGACGAAGGCAAAGACAATGATTCCCCGGTCAAAATTGCCGGTTTGGTGACAGCGGTTAACGTAAAAATTTCCAAACGTTCCGGCCAGCAGTGGGCGATTGCGAAAATCGAGGACATGACCGGCTCTGTGGAAGTGCTGTTCTTTGCGAAAACCTACGAAAACATTGCCGCTGACCTGGTCCAAGACAATATCGTGGTGGTCGGTGGACGGCTGCGCCGTGAGGATGAATCCGTTTCGATTTACGCCAGCGACCTGAGCGTGCCGAACTTATCGCTACATCTGGATCACTTGGACGAAGTTGATTTATTGCTACCCGCTGAGCGCTGTACGACAGAGAATATGCGTGCTTTTGGGGCCCTGCTGGAGCGTTTCCCCGGCCAGGCTCCCGTGCGTCTGCATATTTTGGAGCAAGGGGAGCTACAGGTTCTGGACTTGGGTCCCGAACGCCTGGTTAACGCCGGCCCGGATTTCTTAGGCGAGCTGCGCGCCATGCTGGGATATGACTCGATTATCACTCCGGGAACTAACCCCTTAGAATCCACCGCGGCCGCCGAACTGGCCGAGCTGGACCCGAATCCCCCCGTGCCTCCAGAATCCCCGGAGGCCACCCTGTTCGACACCGGCAGCTAGCCGTTTCGCGCTGCGGGTTGTCCCGGTAGTCCCTCACCGTTTCACCAGCCGGGTCTGCTTGACGCACCGGGTTTGCGGGGTTTCCGGGCTGGTCAGTTAGCTGTTAAGATAAATACCGTGTTCAACGTATTGGATTTTTCAAAAGAAAACGTAGATGCCGCGGTGCTACGTGAGCGGCTGCCGCGGGCGGCTCTCAATGTCGAGCGGGCTGTGGAGGCGGTAGCGCCCCTAATCGATGCGGTGCGCCGCGAAGGTGCTAAGGCCTTGCGTGACCAAGCCGAGCAGTTTGACCGGGTGCGACCGCGCCTGTTGCGGGTCCCGACGGCTGAAATTGAGCGAGCTTTACAGGAACTGGATCCGGGGCTGCGCGAGGCGATTGAAACGTCCATTGCTAATAACCGGAAAGGTCACGAGGCGCAGCTGCCTCGCCCGGTCGTTACCGAAATTATTCCCGGCGGCACCGTTACACAACGCTGGATTCCGGTGCGGCGCGTGGGCCTGTACGTTCCGGGCGGGCTCGCGGTCTATCCCAGCTCGGTCATCATGAACGTGGTGGCGGCACAAGTGGCGGGGGTGAGCCAGATTGCTTTGGCCTCTCCGGCGCAGCAGGCTTTCGATGGCTCGGTACACCCCACCGTGCTGGCGACCTGCGCCTTACTGGGCGTGAACGAAGTCTATGCCATGGGCGGGGCCGGAGCGATTGGTGCGTTTGCTTACGGCGCCAAGGGCGAAACGCCAGACGACGGTCAGGTTTTGGTGGAGCCTGTGGACGTCGTTACCGGTCCGGGCAATATCTATGTTGCGGCCGCGAAACGTGTGGTGTCCAGCGTCTGCGGTATCGACGCGGAAGCCGGCACTACCGAGATTGCCATAATTGCTGATAGCAGCGCCACGCCGAAATTTGTCGCTGCGGATCTAATCAGCCAAGCCGAGCACGACCCGGTCGCCGCCTCGGTCCTCATTACCGACTCGACCGACCTTGTGACTCAGGTGAGAGCAGAACTGGAGCGTCAAGTTCCCCAACGCGACCATCACGAACGCATCGCCACCGCCCTATCCGGGCCGCAGTCGGGCGCTATCCTCACTCGAGATATCGAACAATCCATTGCCGTGGCTAACGCTTACGGAGCTGAACACCTCGAAATTCAAACCGCTGGTGCCCGCGAAGTGGCAGCAAAAATTCACAATGCGGGGGCGATCTTTGTCGGCGACTACACCCCGGTGCCGCTGGGGGACTACCTGGCAGGCTCCAACCACGTCTTGCCCACCGGAGGCACCGCCTCCCACGCTTCGGGCCTGAACGTGATGGCATTCCTGAAGTCCGTGCAACAGATTGAATACACCCAACAGGCCGCGGACGCGCTGACCGACCGCCTGGTGGTATTCAGCCATGCCGAGGACCTGGAAGGCCACGGAGCATCCCTGCTGGCACGTCGGGAAGGCAAGTAAATGAGCCCAACAGACGCCATCGTCACGCCGGAAGGCTCCATGCAACTGCCCTTGCGCGAGGACTTGGCAGGGCTCGAACCCTACGGGGCGCCCCAGCTGCAGGTACCGGTGGCCATCAATGTGAACGAAAACCCCTATCCGGTGCCGGCTCCGGTGGTAGAGGCGATTACCGCGGCAGTGCACGAGGCGGCGGGCAGCCTGAATCGTTATCCCGACCGGGATTTTCCGGCTCTACGCCTTGCCTTGAGCGACTATCTGGAGCGGGAATCTGGAGTGCGGGTGGCTCCAGAATGGTTGTGGGCCGCCAATGGCTCCAACGAGGTCATGCATCATTTGTTCAGCGCTTTTGGGGGGCCGGGACATCCGGCGCTGTCGTCCTCACCCACGTACTCGATGTATCCCGAATATGCCCGCAACACCCTGACCGAGTTGCTGGACGTGCCGCGGCGAGAGGATTTCTCCGTGGACGTGGCTGCGTTGAGGAAAGCCGTAGACCGTGCACACCCGGCGCTGCTGGTGCTGGCTTCCCCCAACAATCCCACGGGAACCCACCTGAGCTCCGCGGACGTGGCTGAAATCCTGAATTTTACCCGCACCAGCGGGCCGCAGGGGAGCGCGACCCTGGTGGTCATTGACGAAGCCTACGGCGAGTTTCGCCGTGACGGGGTGCCTTCCGCACTGGAACTGTTGGCGGCGCACCAACACCTGGTGGTGTCCAGAACCATGTCCAAGGCTTTCGCGATGGCCGGTTTGCGGTTGGGGTACCTGGCGGCTCATCCCCAGATTATTTCCCAGCTCATGCTGGTGCGATTGCCCTATCACCTGTCGGCTCTGACCCAGGCGGCAGCTCTGGCGGCGCTATCCCAGTCAGATTTACTGCAAGCCCAGGTGGACAAAATGCGCCACACTCGCGACCAGATGGTGCAAACCCTGCGAGAAATGGGGTTGAGCGTGGCAGAATCGGATACGAACTTTGTTTTCTTTGGAAAGTTCAGCGACCGCCAAAAAGTCTGGCAAGATTTGCTTGACCGCGGCGTGTTGATTCGCGTAGTCGGCCCCGATGGCTGGCTGCGAGCCAGCGTGGGCACCGAGGAGGAAACTGAGGTGTTTCTTTCCGCCCTTAAGGAGGTATTGCAATGAACGAAACTCGGACCCCCCGGGTGGCGCAGGTCACGCGGGAAACGTCAGAATCACGGGTAAAGGTGCGGGTGAACCTGGACGGGACCGGCTCAGCCAACATTCACACCACGGTGCCGTTCTATGACCACATGCTCACCGCTTTGGCACGTCATTCCCTGATTGATTTGGACATCGAAGCCTCGGGGGACACCGACATTGATGTCCATCACACGGTGGAGGATACGGCCATCGTGTTGGGTCAGGCTCTGCGCGAAGCGTTGGGGGACAAGGCTGGTATCCGCCGTTACGGTGACGCTTGTGTGCCGTTGGACGAGGCTTTGGCTCACGCCGTGGTGGATTTGGCGGGACGGCCCTACGTCGTTTGCGAAGGGGAACCGGAAGGCCAGCAGTATCACCTCATCGGAGGGCACTTCACCGGTTCGTTGACTTATCACGTGTTTGAGTCCCTGGCGTTAAATGCCGGGATATGCCTGCATCTGCGCCTGTTGGCAGGACGCGATCCGCATCACATCGTGGAGGCCCAATTCAAGGCCTTGGCGCGGGCGTTAAAGGCCGCGGTGGAATACGATCCGCGGGTGGTGGGCGTCCCCTCCACCAAAGGAACTCTGTAACGTCGGGGAAGGCTAGTGATGAGTGAACCGCAAGAACCCCGAAATCCCGAGGACAGAGGGGACAAACCTGGCGATCAGCAAGCCTACGATGCCGAGTTTGCCGACCTCATCGCCAAATTGGGAGATGTTGACTTTGAGCCCGAATCCCCAGTGACAGGTTCGGACGAAACGCTGGATTTACCGGAAGAATCGGAGCCTCCGCTGGTGAACCGGCGAGCCACCGCGTGTTTCTTAACTCCGGTGGCTTCGGCGGAAGCCTTGGGGGCGCTGTGTGCGTTGAGTGATATTTCGGCCGTGGTGGTGCCGACGGACGCCGGGGCGCTGGTGGTACAAAACCTGGAGTTGACCGAAGAACAGTGGGGAATGGCACTGCTGGTTGAAAGCCTCAATGAGCTGGACTCGGACTTGGATACGGTGGCGTCTACGCTTACTGAGATTATTCGAATGCCGGTGGTGGTGTTTTCTGCCCTGCTGGCTCCCGGCACCGAACAGGAACCCGGAGTGACCGGTCAAGTCCTGGCGGGCCGCTGGGCCAATCAGGCTTTTGAAGTGGATTTGCCGGCCGGCCTGGTCATTGCGCAGATGCCAATGGTCATCGAGGATTTGGTGCTGGGGAGGGTCAATCCGTCAGATGTGGACGGGGCGGTTGATACCGTCGATATGCCCCGCTGGAAAGCGTTGCGGATGCTGGGTAAAGGCATCAAAGATTCCCGCGAGGAACGCCGGCGTCAACATGGTCAGGCAGATTCCTCCGATGACGCGGCCTGGGGTGAGGACTCAGAAGGGCGGGGGGACGCCTCATGACTGACCCTAAAGTTGTCGTTCTGGATCACGGATACGGCAATGTGCTTTCCGTCGCGCACGCCCTGGAGCGGGCGGGAGCCCGGGTGTCTCTCTCGGTTGACGCGGCTGAAGTCGCGCAGGCCGACGGTTTGGTCGTTCCCGGAGTGGGAGCCTTCGCGGCGGTAATGCGTTCCCTGCAGGCCTCGCGGGCGCCGTTGATGATTGAACGTCGGCTCGCTGGAGGCCGCCCGGTGCTTGGCATCTGTGTCGGCTTGCAGGTCATGTTTACTTCCGGAGACGAAAACGGGGAAGTCACCGCCGGGCTGGATCAATGGCCCGGAATGGTGACGGCGCTGCCGGCGGCGCGTTTACCGCATATGGGCTGGTCAAAAGTGCATGTCCCGGCCCAGTCGCAGCTGTTGGCGGGGCTCGACGGAGAGAGATTCTATTTCGTACACTCTTACGCTTGTCTCAGCGACCCCGCTGAGGCCTTGGGAATGGATGAGGAATCACGGCGGCTGTTCCGCCCCCCGCTCGTGTCTTGGGCACATTACGGAGCCGACTTTGTGGCGGCCGTGGAAAACCGAGCCTTGTGCGCCACCCAATTTCATCCGGAAAAGTCCGGACCAGCCGGGGCTCGCGTGTTCGCAAACTGGCTAGAGATGCTCTAGCGCGGATGGGCCATTCCTGGCGGTTTAGTCATCAGTTAGCTACTCCGTAGCTGGAATGTGGATGGGGTGCATATAAGTTTGACACGGTCACAGTTTTTGCATGGAATAGCCCAGGCCGCGCACGTTCACGATTAAATCTGGCTTCGATATCTGTGCCAGGGCCCCCTTACGTAAACGATACACAGTTGATTTAATCATGTCCCGAGCCCCGGAAGTTTCCTGTGTTTGCCAAACTTCGTTTAACAGGTGTGAAATGGGGACGACCTTACCAATCTGAGAAGCCAAAGTGAGAAGGAACCTAAACTCGATGTCAGTCAGTTCCAGACGGGTTCCATTCCAAGTGGCTGTGTTGGTTTGCAGATTCAGTTGCAGAGGACCATTGGATACCATAGCGGCATCCGCGCGGCCGGAGCCGTGTTTCACCGCCAATACTGCACGCAAAGCCAGCTCTCGGGGCGAGAACGGTTTCACAATATAGTCGTCAGCCCCGGCTTCTAAGCCCTCGATGCGTTCGGATTCTTCCCCCAGAGCTGAGACGAGAATTATTGGGAGGGAGTAGGCAGTACGAATCCTTTGTGTCAAAGCTATACCCGAAATGTCGGGCAGCATAACGTCTAAAACTGCCAGGTCGAAATGCTGTTTTTTCAGCAGATTCCAGGCTTCTTTACCGGTTGAAGCTGTCTCCCAGCTGAATCCGCGCGTTTCCAATGAGAAAGTAATGACTGAAGCGATGTGAGGATCGTCATCAAGCACCAAGGCCTTCCATGATTCTGTGGTCATCGGATGGCTTTCCTTTCTGATTGGTATAGGGGAGAATCACGAATATGGTGGTTCCGTGCTGCGCTATTGAATCTACCAGGATTTTGCCCTGGTGGAGATGAATTATTTTTTCCGTAATCATCATTCCGAGTCCGGCTCCGGGACGACCAGTATTTCCGGTGGCAAAAGGTTTGAACAGTTGTTCCCGTTCGGTTTCACTCATACCCGCACCAGTATCGTTGATTTCAATCACGCATCCCTCGTCATTGCGGTAGGGGCGTATCGTGATACGAGCTTCCAATCCCGCATGGTTGATAGCGTTATTAATCAAGTTCGTTAGTGCCTGCCGAATCAAACGCCGGTCAGCTTGAACCCAGATGGGCCGTCCCCTGCGGTTAACTGTCAGATTAGCCTGTCGAATTGAAGCGAGATCGTTGACTACTTGTCGGATCAAGCTGACGATGTCAAAAGTTTGGATTTTTAACTCGAATAGTTGTGCATCCAAACGGGTACTCATCAGAAAATCTTCCGCCATGTCTCGTAACAAATTCGCATTCGTCTCAATCCTGGCGACCATCTCAATCTGGCGGTCGTTGAGTTTACCAACGGCTTCATCACGCAATAGCTCCGAGTTGCCAATCAACACGGTCAGCGGCGAGCGAATCTCATGAGCCAGGATGGAGGGATTCCTGGTGTATTGGTCATGTACTTCGCGTAACCAGGCCAGTTCCGTCTGACATTTGCGGTTTTTCCTCCATAAAAAGAACGACAGGGCCAAAGCAGCCAGGCAAAGTAGCGTCACCACGCCAAGAAGTATCCAGGCCATCTCAGTCCCCTTACAAAACTGTGTCAAGAAAGTCAGTAACGTGCTTGGGTCGCGAAAGGTGAGGCATCAGGAATCGTAGCCTGGGCAAGGCAGGCGGGCTTGTTAGTCCTAAAAACCTGATAGTGACAAAGCTGTCACCGTCTGCCACCCAGCAGACGTACTTTCTGACATTCTATCCGGTCATAATGACTCTAAGCGATTCAACGGAAGAAGCGCTGCCCAAAGACGGGCCTCACTTTTTAAGGAGCAATCATGTTATCTCACAATCAATTAGTTAAGCGTTTAGCTTTGGGCGTGGCGACTCTGGGTATGGTCGCCAGCCTCGGTGCCTGTGGACCGGCAGGAAGTAGCACGGGAGCCTCAGCGGGGTCGCAGGAAGAGTCTCTTACCGTGGTCTGTGGTGCTATGGAAGATTTGTGCCAGGCGTGGACCAAGAGCTTTACTGAAAAAACCGGAATTAAGACAAGTTTCGTGCGTCTGTCTTCGGGTGAAACTGTAGCCCGTTTGGAAGCTGCCAAAGCTAACCCTGAGTTTGATGTTTGGCACGGTGGTCCCGTGGATGGTTACGGTGCTGCAGTCGAGAAGGGGCTGATTAAGGCCTATGATTCTCCGGCTGCCGCAGACATTCCGGAAAAGTACAAGGACCCCGACCATAACTGGACTGGTGTCTATATTGGCGTGTTGGGATTTTGTTCCAATAAGGTGGTCTTGGATGAACTCGGCGTTGATGTTCCTAAGAAGTGGGATGATTTGCTCAACCCCAAGTTGAAGGGGCAGATTTCCACTGCGCATCCTTCCACATCCGGCACCGCTTTCACGACTTTGTGGACTCAAACTATTTTGCAAGGTGGCGAAGACCAAGCCCTGTCTTGGATGAAGAAGCTGAACAACAACGTGCTGCAATACTCTAAGTCCGGTACTGCTCCGGGACAAATCGCTGGTCGTGGTGAAGTCGGCGTAGGCTTGGTCTTTAGCCATGATTGTGTGAAATATCGTGATGGCGGTATGAAAGATTTGGTGGTGTCTTTCCCGGAGGACGGCACTGGTTACGAAATCGGTGGTGTGGGCATGATTGCGAACACGGCACACGAAGAAGCAGCTAAGAAGTACATTGACTGGGCTATTTCCGCGGAGGCTCAGAATATTGGTCAAACTGTGGGTTCCAACCAGGTGCTGACGAATCCGGCTGCCAAGAGCAACGATAAGATGGCGAAACTTGATGAAATCAAACTCATCGACTACGACTTCCTCGCGGCTGCTAAGGCCAAGAGTGGTCTGACTGCACGCTTTGATGAGGAAGTTGCGGGTCAGCCGAAGGAATAAGTTGTTGGCGCCCAGAGCCCGCTCTGGGCGCCAAGCATATGGCTAGTCAAAGCATGGCTGCCTGACTTTTAATCCACAATGTTGAGCTGGAAAGAATCATTATGACTATAACGGCTGAGGTCTCTAAGACTAACGTTCGGAAAAGACAACGTACGAAGGTAAAAGCGGATCCTGTTACTTTGATTTTGGTGGCAATAGTCTGCATATTCCTGTTTTTCCTGGTGGGATTACCGCTGCTGAAGGTCTTGTCCACGGCGCTGTCTGCCGATGGTATGGACGCGCTGGGAAAGATGTTTACCTCAAAATCCAACCTGGTAATCATTATGAATACTCTGGTTTTGGGTTTGACCGTTGCCTCCGTGGGTACCATTGTCGGTTTCCTGATGGCGTTCGTGCAGGTAAAGGTGCGTTGTCGCGGGAAGAAAGTCATGCATTTGCTTTCATTGCTTCCCATTGTGTCTCCTCCATTTGCGGTGGCGACTGCCTCCATCACCCTGTTTGGTAGCCGGGGGATTATTTCTCATCAGTTGCTGGGACAAAACTGGCATATATACGGCTTACCTGGCTTGACTTTGGTGTTGTCCCTATCTTTCTTCCCGGTCGCGTATCAGAATCTTGCCGGTATGTTGCGGTCGCTCGACCCCGCGACGGAAGAGGCCTCTGCTTCCCTGGGAGGTAACGCTTGGACGGTGTTTCGCACGGTGACTTTCCCCATGCTGATTCCCGGTTTCGGGGCGTCTTTCTTGTTACTTTTCGTGGAAGGCATCGCGGATTTGGCCAACCCATTGGTTATCGGTGGAGACTTCACTGTTTTAGCTTTACGGGCATACATTGCGGTGAACGGCGAGTACAACACCGCCGCCGGCGCGGCTTTCTCTCTGCTTCTGTTGGTGCCGGCCTTGTTGGTCTTTATCGTGCAGCGTTATTGGAGTAACCGTAATTCCACTGTGACGGTTACAGGCAAACCTACTGGAAAGCCAAAAATGCTTGAGAACCGGCCGGTTTCCATCATCTTGGCTACCTTGGCTTGGTTGGTGTGTGGACTAATCATCGTTATTTATTCCTCTGTCATTATCGGAGCTTTCGTAAATATCTTGGGTGTGGACAACACCTTCACCTTGGACAACTTCGCTTATATTCTTTCTGGTATTGGTAATGAAGCCATGGTAGACACCACTATTCTGGCCTTGATTGCTACCCCAATAGCAGGCATCTTGGGTATGCTCTTGGCCTGGTTGGTTGTTGTGAAGCTGCGTCGCGGTGCTGCAATTCTAGATTTCATAGGCATGCTGGGAATGGCGGTTCCCGGTACGGTTATCGGCATTGGCTACCTGATTACTTATAATCAACCGGTCACCTTCTTGGGTTGGAATCTCACTCCAGCCTTAGCTGGTGGGGGTTCTATCTTCGGCGGTGCTCTGGCAATCATTCTGGTTTACATTGCCCGTTCCACCCCGGCAGGACAACGGTCAGGTATCGCAGCCCTGCAACAGGTGGATAAGGCTATTGACGAGGCTTCCACTTCTCTGGGTGCTTCGGGCCTGCAAACCTTTACTCGTACCACGCTGCCGATTATCCGTCCCGCATACCTCACCGGTCTGACCTATGCTTTTGCGCGTTCTATGACGACGCTGTCTCCCATCATCTTCATCACCACTCCTACGACGAAGATTATGACCAGCCAGATTCTGGCAGAGGTCGATGCGGGACGTTTTGGCAATGCTTTTGCTTTCTGCACCATCCTCATCGTTATTGTGATGGCTGTTATCGGTGGAATCAATCTGATTCTTCGCGATAAAGCGCCAGTTCAGCGCCAGGTAGGAGGTGGATTGTGATGTTTTTCAATCCAGATAGTAAACCCCTGAGTTATTTGCAGTAATCAGAATCTGAAGACAATTAGAAGGAAATAAAATGGCTACAAACACTGATTTAAGAACTTCCGCCCCGGGCAGCCCAGACACTGATGAACTTGATACCGCCGCCTTGTCGGTATTGACGGAAACTACTGCTGAGAGCACTCCTGGTGCTTTACGCCTGGTTGATATCGTCAAGACTTTTGGGACGGGCACAGCGGAGGTTACAGCAGTTGACCATATTAATTTGGACATAAAACCGGGTGAATTCATCACCTTGTTAGGTCCCTCCGGATGTGGCAAAACCACCACTTTGCGTATGATTGCAGGCTTCGAGAACGCGACCAGTGGTCAGGTACTGCTGGACGGTGAAGATATGGTGAAACTTCCTCCCAATAAACGGCCCATGTCTATGGTATTCCAGTCATATGCGCTCTTCCCGCACCTGAGTGTGCGTCAAAATGTGCAGTACGGGTTGAAACTGAAAAAGATGCCGCGTCAACAGATGGATGAAGAAGTTGATGTGGCGTTGACTGCCATGAACCTGACCATGCTCGCTGATAGGGCTCCCAATCAGCTTTCGGGTGGGCAGCAGCAGCGTGTGGCCTTGGCTCGCGCTATGGTCATGAAACCAAAGGTGATGCTGTTCGACGAGCCGCTGTCCAATCTGGACGCAAAACTTCGTGTTAAGATGCGCCAAGAAATTCGTCGTTTGCAGCGTCGCCTAGGCATTACCTCAATCTATGTGACCCATGACCAAAGTGAAGCCATGAGTCTGTCTGATCGGATTGTGGTCATGAATGCAGGACGCATTGAACAGATTGCTACCCCGGAGGAGCTTTATCGTCGGCCCGCTTCGGTCTTTGTGGCGGATTTTGTGGGCAGAGCGAATTTTGTTCCCGCCGAGTTTGTGTCGCAGCCAGACGTTGCAGATATGACGGAGGTTCCAGCCACTGTACCCGAGGACAAACCGAAGGGCGTGCCGGTAGTGGTGAAAACTCTGAACCAAACTACCACGGTGCGGGCTCAGCCAAACGCATTGCATGGGACCAGCACGACCCTGTTGGTGCGTCCGGAGTCTATCCGGTTACAACGTTTAGGGGCGGAGACCCCGCCATTGATTGGCACTGTGCAGGCAGCGGTTTTCTTTGGCGAAACTGTAGAGTATGAGGTTGATACTGCTTACGGTACCGTGGTGTGCGTCAGTGCGGATCCTAACGAAGCTGACATTTTTCAAGAAGGCGAAAAAGTGGCGGTCGGTTTTGAAACTGAGAGGGCTTGGCTTTTGAGCGATGAACGAGAATGAGGGGAGAACGAAGATATATTTTTGCTATTTCACATTAATTTATTCGCGCTACTGTTAGGCTACACAACATGAAAAAACTAACCACATTAGCGGCCGTTGCTGCCGCAGCATCGTTGTCATTCGGGCTTGCCGGTGTAGCGGTGGCTACTCCACAAGCTCGAATTTCCGGAACGGATCGATATGACACCTCGCTAAACATTGCGAAACAATATTTCTCTGCTGCCAAAACTGTGGTTTTGGCCACGGGAATGAATTACCCTGACGCTCTGGCGGCAGGGCCTTTGGCCGCCAAGGAGAAGGCACCAATCCTCTTGGTGGGCAAGTCTCTTTCCGCTGATCAATTGGCTTATCTGCAAAAGCTGCTGCCAAAGAAGGCCTACCTTATCGGTGGAGACAGTGTGCTGCCCTCTGGCGTGGAAAAGCAACTGGAAGCAATCAAGGGTTTGGAAGTTGAACGGATCTTCGGCAAGGATCGTTTCGAAACCGCCAAGATGATTAGTGAAAAGTTTGCCAAACCGGCAGAATACTTTGTCGCTTCGGGGATGAACTTCCCGGATGCTTTGGCTGGAGGAGCCTATGCCGCCTCGAAGGGAAGCCCGCTCTTGCTGGTAGGTCCCGGTCACGAGGCAACTGTTGCCGGTAAAGCTACCATTTTCGGTGGGGAACAGGTCGTGCCTGATTCTATGGTCAAATCCGCCGAACCGGTTACCCGGATTGGTGGCAAGGACCGCTACGATACTGCGGCACAGATTGCCAAGCTGCAAACTGGTGCAAAGGGCGCATTCTTAGTTTCGGGGGTGAATTTCCCCGACGCGCTGACTGCGGTTCCGGCGGCTGCAATCCAACAGATGCCCCTGTACTTGGCTAAGCCCGACTGCTCCCCGGTAGTCACCGATTTGCCGCTAACCTTTGTCGGCGGCACAGCAGCCCTACAAGATTCGGCTAACTTGGCTTGCGTGGCCCAGCGTACTTTCCAGTACCGCGATGACGGGTCCAATGGAAAGAACCTTCAGGCTAAAGATCTGATTTCTTTCGACTTGGCCAAAAAGACTATCAGGGCTTACTACAGCGCGGATGAGAACGGAATCGCTAACAAGGTTTCCTCGCGTTACATTGAGGACGTGACTTCCATTGCTGCCGAAGCTGCCCCGCGTATTGCCAAGGCTTGCCAGGACGCGGTGGCTCAAGGAAAGAAACCGGCAGCAGTGTTCGACGCCGATGACACCACCCTGTGGACCTACGATATGGAAGACAACTTCATGAACTTCCAGTTCACTCCGAAAGGCCAGGATGAATGGTTTGCTAAGAACCAGATGCCCGCCACTCCCGGAATGGTTGCCCTGGTCAAGCAGGTCAAAGCAGCAGGCTGTGAAATCATCGGCTTGACCGGTCGTAACGATGCCCAAAAGGATTACACGGTTAAGAACCTGAAGGATGCGGGCTACGTTGACGAGCAAGGCAATGCTTTGTTCCAGGCGGACAAGTACTTCACCAAGTTCTTGAAAGATAAGCCGATGCCGAAATACTTGCAGGAGCAAAAGCGCTGTGACCTAGGGAAGAATAAGTGCAACACGGTACAATTCAAAGCCGGCACTCGCCAATATATTCAGGAAAAACTGGGTTACCAAATTGTTGGCAACTTTGGTGATCAGTGGTCTGACTTGATGGGAGGCCAAGCTGACAATTGGGTGAAGCTACCCAATCCTACGTACTACCTGCCCAGCCCCAACCTCCCCGAGTGGGAAGCTAAGGACACCGCTGCGGGAATGCAACCGTCTACGTTGACCTGGACCATTCGCATGGATGGCTCCACGGGCTCTCTGCCGGGGACGCGCGATACACAAATTCCTAATATCGACATGGTTAAGTCGGCTCTAAAAGCGGCAAATCTGCCCTTGAAGTAGCTGAAACAGGTAACTGTAAATGCCATAATTTGCAGTCGCAGAGATAACTGAATCATCCTAGAGGGTGGGCGAAGACACAGGTTTTCCCCACCCTCTAGCATGGTTTGTAGTGAGCTTATTCTTCAAGAATTCGCAATTTATCAGTGGTATGCAAGACTAACGTGGTGGAACCGGGAAAAGATAATCGTTCAGATCGTATGAGCACAGACAACGGAAGGGGAATGGTGTGCAGGCGCAAACTTTGACACTGTTACCGGCGATTGACCTGGTGAACGGGAAAGCGACCCGATTGACCGAAGGGAAAGTCGGGACGGAAAAAACCTATGGAGAGCCGGGGGAGGTCGCGGCGGACTTCCTGGCGGCTGGCGCCAAGTGGTTGCACCTGGTCGACCTGGATGCGGCTTTCGGGCGAGGCTCCAACGCCGACCTGGTCGAATCCCTTGTTAGGGCCTATCCCGATTTGCAAGTTGAGGTCAGCGGGGGATTGCGTGATGATGACTCGCTGTGCCGCATGCTCGATGCCGGAGCGGCGCGGGTAAACCTGGGTACTGCCGCAATCGAAAATCCCCAGTGGTGCGCCACGGCCATTGAGCGATTTGGGCAGCGTATCGCAATCGGTTTGGACGTGCGCGGCGAGCGAGTTTATGGACGCGGCTGGGTCAGTGAAGGGCCGCTGTTGGACCAGATTGTGCGGGATTTGGACGCCTTGGGGTGTGCCCGCTACGTGGTGACGGATGTATCGAAAGACGGCACCTTGACTGGGCCGAACCTGGAACTGCTGGCTCACGTGTGTCAATCCAGTTCGGCAAAAGTTGTGGCGAGCGGGGGTGTGTCTGCCCTGCGCGACCTGCACGCCCTGCGGGACTTGGCGGAGGTTCACCCGAACCTGGAGGGTGTCATTGTTGGCAAAGCCATCTATGAGCAACGTTTCACGGTAACCGAAGCCTTGGCGAGTCTGGCGGAGTAAAACTGCGGGACTCTGTTTGAAAGCGCGGCAACATTCATGAAACATTTGGCAAACAATCCCTATTCGTCAGATTGCGGTGATTTACTGCCCGGAACCGGGCGCGCCCTGGAACTGGCAGCTGCCAAAGATGTGGGGGCAGCGCAGGCTGAACTGTTTTCAGCGCTGCAAACGGAACGCCTCATCGTGAAGGCTCCCGTGGCACTTTCAGGAAACTGCGAATCGCCATCATTTTCGACCGTTTATGCCCCCTACGGGGCTGCCTTGCCAGTGTATTCCAGCGCGGCACGCTTCGCGGAGTTGAGGGATCCGCGACACCATCGGCCGCTGCTGGTCAACCCCGCGCGAATAGCTTTGGCGGCGTTGGCTATTGAGGGATTTCTGTGGTTGGATGCCCCGGTGGCGCTGGGTGGTGCTACTCAAGCGAAGCCGTTGGCGAAAAACCCGGAGTGGATTCACGCCTATGCGCCGAGCATCATGCTAGGACCGCCCGCTTTGAACGCCCTGGTCAGCGGCGACGATTGGCTTCCGGCTTGGCATGATGCCGAACTCGCGACACTGCTCAGCTCGCTATCAGCCCATACGGGCGCCGAAATTGAGACCATCGCAGCCGGTCCGGCGGGGGGACTGGTCGTCACAGTCCGCACCCCTGACGACCGTGACGCCGCGAAACTTGCCGTCAAACGCTTTTACAGATCCCTGTTGCGTTCGCCAGAAATCCCCCCACGCGCCACTTACGTGCAGCTTCTCCCCGTGCGCTGACGGCTTCCGTACGAGCCACACTCACACCAGGTGACGCGACGTTACCGGAAGGGTGGGCGGGAACGCTTGCGAACCCGAAACGGGACGCTAGTGCTACCAGCGCCACCACCCTTGTGAAAGACCCTAGGCGTGGGGAATATCGCCCAGCCAGTCCACGACGTGTTGAATCAGGGCTTCGTCAAAGACATCGTCCGAGTGGTGTTCGCCAATCCATTTCTGAATCGAACCGCCGGCCGACGCGTCCATTTTCTTTCGAGCCTCCGCGGGTTTAACCAGGACCTGCCACAACATGTTCTTGGCTTCTTCCACTGACTTATAAAAGAACGGGTAGTCTGCCGGCACCAGGGCGTGAGCCCATTCGAGGTCAGGAAAGACGCCGATGACTCCCGCGCCCAAGGCTTCTACGTACTCGATGCCGTAGGATTCTTCCTCGGTGGTCGCCAGGAAAGCGGTCGTATGTGCCAGAGCCTCCCAATAGGACTGACGCGTGGCGGTCAAAGGTCCCACCCAAATCCAGTCGCGATGGGAAAACTTCATGGCGGCTTCGCTGACCAGGTGGGTTTCGTGCAAACGCATCTCGACCCGCAGCGGAATCTGGCGGTGTACCCAGTTGACCACATCCAAGAAAATATCCGGGCGCTTCTTTGCTGAAAGGTAAATCGAGGGGTAGAGCACGACGGGGACCTCTGTCTCAACCCGCGGTCGGACGTGAGCCAGGCGGAAGCCCAGGTTTACCCACCCCAGCTGCATCTGTTCATGCAGCGGTTTCACGGTCCATTTCTCGGCAATCTCCCGGACTTCCATGGCGGTACGTTCCGAGTTTGCAAAAGTGGGGAACAGGGCGCAAGACAGGGCCATCGAGGCAATGCCCTCTACCGTAGTCATTTCGCGTGGAGACCACCACATAAAGTTCATGATGTGCGGTTTTTCCGCGCCTGCGTTGTGCATTTTTTGCCACAGTCGGGGCGAGTCAATGACGTCCATATTGATGACGGCCGTGTCAGTCGGGTCGAGCATCTCAATCGGAGCCACGCTGAAGTTTTCGGCGCGGCGGGCGGAGCCGCCGATGAGGATGGAGTCGGGGAAGTTCCGTAAGATCCGTCGCACCAGGGTGTCTCCGGCAGAGTGTCCGGACACTCGCCCGGCTTCGTCAACTTGGGCATTTTCCCATTTAATTGCCAGTTTCATGGTTATTCCCCTTTCCTTTCTGCAGCCTGGTCAGGTGGCTGCGGGGGATTGCTTGGCGATGATTCTTCCGTTAGTTCAAGGTCGGGAACTTGATCCAAGAGGTCGGTGTCCGGGCTGTCATCCGTTGGTGAGGAGTCGAGAATCTCGTCTAGCGCGGCCGCGTCAATGGGGGCTTCGATACCACCGGGACGCGGCATAATCTTCATTGCCGGCCGGGTGACCCGGTCTTTCACGCTGGGGATTCCGTTCAAAGCCGTGTCGACCGGAGGTTCGTGATCGTGCATGGAGTCACGAGAGGCGCCGCGGATACGCATCTGATAGAAACTGCACCACACGAAGTAGGCTGAAGCCACGAAAAAGACCCCGGCCAGGATATGCACCAAGCGCGCCTGACCCTGGTTCGTTAAACTCACCGCTAACTCCACAGCCAACAGGCCAAACAAGGTGGTGAATTTGATAATCGGGTTCAGAGCCACCGAGGACGTGTCCTTGAACGGATCGCCGACCGTATCCCCGACGATGGTTGCATCGTGCAGTTCGGTGCCTTTCATGTGCAAATCGACTTCCACGACTTTCTTTGCATTGTCCCAAGCCCCGCCAGCGTTAGCCATGAATATAGCCTGGTAGAGGCCAAAAATAGCGATAGAAATCAAGTAGCCGATGAAAAAGAACGGCTCGACAAACGCGAAAGACAGTGTGGCAAAGAACACCGCCAGAAAGATAAGCAACATGCCCTGCTGGGCGTACTGCGTGCAAATCTCGACGACCGCTCGGCTGTCCTTTTCGGAGGCACGTTCGTTGCTGGCATCGAGGTGAATATTCTCTTTGATAAACGCCACAGCTCGGTTTGCCCCGGTCGTTACCGCCTGGATAGAGGCCCCAGAGAACCAGTAAATGACGGCGCCCCCGGTAATCAACCCCAGCAGGAACGGGGCGTGAAGCAGTGAAAGATTGCCCACGGCTTGTGCATCTTGCAGACGATCTGTGAGCGTCATGATGATAGAGAAAATCATGGTGGTGGCGCCTACCACGGCGGTACCAATGAGAACCGGCTTTGCCGTGGCTTTAAAAGTGTTACCGGCCCCGTCGTTGTCCTCCAGCATGAGTTTCGCGGTGTCCCAAGCGGGTTTAATGGTGAAGTCAGCCATCAACTCGGCTTCGATGTTTTCTACCGATTCGATACGCGACAGTTCGTAGACTGATTGGGCATTGTCGGTGACCGGACCGTAGGAATCAACGGCGATGGTCACCGGACCCATCCCCAAGAAACCAAAAGCTACCAGGCCAAACGCAAATACTGCCGGAGCTGCCATCAGGGATTCCGGTATCAGCAGGGAAATCAGGAAAGCGATTCCCATCAGACCCACAATCGTAATTCCCAGCCAGTATCCGGACATGTTGCCGGCAACCATACCGGACAAAATGTTCAATGAGGCACCGCCCTCACGAGAGGATTTCACGGTTTCCCGCACGAAACGCGCTTTGGTAGAGGTAAACACTTTCACCAGTTCTGGAATTAAGGCTCCCGCGAGGGTTCCACAGGTAATGATGGTCGCCAGTTTCAGCCACAGGTGGTTGCCTTGTTCGCCCATCACAAAGAAGGTCACCAGGAAAATCAGCACGATGCACAGAATCGAAGTCAGCCAGACCAGTGTCGTCAGCGGGGTTTCAAAGTTCATGCGTTTCGCGTCCTCGTAACGCCCCTTGACCCACAGGGCGTTGATGGCGTAGGCCAGCGCCGCACCGAGAATCATTGCCGCGCGCACCGTAAAGATCCACACCAGCAGCAGCGCCTGAATAGAAATGTCCGGCACTGCCAGAATGACGTAAGTCACCAGAGCCACGCCGGTGACGCCGTAGGTTTCAAAACCGTCAGCGGAAGGACCTACCGAATCTCCGGCATTGTCGCCGGTGCAGTCGGCGATAACGCCGGGGTTACGCGGATCGTCCTCATCGATTTTGAACACGATCTTCATGAGGTCCGCACCGATATCGGCAATCTTGGTAAAGATACCCCCGGCGATACGCAGCGCGGACGCCCCTAGTGACTCCCCGATAGCAAAACCGATGAAACACGAACCGGCCACGTCAGCGGGCAGGAACACCAGAATAACCAGCATCATGAACAGTTCGAGGGAAATCAGCACGGTTCCGATGGACATCCCGGCCTGCAGTGGAATCTGGTGGACGGGGTAGGGCTTGCCGCGCAGCGAGGCAAAAGCCGCCCGGGCGTTAGCGAAAGTGTTGACCCGAATGCCAAACCAGGCCACGGCAAACGAACCGCCCATCCCCAGCAGGCTAAATAACACCACAATCCCGACTTTGCCCCAGCTAAAACCCACCAGCACCTTGTAATAGACCAGGATGATGACCGTGATGAAAGCCCACAGCAGCAACAGGAACTTCCCCTGTTTCACCAAGTAGGCTTTGCAGGTGGAATAAATGAGTTCGGCGACGTCCAGCATGGATTGATGTACCGGCAGGCTGCGGAGTTTAAAGAACGTCACTATGCCAAACACCAGACCGGCGACGCACACTACCATGCCGAAAATCAGCAGGCTGGTACCGGCTATGCCGTGTATGTTGGCGAGGGATAAATCGGGAAGTATCAGGTTTGCCTCGCCGCCGCCGGGTCCGTCTCCCTGTCTCGCGCCAGTCTGCGGGAGTGCCCCCGCGAAGCTTGCAGCCAGAGCTTTCAGGTTAGGAATCATCGGTCAGCCTCGTTTCCCTAGGTCGATACCTCAATTGTAATTTTAGGCGGCATTTCCGGGATTTTTGGGGATTCAGAGCGTTAGCTTGGGTTGCACCGGACAATCTCAAATGGGCAGTCACAAGCCCGGTCGTGTTCGTAGTTTTTTTAGGCGACCCTTGGGTGGTCCCGTTGCTGCTTTGGTTTCGAGATGCTTTGGAAACACGAAATGTGCGAAAATCCCGCGGATAGGCTAGAATCTACTCTGTTCGGCTGTATGCCGAAGCAAGCGGAAAGTTTTCCCACCTCCACCCGGTGCAGTTTTCCTTCGGAGACGCACGTCTTGGGTTACGGTCTAAAGCGCTCGGCTGTGCTTTTTATGACACAGACGTGGGGTAACTTTGTGTGTGCTTTGGCTCGCGGCGTGGTTACAAGCAAGGAGTCCTCATTACTGACGTAAGGATTAATGACCAAATTCGGGTGCCAGAAGTGCGCCTGATTGGTGCTAACGGCGAACAAATCGGAGTGGTGGCCACTATGAAGGCTATCACCTTGGCCGATGACGCCGGTCTGGACCTGGTGGAAGTTGCCCCCGAAGCGCATCCTCCGGTGTGCAAACTGATGGATTACGGTAAATACAAGTACGAAGCCGCGCAAAAGGCTCGCGATCAACGCCGGAATCAGGCCAGTACGCAGCTGAAAGAAATCCGCCTGGGACTGAAGATTGACGACCACGACTACGAGGTGAAAAAAGGCCACATTCTGCGTTTCCTCGATGGCGGAGACAAAGTCAAAATCATGATTAAGTTCCGGGGACGGGAACAGAGCCGCCCTGAAATGGGCATCAAACTTTTGGAACGTTTGGCTGAAGACATCGCAGATGATGGTGTTGTTGAGTCCGCCCCCCGGCAGGACGGTCGTTCCATGACTATGGTAATCGGCCCGGTTAAGAAAAAGACTGACGCCGTGAGCCAACAGCGCAAGCGCCGCGAAGACGAACGTCAAGCGAAGCGTGACGCCAAGGCGGAACGGGCTTTGCGCAACCAGCAACGCGTGGCTCAACAAGCGAACGCCCCGGTTTTGAAGCCGCTGACTTTCGATCAGCTCGGTTCGGGCAACCTGGCCGCCGCGGCTTCCCAGGCTCCTGAGCCTCTCGCCGCGAAGCCGGCTGCCAAATCGCCAGCACGAAAGAAACCGGCCAGTTCTACCACGTCCGAAACCTCGGAGCCAGCGGCGAACCCTGTGGCTGATACAGACCAAAGCCCGGATGACGCAAAACCGGCCACTCGGAAAGCGCCGGCTCGGAAAACGGCTGCGAAAACCACTGCGGCGGCCGATAAACCTGCTGCCACCAGTGCCAAGGCTCCTGCCCGGAGAACGACTGGCACCACCAAGAAAGCTGCCCCCAAGACAACCGCGGGCAAAACCGATAAACCGGCCACCAAGAAGGCCCCGCTTAAGAAAGAGGAGAAATAATATGCCAAAGAATAAAACCCATTCTGGGACTAAAAAGCGGATTCGTGTTACAGGCTCCGGAAAGCTGATGCGCGAACAGACTAACAAACGCCACCTGCTGGAACACAAGTCGTCTCGGCGGACTCGTCGCCTCAGCCAGGATCAGGTCGTGGCTCCCGCTGACGTGAAACGCATGAAGAAGCTGTTGGGTAAGTAAAGGAAAAAGGAGATAAATCATGGCACGTGTCAAGCGCGCAGTAAACGCTCACAAGAAACGTCGCACCACTCTGGAACGGGCCGAGGGCTACCGCGGCCAGCGTTCTCGCCTGTACCGTAAGGCTAAGGAACAGGTCACCCACAGTTTTGTGTATAACTATCGCGACCGCAAGGCGCGCAAGGGCGACTTCCGTCGGCTGTGGATCACTCGCATCAATGCGGCTTGCCGCGCCCAGGGCATGACCTACAATCGCTTCATGCAGGGTCTGCGTTTGGCTGGCATTGAAGTCGATCGGCGGATGCTAGCGGAACTGGCAGTTAGCGACATTGCGGCTTTCAACGAATTGGTTAAAGCTGCACAGGCTGCTCTGCCCAAAGATGTAAACGCTCCCGCGGCTGCCTAAAGCCCGGCGTTTATCAATCAAAAATTCTATGGTGGAACGTCGCGAAATCCTCGACAACCCCGGAAGCGAACGCATCCGGAAGGTGGCGGGGCTTTCGCGGCGTTCCGCGCGTTTGCGTTCGGGTTTAACGCGGGTGGAAGGTCCCCAAGCGGTCACTGAGCTGCTGCATAGTGCCCCTCAGGGGGCGGTGACAGATTTATTTGTGACCGAGGCGGGCGCCGAGACTCGCCCGGAGCTGTTGGATTTTGCTCAGTCCACAGTATCTGCGGGGGGGCTGCATATTCATATTATTTCCCCGCAAGTTGAGAAGGTGCTGAGTGATGCCGCACAAGGGTGGATTGCGGTAGCGCGTTTTGAGGCTTTTCCGTCCGTGCCGGCCTCGCCGGAGGGGACCCTGGCTTTGATTCTGCCCGCTACTCAAGACCCGGGCAACGCGGGGACACTGATTCGACTGGCTGACGCTTGTGGTGCGTCGACGGTGTTTATGGGGCAATACTGTGCCGACGCAACCAGTCCGAAAGTTATTCGCGCTTCGGTGGGCAGTGTGTTTCATGTTCCCACGCCGCGGTTTCAGGATTTAGAGGCAGTGGTGGCGGCTCTGCGTGCTGAAGGGTGGACCATTGTGGGCACGTCCCTATCCGGTGACGTCATGCTGACCCCGGTTACGGCCGCGACCTGGAGTGACAAGAAGGTCGCTTGGGTCATGGGCAATGAAGCGCACGGGCTGGACGCGACCGAGGAATCCTGGTGCGATGTGTTGGTGTCCATTCCCATGTTTGGGCGTGCCGAGTCCCTCAATGTGACGTCCGCGGCGACCTTGTGCCTGTGGCTGAGCGCGGCCGCGCAGCGGCTGTAGCCGGTGGTTTTGCCGGTCGCCGCTGAACCACAACGAAAACGGGGGAGCCTAGTTCAGTGCTTGCAGAGCCGATTCAAAGTCAGGATCCGTGGTGATTTCGTCGACCAGCTGGGTGTATTTCACCACGCCGTTCGAATCAATAATCACGATGGAACGAGCGAACAATCCGGCCATAGGGGAGTCTGCTAGCTGGACACCGTAGTCCTGGCCGAAGTTGGAACGGAACGCCGAAGTCGTGATGACGTGGTCGATACCTTCCGCGGCGCAAAAACGCCCTAGGGCAAAAGGCAGGTCGCGCGAAACACAGATGACTTCCACCCCGTCGAGCTGGGCTGCTTCAGCGTTGAAACGCCGTACTGAGGCTGCACAAACCCCCGTATCAATGGAGGGGAAAATGTTGAGAAGCACTGTCTTGCCGCGGAAATCAGACAGTTTCGCTTCAGACAGGTCCTGTTTGACAGTCACGAAGTCCGGGGCGGGAGAACCCACCGCGGGCAGTGAACCAACAGTATTTACGGGATTACCTTGCAAATGAGTTGTAGCCATATCCCCATCCTAACAGTGTCTTTTCCCGGTCAGGTTGAAACCGTAGTGAGACTAAGCGAAACGCCCCGCTCGCGATATACCCGGAAAAGACCCCTAATTCGGGGCTGGAGTCTAAAAAGGTAGTTGCCTCGGCCGGAAACCGAGGCAACTAGTGTCGAATTTTTCAGAAAGTATTTATATTGCCCCAAAGGGTGCCCATCCAGTGTAGAACTCTATGGAGTCTTTTGCCACCCAGACAATAGCGGCCACGATAATGACCGCTAGAGAACCGTAGACTGCCCAGCCTAGAGCTCGCATCTGCGGCGTTGGCTCAGTGTCAGCGATAACTTCACCGGTTTCATCACGAATGGGATCCCCGGCATGAGCGCGCATCCCTAGGGCATAGAGCATGGGAATCCCGGCTCCAAAAATGAGGGCCAAAGCGGCCACTCGAACGATTGCCCAAGCCATTTCGACAGTCATTTTTCATCCTTTCCGAGGTTACTTTTCCGGCGATTCCGAAGCAGTGGCGGCAACCGTTTTACCCGCGCTGGCGCTGGCCGTGACGGGAACGTTACGTTCGCCCTTCAGATGCTCGTCTGAAAAGAGCACTTCTTCGAGTTCACGATCGAGTTTGCGCAGCTGCTCAATCAAGTCGTCGCGCTGGTGTCTCAGCTCGGTTATCTGGTCAGCTCGCGACTGTGAGGTCACCAGGGCGGCTTCGGCGGCTTTATCCAAGCCCTTTTGCATGATTTCGTCGATGTCCTCACGCAGGTTCGCGTCGACCTCGCGGGTCGGCGCGGTTTGTAGCGAAGAATCAATCGACTCGGCGTTCGGATCCCACTCTTCGTTCACGTTGTGAGCCCCCACAGAATTCTTGCGCGAACGCAGCACGATGAGGACCACCATCACCAGCAGGATGGCCAGGTCAAGCAGCGCCCCGACTATGGGGTGCGCCCGACCCGCCAGAGCGGCAATCCACCAGGTTGCATAGCCGACCACACCGGCGCAGGGTAGGGTGATGACCCAAGCTGACGCCATCCGCATGGCGACTCCCCAGCGCACGGTAGCGCCCTTCTTGCCCAATCCGGTGCCTAAGATAGCACCGGTGGTCACGTGGGTAGTGGACAAAGCCATCCCCCCAGCAGCCGAGGTAAGAATGATAGCCGCGGAGGTCGCTTCTGCAGCCATTCCCTGGGGAGGCTCCAGGTCGACCAGACCTTTACCCAAAGTGCGGATAACCCGCCAGCCACCGGAGAGCGTTCCTGCCGCAATTGCTACCGCGCAAGCCAGGATGACCAGGACGGGGATCCGATCCTCCGCACTTGCATTACCGGTCGCGATGAGGGCCAGGAAAATCACGCCCATCGTCTTTTGGGCATCGCCCGCGCCGTGAGCCAGTGACACCAGGCAAGCGGTGATGACTTGGCCGTGACGGAAGTGGGAGGCTTTTCGCTCTTTTGGAATCGTGTTCGTAATCCAGTAGACCAGGGCAGTAGCTGTGGCGGACACGCCGGCCGCGATGAGGGGAGAGACCACGGCAGGAATCACAATCTTGCCCAGGATAGAACCCCATTCCACGCCCCCGGCACCCATCGCCGCGAACGCCGCGCCAATCATGCCGCCGAACAGGGCGTGGGAGGAACTGGAAGGCAACCCCAGCAGCCACGTAAACAGGTTCCAGATAATGGCTCCTATCAGGGCGGAAAACACCACCATCAACAGGTTGATACCCTCGGCCTGGTTGGTGAGGTCATAAGAACTCAAATCGACAATGCCGCTGGCGACTGTGGCGGCGACGTTCACGGAGAGGAACGCTCCGACCATGTTCAAACCGGCAGAAATCGCCACCGCTTGAAAGGGCTTGAGGGCACCGGTCGAGATAGAAGTGGCCATAGCGTTGGCGGTGTCGTGGAAGCCGTTGGTGAAATCGAAAGATAGCGCCGTGATGATGACGATTGCAAGCACAATAGTGGCAGTAATTTCCAAAATTAGCATCCTTAGGATTGTGAGTGTGACTGTCGGAGGCTCAAGCCGTCGTATTAGGCCTGCGGCCCGCGCCCGGCAACCAGAGAAACTCTACCTTTTGACTGTTAACTGAACATTGCACGGATGTTAAATGCGTGTAAATTTTGGGCGGAATTTCTGTTAAAAATCTTTTGGGGAGGCTCGCCGTGGCGAACCTCCCCAAAAGATTATTTTCTAAGCAAATTTTTGCATACAGGCAGGCTTAGAAAACCCCCAGATTTGCTTTGGCTTTGCGGCCATCAGTCAGGGTGACACCCAAGGTGCGGGAATCCAGGTAACGGTCATTGCTGATGGAAACATCTTTCGCCAGGCGACCCAGCTGAGAAACCTCAATCCAGTTCTGCAAGCGCTTGTGTTTGCCATTCGCGCTGCCGATGTAGCCGTCGCCGAAGTTGAAGTTAGCGAGCAGCATCTCCTGCTGGGGCTTAATCAGGTTAGACATCGTGACGCGGAAGGTGCGCGTGGAGGAGGCGCGATCGAAGCCCAAATCCTCAACGGTAGAACCCTTGAACCGGCCGGTGGTGATGCGACGGTCAACGCCCTGCGGGCCGGAAACCTGGTGAACCTTCACCAAGAAAGACACCGTCGGGAACTCGCCATAGTAGTTTTCGGTACCCACGTTCTTGACACGCAGAGCTACAGTACCGGCGTAACCGGCAGCCTTAGCGGTTGAAACCGTGAGGAAGGGAGCCAAGTCGAGCTTGCCGTCGTTTACGGCGTCCGGATCAACGGGCTTCAGCTCGGTGGAGGCCACGAACTTTTCGGTGGGTTGGGGGTATCCCGCGTCCTGAGAAGCGTTGGTGTCGCCGTTGCCGCCCAGAGCGCCGTCCGGCGTGGCGTACATCTTGACGACAACTTCGTTCTTAACCGGGGCTTTGGAGGTCCAGGCGAAAGCATGGCCCCAAGTCCCGTTAGGCTTGCATGCCTGCTGAGTGCCGGTCATGGTGATGGTACGGAAGCCGTAGGTGGCTTCACCAGTGTTGCCGGCAGGAACCTGGTAAGGGCCAATCTGTTGACCAGCGGTGTAGGACAGGGAGTACGAGATGGAGTAGCCGATAGTCTTGGCCAGTGAAGCGGTGATGGAAGCGTTGGGGCCCTGACCTGCGGGTGTGTTGGTCGAAGCGGTGGCGCTGACGCCCGCGTTCAGGTCACTGTGGTAAGTGAAGCTAATCGACTCGGTCTTTGACAGAGTCTGGGTCAGCGGTACCGAAGCGTTGGTGCGGTTGGTGGTGGAAATCGTACCTTTCGGCTCGAAGTTGGTCGAGACTTTGTAGATGACGGTACGCAGATCCTCGCCGGCGTTGCACACCGGGTAGGCGTTCAAAATGTTCGCCTTGAGGTAGTTGTTTGCCCGGTAGGTGTTGACCACGGGCAGCTTGTCGTTATTCTGAACTGTTTCCGGAGTGAAGTCCTGGAAAGTGTCGGCCTGAGCCGGAACTAAGAAGGCGCCGCCCAATAACGCTGCGCCCGCCACAGAGGCGAGAATGTGTTTTGCTTTCATATTTTTCTCCATACTTAGTAGCTATATTCACCGCTGAATGTTTAGAGTCAGAGAAGTCCTGCCGCCGCGCACCCAGCTTACGGAGAGACTATCATCAGGCAACGCTCAGGAAAAATTCAGAGAAATTTGCCTGTTAAATGTTCGGGATACAGTGAGTAAACCGCTAAATAATGCGGAAAAATCAGGGTCTGAGCGAGGTGAAAATCTGATTTTTGCGAAAAATCGACGCGGGGAAGCCTAATCGCCTGAAATGGCCACAAAATGCCGATTGAACTGGTATTTTGCTCAATTTTACGGGAGTTTATGAGGTGAATACAACTGTACGAAAACTCATAATTTATTTACAAGAATTTATCATTCAGAGCTACGGCAGAAGCGGGTTTGTACTGACGATGCGAAAAAACAAAAACCGCGCCAAGGAAAAACCTTGACGCGGCATTCAAGAAGTGAATCGGGTTTAGCGACCCGTGTTGCGCACCACGCGATTGGACTTGATGCACTTGGTGCACACGTTCAAATGCCGGGGAGTACCTTCGACGATGGCGCGAACCCGCTGAATGTTCGGGTTGAAACGACGCTTGTTACGCCGGTGAGAGTGAGACACACTCATCCCAAAACCGGGACCTTTTCCACATACATCGCATACCGCAGCCATGTTCTTACCTCTGATTTCCTGTAATTCTTCAAAGTCGTTCACGGGCTTTGAACCCGCAGCTCTCAACGAGCAACCTCACTATGATAAGGCAAACCGGACCGATTCTCAAATCGAACCCCGCTTTTGAAAGCACTTTCGTCACGTGTACCTAAGACGTCGGTCGTTCGGAAACACGACGCTGAACCCGCAGATTAGAATAGAACTACCAGAACGCCGTTGTTCTGGCAAAACGGTGGACAAATCCTTTTTCCGGGGAATAGATTAGGAGCGATGATGGCTGGACGTATCGAAGAGGACCTGCTGGGGAAACGTGAAATTCCTGAGGATGCTTACTACGGGGTGCAAACCCTGCGGGCAATCGAGAATTTCCATATATCGGGCAAGAAAATCCAAGACGTTCCCGAATTTGTCAGAGCCATGGTACAGGTTAAGAAAGCGGTGGCACTGGCCAATGAAGAGCTACACGTACTTCCGCACGACATTGTCGCCGCTATCGTGGCGGGCTGTGACGAAGTGCTAGAGAAGGGCCGAGCCATGGATCAGTTCCCCGTGGACGTGTTCCAAGGCGGGGCAGGCACCTCGGTGAATATGAACGCTAACGAAGTCGTGGCGAACCTGGCTCTGGAACTGTTGGGCTATGAAAAAGGCCGCTACGACATAATCAACCCCAACGATCACGTGAACAAGAGCCAATCGACCAATGATGCTTACCCGACCGGGTTCCGGGTAGCAGTGTACACCCTGCTTTTAGAAGTCGAGCGGGCGGTGCAGGAGCTGTCTGACGCCTTTGCTCGCAAAGGTGAAGAATTCAAAGACATTCTTAAGATGGGCCGCACGCAGCTGCAGGACGCTGTCCCCATGACGTTGGGCCAGGAATTCAACGGTTTTTCGGTCAACATCGCCGAGGAACTGACGCGCCTGAGTGTCGCCGGGGCTTTGCTGCTGGAAATGAACTTGGGAGCGACCGCTATTGGCACCGGCGTGAACACACCGGAGGGCTATCCGAAAGTCGCGTGCCAAAAGTTGGCTGAGGTGACCGGCTACGACATTGTTCCGGCGACGAACCTGTTGGAGGCCACTTCGGATAATGGCGCCTACCTGGCAGTCCACGCGGTGCTGAAACGGCTGGCATCCAAGCTATCGAAAATTTGTGACGACCTGCGTTTGCTTTCCTCGGGACCGCGCTGTGGCTTACATGAAATTAATCTTCCCGAGATGCAGCCGGGTTCCTCGATTATGCCGGCAAAAGTTAACCCGGTCATTCCCGAGGTCGTTGACCAGGTTTGTTTCAAGGTCATGGGCAACGATGTCGCCCTCACCCACGCTGCCGCCGCTGGTCAGCTGCAGCTAAACGTCATGGAACCAGCCGCAGCTCAGTGCATGTTTGAATCCATTGAGCTGCTGACCAACGCTATTAACACCTTGCGTACCAAGTGCATCGACGGTATCACCGCCAACCGCGAAGTCTGCGAGGCTTACGTGCATAACTCCATCGGAATCGTCACCTATCTAAACGACATCATCGGTCACCATAATGGTGACTTGATTGGGAAAGAAGCCGCGAAGACCGGCAAGTCAGTCAAGGAACTGGTCATTGAAAAAGGCTTGATGAGCGCTGCGGAAGTCGACGAAGTCCTCAGCGTAGAGTCCCTCATGAGTCCCCACTATACCGGCAAGGTTTGGGGCGACGATGAACGGGGTCTGCCCCAGCGTTGATTCCGTGGAGAGGATAATTCCCAAGTTTGGTTGGTCCCATTGTTGCTTCGGGTAGCGGCAGTGGGACCAACATTTAATTCCAAAATATGCAAAGCCGCCCCGAATCGGGATGGGAACCGATAAAACTGGTCTGCGGCGGGTAACTTGGGAGGAAAGCAGGGAGGAAACAAGTTTGGATACCGCGCGACAAAAGCTGGAGACTAACGACCTTCGCGAATGGTGCGTGCGCACGGGGGAGATCCTGAATCAGGCGCGGGATTTGCTGGACGACCTCAACACTTTTCCGGTGCCGAATTTCAACACTGGAGCCAATTTGGCGAACTCTTGGGCGGCGGCTACGCGTGCGGCGCAAGCCCTGCCCCTCTCCCTACGTCCCGCCGAATTTATGGCGGCGCTGAGCCGGGAAATCGCGAAATTCCCCTACGGTTCGGTCGGGATTTTCCTTGCTTCCGGTTTTGCCGCCTGTGCCGAGGCCTGGGGGGATGCGTCGGTGGTGCGCCCGGCTGATTTGCTGATGTCCATCGATGCCATGGATAGGGCGTTCCAGGAAGTCAGCGGGTCGGATACCTGTGAATTCGGGTTATCGCGACTCGTTTCTACCGTCTCGGAACAGCTTTCGGAACTGGAACTGTTGACGTTGTCTCAAGTCGTGGACACGGCTTTGGTTTGCGCGCAGGAAGCCACCGTTGATTCCGCTGATGCTCACGGCGGGGTGGGGGATGCCGGTCTGGCGGGGGCGTGTCTGATTTTTGCGGCCCTGGCAGATTTGGCCGCTGCAGCCGAAGGCGACGCCCCCACAAATGTTTCCACGGTGCAAGCCATGTTGAGCGATTGGGCTGATCGGTCGCGTATCGTTGCGGAAAGTCTGCGGCACACGGTGCCGGGCGGTGAATTTGCCGCCACTTTCCATTTTGAAGCCTTGGATATGCCCACCGGAAAACTGTGGGAAAGCCTGCGAGCGGCCAGCTCCGAAGTGCTGGTTTGCAAGATTTTAGATGAGATCGGAGTGGGACGTTTCGTGGCTCACGTACATACGCCCTCGCCTCTGGCAGCCCTGCCATACCCCCATGGAGCTGTGCTGATTCATCATCTCGGCTTGCGTCCCGAGCCTTTTGAAGGCGACGAAGACCCCCTAACTAGACTCACTGCAGATTTTGACAACGTGGTGGTTTTGTCTGACTTTGCTGCCCGCCAGGCTCCGCTGGTGACTCCGGGCTTGCTGGTCCTCAGCACCGCGCCGGCACTGGTAGAGACCTATGCCAGAGCGGGAGCCACGGTCCTTTTAGGCACGGAAAATCCCGAACAGATTTGTTGGGCGTGGCGCGCCCTCCCGAAAGGCCGCTCTGCACTCATCATCCCCGCCACCCCTGAATCGCGCGAAATGGCTCTGACAATGCGCGATTCCTTGGGTGATACCGAATTTTCCGATGCTCCGGTAATAGTGGCAGACACCGAAGATGAACTGAGCGCTGCGTGGCTGGTGCAATCTCTGCAGGGAAAGCGGTTTCGTGGTGCAGGCGCGGAACAGCTGCGCGATTTGGAAACCGCTTGCCGGGAGTTGAAAGCCAGCATCCGGGTTGAACCCCTGTCAGACCATGACCTGGACACCCAAATCCGGGACCTTGCCAATGACGTGGGGCCAAACCGAGAACTCCACGCGGTCATCAGTTCCGAAAACGTCAGCACGGACCGGATGAATCTGCAGCTTGCTTTGGCGAACTATGCCGACATTGAGCTGGTCGCCTACTACGGAGGTCAACCCGGCCCTACCTGTATCGGAGTTCGTTTTTGAAGTCTGGCGTTTCTTTGTCTGCATTGACCTTCGAGTTCCCCAAACTTCCGAATTTTCACCGACAGGCTCCCTGATAAGGTGAAACCATGGTGAACTTGCAGACCCCTCTGGAACGGATAGTTAAGGCGAAATCCGTCGTCTCCAAGTTTGCTCACCTGGGGGTGTCGACTTTAGGTGACCTGCTGTGGTACCCCCCGCGGCGAACCTATCGATGGGGGGAGCTGACCCGTTTTGACTCGCTGACACCCGGGGCGGATGTCACAGTGTTTGCAGTGGTGATGGATTCACACTTGGGCTGGACCCGCCGCCACGACAAAGCCATGCTCTCGGTAACCCTGCAGGACCAGCTGGAAACGGGCGCCCCCGACCAGGGGGGCTTCCGTCCGGACTTGTGGGGTCGGAGAGCCAACCGCCTGACCGTGCGTTTCTTTGCGAAACATCCTAACGCTTTGAATATGCACGCAAATCGCCTGGAAAAGGGGACTTTAGCGGTTTTTGCCGGGCGGCTTTCGGGCAAGCCGGGCAGCCGAGCCAGTGAAGCTTTCCTGGCGCATCCGGAATACCGGGTGCTGGCCGATTATGACCCGGAAGTGGTGAAAACGCTCTCGACCCGACCCCAGCCGCTCTATCACGCCACCGCGGGTCTGCCCTCGTGGAAAATTGGGAAAATCATCGACGCGCAGCTGCTGATGCTAAACCCCGCGGAGATTCCCGAAGCAATTCCAGTATCCCTGCGCAGCGAGAGGAACCTTCCCGACGCTTACACAGCCTTGCTCGGTTTGCACCACCCGGAAACCGATGCCCAATACCAGGCCGCGGTGGATTATCTGCGGTTCCGCGAGGCGTTTACCCTAGGGGCGGCTCTGGCGAAAGCCCGCAACCAGATCCAATCGCATCCCGCCTGGTCCTTGCCGGTTTCCTGGGAAGTTTCCCCGTCGAGTTCGGGGGAGCGCGGGGAGCCTGGCGATTTGGTTTCACGAGTCGTGGCGGGGCTACCTTTCCAGCTCACTGCCGGGCAGCGCCAAGTTTGGGATGAAATCGCCGGGGACATTGCCCGCGAAGTCCCCATGAATCGGCTGCTGCAGGGGGAAGTTGGGTCGGGCAAGACCGTGGTGTCGGCTTTGGCGTGTGTCGCCGCGGTACAAAACGGTTTTCAAGCCGCTTTCATGGCTCCCACCGAAGTCCTGGCCCAGCAGCATTTTCAGACCCTAAATCGGCTGTTGGGGTCGCTGGCGGATCCTCTGAGCGGGCTATCGGGGTCACAGCCCGGTACGGATAGTGTTCCGCTGCGTTTGTTGACCGGGTCGACGCCCACCCCGGAAAAACGAGAAATTGCCGACCGGGGCGCGGCCGGTGAGCCGATGCTGGTGGTGGGCACCCAGGCCCTGCTGACCCAGTCGCTACAATTTTCTCGCCTTGCCCTGGTTGTGGTCGACGAACAGCACCGTTTTGGGGTGGAACAGCGCGGCGCTCTGCTGGCCAAAGGGGAGCGAGCCCCGCATTTCTTGACGATGACAGCTACCCCGATACCGCGAACCGTCGCCATGACCGTGTTTGGGGACCTGGATGTTTCCGTACTGCGCCAGCTCCCCGCGGGACGCGCCGAGGTTCAGACGTTCCTGGTCAACGAGGCAAATGTGCGGTGGGTTACGCGCGCCTGGAGCCGAGCCGCGGAAGAAATCAAACAGGGAGGGCGAGTTTATGTACTTTGCCCCAAGATAGCGCCTAATGCCTCCGAACAGGACCCCGCCGCCTCCGCTGAGACTCAAAATCCGCCGGAACCCGGGCGGAAAACGCGAAAAACCGCTGCACAAACCAGCTGGGGTGACGATTTAGCCGGGTTTGGTGAACTCGAGGAGTTAGAGCCTGGCCGGATTCTGCACACCGTCACCCAGACTGCGGCGCAACTGGCTGCCCTGCCCGTATTTAGGGATATTCCTATCGGAGTGGCACATTCCAACCTGGATTCCGGCGCCAAGCAACAGGCCGTGGCGGACTTTGCCGCGGGCCGCACCCCGCTGCTGGTGTCCACCACGGTTGTGGAAGTCGGCATGGACGTGCCCGAAGCCTCCATGATGATTATTTTGGATGCCGACCGTTACGGGATTTCGCAGCTGCACCAGCTGCGGGGGCGGATTGGGCGCGGTTCTCGCCCCGGCGTTTGCCTAGCCATTGCCCCCCTGGATTTCCCGCCCGCGTCGGATAACCTGGCGGATTTGATGGCACAAGCGGGGTCGGGGACGCTGTCTCCGGCTCAGGCGCGCCTGCTGGCTTTTGCGGCGAGCCGGGACGGATTCGCGCTGGCTGAGGCTGATTTGAGTATCCGGCGGGAGGGCGACGTGCTGGGGCAAAGCCAGTCGGGCCGCCGCTCCCGGCTAAAGGTGCTTTCTTTGGTCAGCGACGTGGAAGTCATCACGGCCGCGAAAGCCGCGGCGGCCGCGGTGGTGGCGAAAGATCCCCAGCTCAGCAAGCATCCGGAGTTGGCTCGACTGGTGTTTGACCTGGGAGAAGGAGCCCAGAATCTCACAAAGTCCTAGGGGAGTACGGTAGGTGTGTTTAAACTTGGTAAAATTCCACCTGTGTATTCATGGTGGCGGCGTCTGGGAGCATTTATCGCGATGCTGACAGTGACGCTGGTGGCACTTCCTCAGGCCAGCGCGATACCTGCCGCTGCCCGCGAGCCACTGGCCACACCCGACCTGTGGACGCAGAACGCGAAGACCGCGGAGCCTTCCCCCGACGCACCCGGCGTGCTGTTTTTGGGGATGAGCGGCCTGAAGCCCAGCGACCTCGATTTACAGGGTAATCAGCTGGGGGAAATGCTGGTTCCGTTTACGTTTTCGGCGCTGAGTACGCGGTCATTTCGGATTTACACCTGCCCCACCGAAGGGTGGATGCAGCTGCGCGCCAGTGGCGATGTTGCTGACGAAGAAGGGCGTCGTCTGGCTAAAACCGTAGGGTCGCAGTGCCTGGGGATGAAGCTGTTGAAGGGCGATGGCACAGTCGCAGAAACCCCGGTTCGGGTCGGGTCCGGTGCTGCACCTTTGCCAAAAGCCGCAGCCGTCACCTACGCCCAGTTCAAGGGTCGCACCGAAAACATTACCTGGCCCGCTCGCGGGATTTTCGCTGCGGACGCTTGGGCGATAGGACGAAATGCGGGCATACCGTTAGCGAATCGGCGCGGTCAGGTCGCCCATTGGCAGCCACTGCCGGTTATCCCCGAAATGGCGCGGATTAACCCTTCCGCACTTGATTCCCTCTATAACGAGCGAACCGGTGCTGGCGCCAGAGCCGCCCTTGATGCCAAAGCGCAACAGCCTGCCTTGCCGCTGGGCGAGACTCTGCAGAACCGGGTGGTCCTCGAATCCGCGTGGCAGGACCTTCTCGCCGCCGCCCCCAGCGACGTCGTGGTGGACTTGGACACAGTCGACACCGCCGTGCTGAACCAGAACACCTACGACACGGCAAAGACCCTGTCCCTACAGCAACTGTCCGCCATTTTGCGCGCAAATCAGGGGGCGGCGCACCCTCGGCCGGTGATTATCGCTTCGTTGGGTGATTTTGAAGGGGCCAGGTCCCTGCAGCTGTTGGCGGCTCAGACTCCGGGATTGGCGCTGACGGGCGGGAAACCGGCCGCAGTTTCTGGCGCCGGAACTGCTGGCACCACGGGAGTGCTCTATACTTCCACGACTCGCGCTGCCGGTTTAGCCACCATTGCCGACGTGCGCGGTTTAGTTCTCGATGCTCGCACCTACCTGAACCCGAAACTCGTCCCTCCGGCGAATCTCACTCTTCCGGAACTGAGCGTGACCCCGGTCGCCAGCGTTGCCGAGGCCTGTTCCATGATTACCGAGCAGCAACGTCACGCTACCTCCGCCCTGCGCGCCAACTCGCCGTGGTATCAGGTCTTTCACCTGTTTTCTTACCTAGCTATCGGGGCGTTGCTAATCTGGGCTTTCGCATCGCGCGGAGTGCGACGGTTGTCAAGCAGTTGGTGGGTGGTACGACTCCTGGGTCTTATCGCCTTCGCTATGCTGCCCGCGGCGCTGATTCTGAACTGGATTCCGTGGTGGAATTTGCCTGTGGTTGACTCGGCTGTTGGAGCAATCGGGGTCGCTCTAGCCTTGACTGCGGTAATTGCGGCGGTTTTGGTGGCTTCCCTGTGGCGCAGCTCTCACGCGGTGGCCATCCTAGCGGGGATTTCGTGTTTTATTTTGGCGCTGGACATCGTTTTGGGTTCAGCTCATCAGCGCAACGGATTCATGGGTTCTCTGGTGCTCAGTTCGCGGCGCTACTACGGCATCTCTAACCGCACTTACATCATTCTCATTGCCGGGGCCCTGCTGGCGTTACTGCCGGTTCTGCAACGGTTTTGGGGTCAGCGCCGGGCCGCATGGATCACCGCGGGGCTCGGTGCCGCTGTTCTCTTGGTCGATGCCTTGCCCCGTTGGGGCGCGGATTTTGGGGGGCCTCCAGGAATTATCTTGGCTTTCGGCATTGTCGCCCTAATGGCGTCTGGAGTGCGACCGCGCTGGTGGCACGCCGGTGCTTGGGTGGTGCTCACGCTGGGGGTGATGGGGACTATCGGCTGGTTCTCCCGCGGTTCAGGCACTCATATCGGGAACTTTTGGTCCAATCTGGGCAGCAGCGAAAGTCAGGAGTTGATTGCTGGAAAGGTACGTGACGTGCTGCGTTCCTTTGTGAATAACCTTGGGGTCGTCATACTTTTGGTGCTGGTAGCGGCGGCGCTAGTGGCGTTCACGGTGATTGTAAAACGTCGCCAGGTATCCTGGCCGCGGTGGGTGTCCTCCTGGGACCAGCTCACTGACCTGCCTGCCCTGCGTGTGGTGGCTTTAGGTATTTTGCTGGGCATGGCGGTGGCGGTACCTATCAACGATTCCGGGGTAATGATTGTGAAAGAAGCTATCTATCTGGTGCTTCCGGCTCTTGGCGCCGTCATTGCGCAACGCGCCGCCCAACTCAACCTCAGCCCTGAGCCTGCTGCAAATAAGTGACCAGGGTATCGCCGTAGCTCTTAGCGGCGTAGGCTTGCAGCCCCGAGGGAATCTCAGGAGGGGGAAACTTCTTCGACGTCTCCAGGACCATGACGCCCTCCGGGCTGAGATGTGCGGTTAGACCTGCCAGAATCTCTGAGAGCACGTAAGGCGCCAAAGCGTAGGGGGGGTCCAAGAAAATCAGGTCAAAGCAATCCGCGGGTTTCAGTTCGGAAACAAACTTGGCGGCATCTTTCACCAGGACACGGACGCGGTCCCGGTAGTGCAGGGCATCTATGTTCGCACGCAACACTTTTGCTGCCGATCCGGCGGCATCTACAAACACCGCGCTAGACCCGCCGCGGGACAGCGCCTCCAAACCGAGGGCTCCTGAGCCGGCGAACAAATCCAAAACCATGGCACCTTGTGGGAACCCCGAACAAAGCAGGTGGGAAAACATCGCTTCGCGAACCCGCTCCGAAGTGGGACGGGTCCCCGACTTAGGCACATTCAGGCGCAAGCCCCCTTTTTCGCCAGCAACAATTCGTGTCACAGACGACAGCCTAGCCGAATTGCCGGTAATCTGGATACGTGACTCAAGCGCTTTGCCCCGGAACTTTTGACCCATTCACCTATGGGCACCTCGATATGGTGCACCAATGCTTGACCTTTGCCGACGTCGTAGTGATTGGAATTGCCAAGAATTCAAAGAAAACCCCGTTGCTTTCGCTGCCGAAACGTATCGAACTGGCCCAGACCACTATCCGGGAAGCGAAACTCGATACCCGCGTCAATGTGGAAATTGTGGATGGATTGTTAGCTGATTTTTGTAAAGAACATCATATTGACGTCATCGCTAAGGGGTTGCGCACTTCCCAGGACTTTGACTATGAAAATCCGATGAGTCAGATGAATCGCCAGATTGGGGCTCCTCCGACCGTGTTTGTCGGCTGCAAACCGGCGTTGATTCACGTCTCAAGTTCTATGGTTAAGGAAGTCGCCAGTTACGGAGCCGATGTCTATACGATGGTCAGTGCCGACACCGCGCAGGCTCTGTATGAGGCGTACCAAGTCAGACCCCCAAACCGGGATAATAATGTCATAGCAGCCCGTTTCGACAAGTACAACAGCTAGGGAGAACAATGAGCGAGGAAAACAGGGACGACCAAATAATGGAATCGGTGGTTTTGCCTACCGCTGCTGAGGACAGCTCAGACGAACCCGCTGTCGGGCAGGAGACCTCCGCGGCCCTCAGTCCGGATTCGGACTCGACAGCGGCGGATGACGCTGGCGAAGCGGAGTTTGTGGAACCCGAAGCCTTAACTTCAGAGCAAATGGTGGCTGCGCTGAACGCTCAGGATTACAAAGGCTCCGAGCTGATGGACGTATTAGCCCAGATGGAAGCGTTAATCTCACAGGCTCGTTCCCTGCCGATGAGCTCGTCCGTGCTGGTCAATAAGGCCCAGGCCCTTTCCCTGCTGGAGTCGGCGCGCGAGGCGATGCCGACTGATATCCGCATCGCGAACCAGATTGTGGCCGGAGCCAATGCGGTCATTGCCCGCGCCCAAGAGGAGGCTGAGACAGCCTTGGCGCAGGCCAATTCCACTTCTGAACGTATCCAAGCCGATGCCCATGCAAGGGCCGACGAATTGGTCAACCAAGAACGCATCGTCGTCATGGCTAAGGAACGTGCCGAGATGATTATTGAAACCGCGACCCGTCAGGCGACCGACCTGGCTGCGGGCGCCGACCGCTATTGCGAGGAAAAGCTGACAGAGTTGGAAGGAACCCTGGACAAGCTCAAGGAACAGTCCGCGGCAGGGCGGCGGGTCTTGAGCGAACGCGCCCGGTTTAACCCCGACGATTTGCCCCAACCGGAGGCGGAAAACCCGGAGGCCAAACATGACTAGCAGCTCCAAAGCGCAGGGTGCCGGGAAAAAGTCGGCTCGGTTAGACAATCACGAGGCTGCGTCCGACTATCGCATCGGCTTAACCTCCCTGCCGGGCAATCCCGGAAAGACCCTCGAACTGCACGATTACCTGTTGCCGTTGCCCGACACCTGGACGAACGGAGTCGTGACCCCGCGGGAGTCCGAAGGCCGTTTCGAGGTCAGTTTGCAGTCCTTGCACGAGGGGATTTTGGTCACCCTGCGGGGCACGGTACCGACTGATGCTCAATGTTCGCGCTGTTTAGACCCGGTTGCTGGAACGGTAGAAGTCAACGAAACCCAGATGTTTTTCTATCCCGGTGCGCGCGAAGCGGCTCGCCAGGAAGGGGACGAAGAATGGGAGGATATCCTCGAGGTGAGCGCCGAGGACGAGGTCGACCTCGAGCCAGTGCTGCGAGATGCCCTGGTACTGGGCATGGAGACTTTGCCGCTGTGCCGGCCCGACTGCCAGGGATTATGCCCAGATTGTGGGGAAAAGTTTGCGGATTTGCCCCCCAATCATCATCACGAAGTCTTGGATCCCCGCTGGGCCGTGTTGGGGGATTTAGCCAATGAGCTGCGAGCCCAGGAAGCCGGAGGGAACGAAGCCTCGTGAACCAATCCCCACAAAACACAGACGACACCGGCGAACCGGGTCAGAGCCGAGCCACTCTGGAACGTTTACTTGCGGACTGGGGACAACCGGTCGATAAAGAACTTTTGGTGGTCGCGATGACCCACCGGTCTTTTGCCCACGAACACGGGAAAACCGGCTCGACCGGCACGAATGAAAGGCTGGAATTCCTGGGGGACGCGGTGTTACAAATCGTGGTCACCGAATACCTGTTCCGTAACTTCCCCGATGTTCCCGAGGGCGAGTTGGCCCCAATGCGCGCCGCCACCGTCAGCCAAACCCCGCTGGCGGAAGTCGCGCGACGGCTGCACCTGGGCGACTACATCTTGCTGGGAATCGGCGAGGACCGTCAGGGAGGCCGAGAAAAGGACTCCATTCTGTCCGACACGTTAGAGGCCCTGATTGGCGCGTCCTACCTCACGTCAGGCTTGGAATCTACACGGGTCACCATAGAGCGTCACCTGAGGCGACACTTGCGCAACGCGCCGCGCCGGGCGGTCGGCATGGACTGGAAGACCCATCTCAGCGAGTTTGCGGCCGCCAACTCCTTGGGTGAACCGGAATATGTGGTGCAGGGCAGTGGGCCGGATCATGCCCGCGTGTTCAGGGCCGAAATTCGCTTGGATGGTGAGGTTCTGGGCGAAGGCCAGGGCACTTCCAAGAAATCCGCCGAACACAGCGCTGCCGAGGCCGCTTTCGAGGCGCTGCAGGATCGTTTCGGGGATCAGGTGGCTGATGCCTGAGCTTCCCGAAGTGGAAACGATTCGCCGGAATCTGGAACAAACCGTGGTGGGATCGCGGGTCCTGAGCATCAGCGACCCGACCCATGAGCGGACTTTACGCAATCAACAGGGGGGAATCGCCGGGTTGCGTGCGGGACTGGAGGGGATGCGTCTGGGCGCAGCAGTCCGGCGCGGAAAGTTTTTGTGGTTTCCCTTAGCGGGGGATGTCACAAGTGCAGAAGGCTCGCTTGCCCTCGTGATGCACCTGGGCATGTCGGGCCAGCTGCGAGTCGAATCCGGGGATGCGGCTCTGCACAGCGCCGGTTCAGCCGCGCCACCGCCAGCTCAGCAAGGCCTCGGGGAGGCTCGTCCCTTCGCCCATGAGCGCCTCCGTTTCGCCCTCGACAACGGGAAAGACCTGGTGTTTTGCGACCAACGCACCTTTGGACACGTCGAACTCAGACCGCTGCGGCCCACAGCGGACGGTGCGCCCGGAGGGATGGGGGCACCGGAACCGCTGCTGCCACAGGGCGTGGAACATATTGCCCGCGATGTGCTGGATTCATGCCGCGACACGACGAAATTCGTGGAAAAAACCAGCTGTAGCGCCAGAGCGATAAAAACCAAGCTATTAGACCAAAGCATTGTCTCCGGTATCGGCAATATTTATGCAGATGAGGGCTTATTTGCTGCCCGGATACATCCCGCTGCCCCCGGCCGGTCACTGAGTGACAGGAAACTGCGGAAATTACTCGGTGCGGTGGCGGCGGTGATGGAGCAGGCTTTAGACTTCGGCGGTACTTCGTTTGACCGCCTGTACGTGAATTCTTGGGGTAATCCAGGCGAATTTGCAAAAGAATTGCAGGTTTACGGTCGGGGCGGCCAAAGTTGCCGCCGCTGCGGGACCCGGCTCGATAAGATGATTATTGACGGCCGCTCCAGCGTGTTTTGTCCACGTTGCCAGCGAAAGCGTTAGGAAGGACCAAAGATGACTGAGCAGTCGGAGATTCGCGTCATGATTGTTGACGACCACGAGATTGTACGCCGGGGAATCGCCGAGCTCGTGGATAGAGCAGCGGACTTGCGAGTCGTCGCCGAAGCCGGTTCGGTTGCCGAAGCCCTGTCGAGGGCCGAGTTGGCCAACCCGAACGTGGTCTTGGTGGACTTGCAGCTACCCGACGGCACCGGTATCGATTTGATTCGCCAACTGCGAGTTATGACGCCAAACGCCCGCATGGTGGTGCTGACCTCCTTTGACGATGACGAGGCGCTAGCGGAATCCCTGGAAGTGGGGGCGGCCGCTTATCTGTTGAAAACCGTCGCCGGGGTGGAAATTACGAACGTCATCAAGGCCGTGGCGGCGGGGAGGACCCTGCTCGATGAGCGTACCGTGACCCGCACCAGCGCAAACCGCAGCGACCCTACCGAACACTTGACCCCTACTGAAAAGAAAATCCTGGGATTAATCGGCGATGGCCTATCTAACCGGGAAATTGGGGACACCCTGGGCGTGGCCGAAAAGACCGTGAAAAACCACATTACGGCACTGCTGTCGAAAATGGGTCTGCAGCGGCGCACCCAGGTGGCGGCGTGGGTAGCATCGCAGCGTTCTGCAGAGTGGCGCAAGAACTCTCCGCGTCCGGAACTGTGAGCCCGGCAGGCAACCGGCAGCAAAATCCCGAAATTAACTAAGCGGAATACACCACGTCAAAAGGGTTCCGCTGGCGCCGTCGGGGCGTTTACCGATGCGCATCATCCCCAGGTGAATCGTGGCGCGCGCGGTCATATTGGCTAAGCCCGAATGGTGGTCAATTTTGGAATTAAGTCCGCACCCGTCATCTTGAATCTCCACTCGTAGCAGTCCGTTGGGCTGGGTTGGCGTGGGTACGCTCGCGTCGGTGAGGGCGCATCGGGGTGGAATCAACTCAGGATTGAACCAAATATCGACTTCCAGACGAACCTCGGTGGCGTGGGCGTGGCGAGCCACGTTCGTCAGGCCCTCGCGCACGACTGCCAACACATCCGAGATGAGGGTTTCCGGTAGCCTCCGGCGCAGCAGTTCCTCCATTCGTTCCATATTGTCCAGGGTGCAAACTTCATCGTCTACGCGCACAATGAGCGAGGGCGCGAATCCGAGGGAACGCCGAGATAGTGAGGCCTCCATCCGCAATCCGCCCAACAGCTCCGGTTCCGCGCTGTCTTGATCTTTTAGTTCGCTGACGATCCGGCGGATTTCCCCCACAGAGTCGCCCACTGAACGCAACGCCTCATCCAGGGTGGTGCGAATCGTCTGAGCTGTGAGTTCCTGATCGCTGAGGTCTTCTTTTAAGGCTTCGAGGTGCAGGGAGGTCGCGAACAGCTGCTGTATAGCCAGGTCATGCAGGTCACGAGCAATGCGCTGGCGTTCTTCCAGCAGCTCCGCGCGGTCCTCGGACTGTCGCACGCCGGACAGGCGCAGCGCCAAAGTAGCTTGTGCCGCAAAATTCTCGGCGGCTCGCAAATCCGGCACGGTAAATTCGGGGCTGCCAGGGTTGCGAAACAGGATAATGACCCCGCTGGCGGCTCCGCGCTCGCTCATCGGGGCATAGAGAGCCGGACCAAAAATGGACAGTTCGGGAATCCGCAGTAAGTTGGCGCGTTCCATAGACTCCACGATGATGCCGACATTGTTGCGAATGACCGCCTGGGCGCGCCCCTCGGGAGGAAATTCCATCCCAATCATCTGTGTGGCAGCTTCGCCGTCAGCAATTTCACAAATGTATTTTCCGCCCAAGCTGGGTAGCACAATCAGGGTCGTATTGGCTTCCGCCACCCGGCGCACAGAAGAGGCGATAAGGGACAGCGCTTCCTCTTCATCGGTGTCATCCAGCAGCGCCGTGGTAATGCTTTGGCTCATGCGGTTCCACCGCTGCAAAGTTTCGAGCTCCAAGTTCAGCGCATAGATTTTTTCACGCAAAACTGCGTGGCTTTCCCCCAAATATTTATTAACCTTGAGGCTTCTTAGCTCAGACGTAGCTCTTCTCCTGTTCTAGGTTCCAACGGTAGGTGGGGTTGGTTTCGACCAAACTGGCGTGCGTTCCGCGAGCGGTGATACGGGTCACGTCGTCCTCGTCTTCGCTATCCAGCTTACCAAGAACGATGACTTCATCGGCTTTGTCCAAGGCACTGAGCCGGTGGGTGACCAACAGCACGCCGCGTTCCCCGCTCTTGCCGGTCGCCAATAGATCCGACACCAGCTGGTCGGCTAGAGCCCCGTCCAGGTGCTCTCCGGGTTCGTCCAGGGCGAGGAGCTGCGCCGGGGTCGCCAAAGCCCGCGCCAACAGGATGCGTCGACGTTCTCCACCGCTCAGTGCGGCTCCGTCCATGCCGAGCACAGTTTCCAGGCCGTCCGGGGCGGCCTTAAGCCACGGTCCCATTCCTGCCTCTTGCAGCAGCTTTTCTGCCTCCACGGTTCCCACATTGGCTCGCGCTACCCGAATGTTCTCTAGGGCGGTGGTGGCAAAAATATGGGCGTCCTCCGCGGTCATCACGATTTTTTCGCTCACGGTGGGGCGCGGAAGGGTGGTGATGTCGATTCCTCCCAGCGTCAGGCTGCCACCCCGCGGTGGAATCAAACCTGCCAAGGTATAAAGCAGCGTGGATTTGCCGATTCCGGAACGACCCACAATCGCTAAAGCCTTGCCGGGGCGCAGTTCCAGGTCAATTCCGCTGGCAATAATCGGCCCGCCGGGCCACCCAATCTCCAGGTCTTTGGCCACCAGGTGAGCCTCAACTTCGGTGACGGGCGAGAGCTCCGTGCGGTGCCCCTCTGCGTTGACTGCCACCTCCGGGACGGCATCGCTGTTCGGGGTGGCGTCCGCTGCGTAAATCTGCTTCAGGGCGGCCTCGACATAATCAGCTCCCCCCATCAAATCCACCAGACGGGTCGCGGCGGCTCCGGAGGACACCAGCTGTACCGCGGCGGCAGCCAGTTGGGAGGTCCCTTCAAAAGCTGCTAGGGGAGCCAGCACCAGAATCGCCAGGTTCACGTCCCACAGCTGGCCGCTGACGACCAGGGGAGTGCCAATCAGGAAACCGCACAGGACGGCCGCCCCCATCGAAATATTGTCAATAAAAGCGGCGATGGCAGAAGGGCGGGCGGCCTTGTCTTTCAGGCGTTGAATGACTTGTTCGACTTGGTTGAGGTGGTCTTGCGCGGCCTGCAGACGCCCGGAAACCGCCAGTTCGCTGGCGTTCATCATGAGGTTTTGGGCGCTGGCAGTCAGCTCAATCTGAGCCTGCTGGGAAGCCAACTCGGCGATACGGGCCGACCGAATCGTCAGCAAAGGCCCTACCACTCCGGCCATCAGCAGGCAGATCAGCAGCGTGAGCGCCGCTAGGGGAGCCAGGAACCAGAACAAAATAACGGTGGCGATGGCGGTGATAGCCGTAACCATTCCGGGAAGGACAGACTTCACCACGAAGTCTCCGACCGAATCGACGTCGCCGCCCGTGCGGGCCAGGATTTCCCCGCGCCGCAAGGCCGCGATGTTCTTGGCCGGACGACCTGCCAGAATCCGGTAAACCGTGTGCCGCAAATCGGCTACTCCCAACAGGGCGACTTTGTGAGACGCTAGGCGTTCCAGATAGCGGAACAGCGCCCGGCCAATCCCAAAGAAACGCACGGCTACGGCCGCGACCGCCAAGTCCATCCACAGAGCGTCAATCTGGGCGGCACGGGCAATGAGCCAAGCCGCCACCACCGACAGCCCGATGGCGCAGGCCAACGTCGAGACGCCCAGGAGGATAGCCAGAGCCATATTGGCGCGATTCAGACGCATCATCCGATAGGTCAGGCGCAGGTTGCGCAGCTCTTCGCGCGATATAAACGCCGTGCTTTGCATGGGGGGACTATAGGACTCAGCAGAGGATTCCATGACTTCAGCGGGGAAAGTTGACTTGTTGCTGCTCATGCGCGCACCTCGTTATCGGCAAAATCTAGATTCAAAATTAGCGGGGGCAAATCCTCACGCCCATCTGGTTTGCGTTTGCGTTCCCGCGGTTTCGGTTTCGCGTCGGCTGCCGCCTGGGCTTCCTGTTCTGCTTCGGCTGCGGTGAAAGTTCTGGTTTCGACCGGAATAGACACGTCGGCAACATTCAGCACAGCTTGGCGGTGGGCAATGACGACCACCGTTTTCCCTTGGGCTTTCAGGGCTTTAATCCCGGCAATGACCTGGGTTTCCAGGTTCGCATCCAGGTGCGCGGTCGGCTCGTCCAACACGATGAGCTGCGCTTTTTGGGTTAGGGTGCGGGTCAGTGCCAAGCGTTGCCGCTGACCGACTGACAAACCCAAGCCGCCAGCGCCAAGCTGGGTCAGCCAGCCTTTTGATAATCCCTGCACCACCGTATCGAAGTGGGTGATACGGCTGGCTTCCATCAGGGCGGGGCTGGGGGTGTCCCCGGTCTCGCCCAGGTTTTCCAGGACTGTACCGGGCAGAATAGCCGGGTTTTGGGGAACCCAGGCACATTGTTCCCACCACGATGCCGGGTCGATGTCGTACAGGGGTACGTCTCCCGCGGGTCCGCTCACCGTCAGCTCGCCCTGATCCACAGTTTGCAGCCCCAGAAGGCTCATAGCGGTGGTCGTTTTCCCGGAACCGCTGGCGCCGGTCAGGGCGTAAATTTTTCCCGGTTCGAGGCTGGCCGTGAGGCTGGCGGGAGCCCACATACCACGAGCTTTCACGCCTAGGTCATGCAGCTGGATGGTGGCTTTGGTCAGGTCAGGAGCCGCGAGGTGCCCGGTTTTCGGCAGCGGTTCCTCAAGGATGGCAAAGGCTGCTTCCGCGGCGGTGACCCCGTCGGAGGAAGCGTGGAATTGTTTGCCGACTTCGCGCAGCGGGCTAAAGACCTCTGGAGTCAGCATAATGACCAACAGTCCGGTGAACAGGTCGAGTTGGTTATTCAGCAGGCGAATCCCGACTTCTACCGCAACCAGCGCCACGCACAGGGTGGTCAGGAATTCCAGGGCGCCGCCGCTCATGAACGCGACGCGCAACGTTTGCATGGTGGAACGGGAGTATTCGTAGCCGACTCGTTTCACCTGCTTGGCGGGGTCTTGCTCGCGTCCCAAGGATTTCAGGGTTGCTAGGCCGGCCAGGAGGTCCACCAGTTGACCGCCCATGCGTTTCATGGAAGCTAGGCGTTTGTCGGAGTATTCCTGGGTCAAAATCCCGATGAGAATCATGAACAGGGGGATGAGTGGAATGGTGGCTAGCACGAAGATGGCGCTGATCCAGTCCAGATAAACAATCACCAACAGGGTCAGGGGAGTGACTGTCACCGAGAGCAAAAGTTGGGGCAGGAAAAAAACGAAGTAAGCGTCGAGGTCTTTCAAGGCGCGCACGACCGTGGTCACGGTGTCTTGACCGTGCTGAGTTTGCCAGCGAGGGCCGAGTTTGGTGGCGTGGGCCAAAACTTTTTCTCGGATTTCTTTGATGGCGCCCGTTGCTGCCCGGTGTGCAAACCACTGCCTAATCAGCAGGGACAAGCCCCTCCCCAACAGGACCAAAACCAACACGCCGAGGGTGGGAAGGATGAAAGACAAGGGCTGGTGTTCCATGATGACCGGGGTCGCGGCCTTCGAGATGAGCCAGTCTTGAGCGATGATGAAAACTGCCGAGAAAAAACCAAAAACAGTGATGAAGATAATGTATCCGCGTGCAGTTTTAGCGTATTTCAGCAGTCGGGGGTCCATGGGTTTCACCCCCTCAGCTTTCCACATTTCAGGGAAAATCTCCACAACGCGGGAGGGGCGAAACCCCGGTTAAACTGGTGCGGGCGGGCCACCGTAGTGACCCGCCCGTAACGGTTTCAGACCGTCGTCGCTTTATTTAGCCAACCAGGAAGTTCGCGCCTTCGCGAATCTTATCGGGCTCCAAGCCGCCTGCAGGAGCCACGCTGATACGAGCGCGGAACATGTAGACAGACCAGATGGTGTAACCCAATACGATCGGGACCAGGATGATGGCCGCTACGGTCATCACAACCTGGGTTCCGGCGGAAGCCGCAGACTGAGCAATAGTCAGCGAATAAGCCGGATCAATCGAGGACTTCATCACGTTGGGGAAGAGCATGGCGAACACCCAAGCCACAGCCATAGCAATGGCGATGGAATTGAAAGTGAAAGCCTTTGCCGAAGCACCCTTGAACGCGAAGAGCAGGCTGATAATAAGGCAGAGTGCCGCGATAACCAGGAAGATCAGCGCGAAGAGGAAACCAGCGCCCTTGAAGGCGAAGGTGCCCCACACCGCAAAGACTGCGGTCAGGACGGTCGAGATAAGACCCAACTTCGGGGCAATCGCGACCGCGCGTTCCTGAACAGCTCCGTCGGTCTTGAGAGCCAAGAAGTTGGCCCCTTGAACCAAGGATAGGGAGGCAATCACCAAACCGCCGAGAATCGCGAAGCCGGAACCGCCAATCAGCAAGCTCACCAGCTGGCTGAAGGGGAATTCGCCCAGACCGATGAAAGAGTGAACCTGAGACATGCCAGCATTGGCAATGTCAACGTTCTCAGGGCCAACTTCGGTGAACGGAGTCTTGGGATCGGCCACGATAATCTTCATGCCGGCCACCAGGTTGCCGAAGGCTACACCCAGCAGAATCGGAACCAGCCAAGCCGTGATGGTTTGGATGGTGTCCCAGGTGCCGCGCCACTTCAGCGTGTCCACCTTGTTGCGCCATTCGATAGCCGCGATACGGCCAATCAAGCACAGCAGGACCAGGAACAAAGCGATGTACATACCGGAGAACATCACGGCGTACCACTCGGGAGAAGAAGCGAAGGTCGCGCCACCAGCGGTGAGCAGCCACACTTCGTTGCCGTCCCAGTGCGGGCCGATGGCGCGAACCATCTGACCGCGCTCGTCATCGGTCTTACCGATGATACGCAGCAACATACCGGTGCCCAAGCCGTAGCCTTCCAGGACGAGATAGCCAGCCCACAGGACCGCTACGAGGATAAACCAAAGGATTTGCAGAAAAGTCATTGTCTGATTTCCTCCTTAGTAAGCGAACGACAACTCTTGAGAGGCAGCGTTCGGGCCACCATCGGAGGCCGGGGTGTTGATGCCCTCTTTGGAGTAACGGACCATGAGCTTGAACCAGATGATACCGAGCACCAAGTAAACCAAGGTGAACAGAATCAACGAAATCAAGAACTCAAGCGGATTGACTACGCCAGACAAGCCGTCGCCAGTCAGCATGAACACGCCGGCGGCGTCTGTCTTAACCGCAAGGTCAGAACCGAAGGCATCCTGGTTCGGGTACACGATGAACGGCTGACGACCGAACTCGGTCATGATCCAGCCGAAGGACGCCGACAGGAATGGCATCGGCAGCGTAATCAGGGCGAGACGCTTCAGACCCTTAGAGGTCGAAACCTTGCCGCCGCGAGTCTGGTACAGACCGACCAGTGCCAAGGCTGCACAGAACAGACCCAGGCCCATCATCAAGCGGAAGGACCAGAACACCAGCAGGACGGACGGTGAATAAGGAGCCCAGCTGTAAACGCCGGTTTCGCCCTTAATCCCAGAAGTGCCAGCGGTGTCGATGTTCGGAGCCTTGTCGCCGTACTTGTCCGCGGCGTTCTCTAGCATGGTCTGGGTGCGCTCGGAGGAGTCAGCCATACCGGCGATGGAACGGGAGAACGAATTGTGCGCGACAAAACCGAGCAGACCCGGAATCTTGCCGACACCGACTTCGGTTAACGGCCAAGAGCCGTCGTCGTTCTTTTGGATGTCCTGCGGGCAGTCCGAGAAAGCCACCAGAGCCAGGGCGCCGGATTCACCAGCGCACAGACCCTCAGCGGCAGCCATCTTGGCCGGCTGGTAGTAAACCAGATGCTGGCCCTGCAAGTGGCCCGAAGCAATGGTCAAAACGCCAGCAACCAGCATAATGGTCATGCCCCAGCGGGCAATCGGACGCCAGACTTCGCGGGCTTCGGTGTCACCAATACCGCCAGCGTTGGCGGCGCGAACCATCCACCACAGAGAAATGCCGGCCACGATGGTGGAGGCCAGCAAAATAGAAGAAGTTACCACGTGGAACACCGCGAGCCACATGGTGGAGTTGGTAACAACTTGGAAGAACGCGGCGGCGCCGTTCAAGGTAGCGCGACCGGTAGCCGGGTCAAAGACCGCACCAACCGGGCGCTGCATCCAGGAGTTAGCGCCGATAATCCACAACATAGAAGTGTTGACGCCGACCATTACCAGCCAAGACACGACAACGTGAGCTTTCTTGGAGATCTTGCCCCAACCGAAGATCCACACCCCAAGGAACGTGGACTCCATAAAGAATGAGAGCAGAGCCTCAAAAGCCAGAGGAGCGCCGAAGATATCACCGACGAAGCGGGAGTACTCGGACCAGCCCATGCCGAATTGGAATTCCTGCACGATACCGGTTGCAACGCCCAAGGCAAAGTTAACAATAAACAGCCTTCCAAAGAACCGTGTCGCCTTTAGCCAGTATTCCTTGCCGGTGCGGTACCACAATGTTTCCATCAGTGCTACCAGCAAGGACATGCCAATGGTGAACGGAACCAGGATAAAGTGGTAGACGGTTGTGATACCGAACTGCCACCGCGCCAAATCGAGGCCTTCAAGCCCCATTGAGACGACGGTCACCTTTTCCGCCTTTCCGTAGATTTATAGAAATTGCATTTAGGAACAGATTTACTTCGTGGTCACATAGCGTAATCGCCAAGCGAACCTGAGCCACTTCCTAAATCTACCCTAAAATTTTACCAACTTGTACATTTCGCACCCCATCGGAGGTTTTTCTGGGCAAAAAATCCGACTGTGCGATAGGATGTTCCACAGAGATAGGAGTGTCTTGAGCAGCCCAAGTCGGCAACTCGGAACCTTTTGTGAGCCCAGTCTCACGGTTTCATTAGCCCGGTCTATCCCTTATCTCTCATAGACTTTCCACCGTTTGGTGATGACTGACAACTAAATAGATCGGTTGGTTGCTGGCCGGTCTCTTGCAGGAGCTTTAAAGTGAATAAGACAACAGAATCCGAAAAAACTGCGGTTGCAAAGAAAACATCGCGTAATTCCGGTACGGCACGAACTCGTACCCGGTCCTCCGCCGCTAAAGATACGAAAGACGAGACTTTTCAAAAAGTAAATGCTTCCTCAAAGAAGGTAAAGGACCCCAGTCCGACTTTCTCGGCTTCAGAAGCGTCGTCTGCCGCCAGCGCCCCCAGCGCGGGGGTGTCTCTGCCGGCTGCTAGCCTGCTGTTCCAGGCTCCGGACCTGTCCACCTTTACTTCGGCGCCGCCAGCGGAAGAAAAACCGGCTCGCAATACTCGTTCTAATCAGAGTGCCACCGCTGAGCCGGAAAATCGCAGCCGGAGAAAATCCTCGACCACTAAGGGCGAGTCGACGTCGAGCTCTCGGTCCGGTTCGAAAACCTCTAGCCGTAAGAAAACCCCGGCGCACAATAATGCGTCTGAGAGCGGGAATACCCCCGCCGCTGAGAAAGACACGACCCCGGAGGATGAAAACAGCACAACCCGCCGGCGGCGGCGCCGGACTCGTTCCGATGGTGGAGAAGGTGAGGAAGTCAAGACTCTTGACGGTTCCACTCGGTTGGAGGCGAAACGGATTCGCCGCAAGGCGGGACGTAAGGAAAGCCGCAAACGGACTCCGATCACAGAAGCGGAGTTCCTGGCGCGTCGAGAAAACGTGAAACGAGAGATGGTCGTGCGCGAACGCGACGGTTTGAACCAGATTGCCGTTCTCGAGGACGGGTTGCTGGTTGAACATTACGTTTCCCGACACACACAAGAAACTGCCGTGGGTAACGTTTACCTAGGTAAGGTGCAAAATGTCCTGTCCTCGATGGAGGCGGCTTTCGTCGATATCGGTAAGGGACGCAACGCCGTGCTCTATGCCGGGGAAGTGAACTGGGACGCTGCCGGTTTGAATGCTAAAACCGGGCGTATCGAGGATGCGCTCAACCCCGGTGACCTGGTTTTGGTGCAGGTCACAAAGGATCCGATTGGTCATAAGGGTGCCCGTTTGACGTCTCAGATTACTCTGGCCGGTCGTCACTTGGTGTTGGTGCCCAGCGGCGCGATGACCGGAATCTCGCGCAAGTTGCCCGAGGAGGAACGCAAACGTCTCAAGGCCCTGCTGAAAACGATGGTTCCGGCCGGTTACGGAGTTATTGTTCGGACTGCCGCGGAGGGAGCCACGGAAGCGCAGCTGCGCGCCGATGTGGAACGTCTCACCCGAATCTGGCAAGAAATCGAGACGAAACAGCGCAAGACCCGCAACGGACCGGTGCTGCTGCACGGGGAACCGGAACTGGCAGTGCGAGTTGTACGCGACATTTTTAATGAGGACTTCCGTTCCCTGACTATTCAGGGCGATACCGCGTGGAAGACCATTTCTAAATATGTGCGCGATCTGTCTCCGGAGTTAAAAGACCGCTTGAAGCATTGGGAGGGCGAGGACGACATTTTTGCCGCCCACCGCATTGACGAACAGCTCGCGAAAGGCTTTGAACGCAAGGTGTGGCTACCCAGCGGCGGTTACCTGATTATTGACCGAACCGAAGCGATGACGGTTATTGACGTTAATACCGGGCGGTACATCGGCGCGGGGGGAACTCTGGAAGAAACCGTCACTAAGAACAACTTGGAAGCAGCCGAAGAAATCGTGCGCCAGCTGCGGCTGCGCGACATCGGCGGCATTGTGGTGATCGACTTTGTCGACATGGTGATTGAATCGAACCGTGACCTGGTGTTGCGCCGCCTGGTGGAATGTCTGGGACGCGACCGGACTCGTCACCAGGTCACCGAAGTGACTTCCCTAGGCCTGATTCAGATGACCCGCAAACGGGTCGGTCAGGGGCTGGTAGAGGCATTTTCGACCCAGTGTGAATGCTGTGATGGACGCGGCTTCATCGTTCACGATGTGCCTGTCGAGAACAACGGTCAGGCCCCGGAAGACGTGGTGTCCCGTCCGACCGCGCCTCGGCGTGCATCCACGTCTTCGGCCAGTTCGAAGCGTGGTCGATCCCGTGCGAAATCCGTGAAGGAAACGAACCCGGAAGTGCGTCAAACTATGGCGGCTATCGCTACCGCCGCTCACTCCTCCGAGGAACACGAGCCGCCCGCCCCCGAGCAATCGCGTTCGTCCAAAACTCGGGAACCGAAGCTATTGACGACACCGCAGGAAAAGCCCTCCTTGGAAAAGGCCAGTGAGAAACCTGCTCTGGATGGGGCGCAAACACGCCTGGAAATCACAGGTTCAGACGCTCCTACGGAGGGTACCGCACCGCGACGCCGCCACCGCCGGGCGGCCTCTACCGGGGTTATCAATACGGATTCGGCGGATGCCGATATTGTGGTTTCACAAGGGTAGTTCCCGGATTTTTCCGCAGTTCGCCCGGTCCACCGGGGGTCTGCCGACAGTTTTTGGAGTGAGGCGTCTTGGGTAACCTTCTGGGCGGGCAAAACCTGCACGTGGAGTATCCGGACAAGCTCCTGCTGGACGACGTCACGGTCGGGGTAAGCGCCGGGGACCGTATCGGGATTGTCGGGCGCAACGGAGACGGCAAATCAACGCTGCTGCGGGTGCTGTTCGGAACCCAGCAGCCGCATTCCGGGCTCGTCACCCGGCGCAACGGGCTGCGGGTGGCTTTGCTGGGACAGGAAGACGCTCTGAGCGGCTGTGACACGGTGGAAACAGTGCTGTTGGCAGGCTCCAAACACCACGAAGTCCTCAGCGACCCGCGGATTCGCGAAGTGCTGGAGGGGCTGTTGCCCGCAATCGCGTGGGAATCGCCGGTCGAGGCCCTGAGCGGGGGACAACGCCGACGCCTCGCCCTCGCGAAGCTCCTGATTGGCGATTGGGACGTCATCGGACTGGACGAGCCCACGAACCACCTGGATATGGAGGGGGTGGCGTGGCTGGCGCAGCACCTCAATCGCCGCTGGTCCGCACGGGAGGGTGCCCTGTTGGTGGTGACCCACGACCGATGGTTCCTCGATGCGGTGTCGCGTGATACTTGGGAAGTCCACGACGGCATGGTGGAACCTTTTGAAGGGGGGTATGCGGCCTATATTTTGGCTCGCGTGGAACGTGACCGGCAGGCCGCTCTCGCCGCCGAAAAACGCCAAAATCTGTTACGCAAAGAACTGGCTTGGCTGCGGCGCGGAGCCCCGGCGCGAACTTCCAAACCGAAGTTTCGCATCGACGCCGCCAACGCGCTCATTGAGGATGTTCCGCCGGTGCGCGACACGGTGCAGCTGGTGAAGCTGGCTACCGGAAGACTCGGGAAAATCGTTGTGGATCTGGTGGATGTGGATTTTTCCTATGGCGCACAAGGGGATTCCCCTCCGGTTTTACGTGATGTCACGTGGCGGGTGGCGCCAGGGGAGCGCGCCGGAATCTTGGGCGCCAACGGAGCCGGAAAGTCGACCCTGCTGGGTTTGCTGGCGGGGGACCTTACCCCGACTCGGGGGCGACGCCGCGAAGGCAAGACGGTGCAAATCGGCATCCTGGACCAGGAATTTCGGGCGCTGCGCGAGATTGCGGATTACCGTGTCTACCAGGTGTTGGGCAAGCTCAAAGGCTCTTTTGAGGTGGAAGGCAAGGAACTGAGCCCCGCTCAGATGCTGGAACGTTTGGGGTTCAACTCCTCCCAGCTGCAAGCCAAGGTAGGGGCGTTGAGCGGGGGACAGAAACGGCGTCTGCAGATTCTGCTGTTGCTGCTGGAAGAACCGAATGTGATGATTTTGGACGAGCCCACCAACGATATTGATACCGATACGTTAACTGCTTTGGAAGACGTATTGGACGCCTGGCCGGGAACGTTGCTGGTCGTCTCCCACGATCGCTACCTCATTGAACGGATTACCGATAACCAGTATGCCGTCATTGACCACGGTCTGCGCCACCTTCCCGGAGGCGTGGACGAATACTTGGAGTTGGCCGAACAGGCGCGGCAAGCCAGCCGACCCAAGTCGGACGAGTCGTCAGCCCCGCGGGGGAACCTTGAGAACGGGAAAACTAGTTCCAAAGCCGATTACGAAACCCAAAAACGTCTGCAATCCGTGGAACGTAAGCTTGACAAGGCCAGCGCACAGGCAGCCCAGATTGAATCGCAGCTGGCTGAGACGAACCCCGCCGACTACGAAAAACTGGCGGAATTGGCCAAAGAGCTGCAAACCGCCCGCGGCCGGGTCGAACAACTTGAGGCACAGTGGATGGACGAGGCGGAAGGGCTTTAGATTTGGGCTTACGCAAAGCCTGAACTTCCCTCCATCAACTCGATAAGCTGGAAACATGAGTGAAGACCCCACCCCAACTGTACCGTCGGGCATTCCTGAACTGGATGCCCAATCCGTGCGAGACGTCAGCGAACGCGCCCAGATGCTGATTATCACCGGCATGAGCGGGGCCGGACGCAGCCAAACCGCTCAGGTCTTGGAGGATTTGAACTGGTATGTGGTGGACAATCTGCCTCCCCGGATGCTCGGTCCTCTGGCGCGGATGATGACCCCCGGAGGCGAAGGCGTGCACCGCCTAGCAGTGGTGGTTGACGTGCGTTCGCGCAGTTTCTTTTCAGAATTCATGTCCACTCTGGATGCATTGCGGGAAGCCCAGGTCGACCTGCAAGTTTTATTCCTCGATTGTTCCGACGCGGTGTTGGTGCGCCGCTACGAGCAGGTGCGCCGCCCCCATCCCTTGCAGGGCGAAGGGCGGATTATGGACGGGATTGCCTCGGAACGGGAGCTGCTCGGGCCCATCCGCGACCGCGCCAACATCTATGTGGACACGACCCACATGAATGTCCACGACTTGGCTAGGCGAATCCGCGAACTCGTGTCCGGGGAGGCCATAAATGGATTGAATGTGACGGTGATGAGTTTCGGGTTCAAATACGGTCTGCCCATGGATGCCGATCACGTGGTCGATGTGAGATTTTTCCCCAATCCTTACTGGGTGACGGAGTTGCGACACCTGACCGGCCGGGATGAGGCAGTGGCGAAATACGTATTAAGCCAGCCCGGGGCCAGCGAGTTCGCCCAGAACTACGTTGACACTTTGGCGCCGGTACTGAACGGCTACCTGCACGAGTTAAAGCCATTTGTGACGATTGCCGTGGGGTGTACCGGGGGGCAGCATCGTTCGGTGGCGATGGCTGAACGCCTGTCCAACCTGCTGCGATCTAAAGGTTTCCAAGTACGCACCGTTCATCGTGATATCGGCAAGGAATAATTCGGGGGTGTTACAGATATGGATTCACAAGGACATTATTTTGAGCCTCCCCAAGATTCCGTGTGGCCGGGGCGCGCGACCGGCCCGAAAGTGGTGGCTTTTGGTGGAGGACACGGGCTGTACGCCACCCTTTCGGCTTTGCGCCACCTCACCACGGACCTCACGGCGGTCGTTACCGTGGCCGATGACGGAGGTTCCAGCGGACGTTTGCGTCAAGAGTTCGACCTGCTGCCGCCGGGGGACTTGCGCATGGCGCTGGCGGCCTTGTGTGATGAATCAGATTGGGGTCTGACCTGGCGTGATATTTTGCAGTTTCGGTTTAAATCGAACGGGGAAATGAACGGACACAACCTGGGTAACCTGTTGCTGGCCGGTTTGTGGCAGATCCTGGATGACCCGGTCGCGGGTCTGGAATGGATGACCCGGCTGCTGGATGCGCAAGGTCGGGTTTTGCCGATGTCCACTGTCCCCATGGCTATCGAAGCTGACCTGGAAGTTGACGGCCGGATTCAAACGATACGCGGTCAATCCAAGATTGCGAAAGCACCGGGGGTGGTGCGGGGAATCCGCTTGGATCCTCCCGACGCTCCGGTTACTCCCCAAGTCTTGCAGGCGGTCGCAAGCGCGGATTGGGTCGTGTTGGGTCCGGGCTCCTGGTACACCTCGGTGATGCCGCACCTGCTGATTGCGGATTTAAGGGAAGCACTGGTGCGCTCGCCGGCACGCAAGGCCCTGGTGTTGAACCTCAGCCGTCAACGCGGAGAGACGCAAGACCTGACTCTGCCCGATCATCTGCGGGTTTTACATCAGATAGTTCCTGAGCTGCGGCTGTCGGTGGTGATTGGCGACCCCGTTTCGGTGACGGATATTGACGACTTGCAAAATGCCGCTAACGACCTGGGTTGTCAGGTCATGTTGCGTCAAATTTCGGTCGGAGACGGCACCGCGCGTCACGATTTCTTGCGGTTAGCGGCCGCCTTCAGGGACGCCATGAGCGGAAACTGGGGAGATTTGTCCAGTATCGAAGAGCTCGACAATCATTAGCTAGAATAGTGATTGAACTCACTAACCGGCTCTCAACCGTGCCGGTTTTTCACAACCAGGAGGAAGTTACACTATGTCCCTGACAGCAGTCGCGAAAGACGAACTCGTGGGGGTTCGCGTCGAATCGCGAGCTGATTTTCGCGCTGAAATGTCTGCGTTGCTGCGGTTTGCGGGGGGAATCCACCTGGTGGCAGGCTCCATAGTGGTGGAGGCGGAACTGGATCACCCGGATTGCGCGAAACGGCTGCAGCACGCTTTGCGGAGCCTGTACCACACGGCCTCCTCCGTGGTGGTGGTCAGCGGAACCGGAATCCGTAAAGCGGATCGCTACGTGGTGCGGGTGGTGCCGGGGGCAGAAAAACTGGCGAAAGAAACTGGGCTGTTGGACAAACAGGGCCGTCCGGTGCGGGGGCTGGCCCCGGAAATCGTGTCCGGGCCCCTATCCGGCTGCGTGGCCGCGTGGCGCGGAGCCTTCCTGGCTCGCGGGTCGCTGACAGAACCAACGCGGTCTTCGGCGCTGGAAGTGACGGCACCCGGTCCCGAAGCGGCTCTCGCCTTGGTGGGCATGGCTCGGCGTATGGGGGCGAACGCCAAGTCACGAGAGGTGCGTCAACTATCTCGGGTAGCCGTGCGGGAAAATGACTCTATTAGGGCTTTGCTGACTCAGATGGGCGCATCAGCGGCTTTGCGTGAGTGGACAGATAAACGCGAAAGGCGCGAGAAACGCGGGGAAGTCAACCGGTTGGCGAATTTTGATGATGCCAATATGCGCCGGTCCACCCGGGCTGCCGTGTTGGCGGGGGCACGCGTGCGTCGGGCTTTTGAAATCCTGGGGGACGACATTCCCCCGCACCTCATTTCTGCGGGGCGGCTGCGTCTGGAATACAAGCAGGCTTCGCTGGAAGAACTCGGCCAGCTCAGCGAACCGCAGCTGACGAAAGACGCGGTGGCGGGCCGAATCCGCCGCCTGTTAGCCATGGCTGATAAACGGGCGGAGGAGCTGGGAATCCCCGACACCGAATCCGGGTTGAATCCCGAAATGCTGGAATCATGAATGCCGCCGGTCATGCCGCTTTGAGCCCGGTTCACAAGGGGGGTAACCCCGTTTGCGGTGACGTTAGGTTCCTATGAAAGCGCCAGATTTTCCCCAGGCCTCCGAGATTCCTACGCAACCGGGGGTGTACCGGTGGCGCGACGCCCGCGACCGGGTCATCTATGTGGGTAAAGCCAAAAATCTGCGCAATCGGCTGACGTCTTACTTCGTAGACCCCGCGCGTCTGCATCCGCGCACCGCGAAAATGGTCGCCAGCGCCGCGTCGGTGTCCTGGGTGGTGGTTGGCTCCGAGGTTGAGGCTTTGACCTTGGAATACACCTGGATTAAGGAACACGACCCCCAGTTCAACGTGATGTTTAAGGACGATAAGTCCTACCCGTACTTCGCGGTGACGATGAACCAGGAATATCCGCGCATGGGAGTGCTGCGTACCGCGCATCAACGCGGAGTGCGCTATTTCGGGCCCTACACGGCGGTGTGGGCGATTCGTCAAACCCTGGAGCTGCTGCAAAGCGTGTTTCCCGTGCGGACCTGCTCTGATGGAGTGTTTGCCCGAGCCCAAGCCGCTAACCGCGCGTGTTTGCTGGGTTATATCGGACGTTGTGCCGCGCCGTGTATCGGCCGCGTCAGCGCCGCGCAGCACCGTGAACTGGCGGAAAAAGTCTGCGACTTCATGAGCGGGCGCGACGCCGGGTTCTTGCGCGAAATCGAGACTGCCATGTGGGACGATGCCAAGTCTTATCGTTTCGAGGACGCGGCGCGGAAACGGGACCAGCTGGAGGCGCTGCGTAAGGTTTTGGAAAAAAATGCTGCGGTGCTCAGCGACGACACGGACGCGGATTTATTCGCCCTTGAGGCCGATGAACTCCAGGTTTCCGTCCAGGTATTTTATGTGCGGGCGGGGCGGATTCGCGGGCAGCGCGGCTGGGTGAGCGCGCGGGAAGAGGACCTGGACGAACCCTCCCTGATGGCGCGGGCTTTGGAGCAAATCTATGGAGAAGTGGCGGCAGACCTCGCTCGTGAGGGAGGCGGCGCGCGGCCGCGGCGAGTCGGCCCCAGTTCCGCCAACGATATGGCTCATTTTGATACTTCCGTCATTCCCAAGGAGATTTTGGTTTCCGTTTCCCCAACAGATGTGGACGTGTTGCAGCGCTGGTTGAGTGAGTTGCGGGGCTCCCAGGTGAGTATTCGGGTTCCGCAGCGCGGGGCGAAACGCGAAGCCCTGTCCCGGGTGCAGCTCAATGCGGTGGAGGGGCTGCGTCTGTACAAGACCCGGCGAGCTCGGGATTTGACGCAGCGGAACGTGGCCTTGAATGAGCTGGGACGCCTGCTCGACATCGATCCGCCGTTGCGCATTGAGTGTTACGACATTTCCCACACACAAGGCACATTTCAGATGGCTTCCATGGTGGTGTTCGAGGACGGCGCTCCCCGTAAAAATGCCTACCGGAAGTTTTCGATTCGAGGCGCTGACGGCACGGGCACCCCCGACGATACGACCGCCATGAACGAGGTGCTGCGTAGGCGCTTTGAACGCCTCATCCAAGAGGAAAACGGCTCGGGCGCGGCGCTGCCCGAGCCTACCGCAACAACTTCAGCGAGCGGCACGGCCCTTGTCGAAACGAAAAACCCTTCCACCCAGACGGCACAATCTGGCGCCATACCCCCCTTGGGAACAGAAAAAGAACCGCGGCGGTTTTCCTACCGTCCCGATTTGGTTGTGGTGGACGGGGCGCTGCCCCAAGTTCATGCCGCCCGGGCGGCGATGGATGAGGTCGGGGTGTGGGACATTCCGGTCATCGGGCTGGCCAAACGCTTGGAGGAAGTCTGGCGGGTAGATGATGACTTTCCGGTCATTTTTCCGCGTACCTCCGAAGCCCTGTATTTGCTGCAGTATTTGCGTGATGAATCACACCGTTTTGCCATCAGCGCGCATCGCAAGAAACGCGCCCAGGCTATGACTCGTTCAATTCTGGATGCGGCTCCAGGAGTCGGTCCCGCCCGTCAGAAGGCGTTGCTCAAACATTTCGGGTCGGTCAAGCGTTTGCGTGAGGCCAGCGCCTCCGAGATTGCCCAAGTCCCCGGTTTTGGCTTGAAAACAGCGGAAAACCTCGTGGCATTTCTGAACAATTCCGCGAATTCTGGTAAGAATTAACGCATGTCCGATAACCCGAACGAGCTGCGTCTGCGCGGAATCAGGTTTAACCTTTTAGCGAAAAACCTGGTCAGCGGGGTAGCCGTGTTACTGACTCCGGGCTTGATTTTTTTAGTTTCTCTGGTGGTTTTGCTTCGCCTGTTAGGGCGGGTCGCCAGCAGTTCTCAAGGTGCGCTCAGCGTTAACCTGCCCGTGGTGGTGGGAGCGCTGATCGTCGTGGGAGTGGCCGGAGCCGCGGGGGCGTGGGCGCTCATCAGATTCATTTCCCGTTCCATTACCGATGCTGCCAGCTCGGTGCGGAGCAGTGCCCAGGCGATAGCGGCAGGAGATTTTACGGTGGCAGCGCGGGGAGTGACTAATGACGAGCTGTCCGATTTGGCGCGGGTGATGAATGAAACTCGTTTAGCTCTCAGTCAGCTGATGAATGAAACTCGCAGCGTGTACCGTCAGGTTTCTGAGGAACAAACCGGATTGCACAGTGCGGTTGGCGTCTTGGGTGAGGCCGGTGGCAAGGTCGGCCAGGAAGTCGATACGGTCACGCCCCAAGCTCAGATGCTCACCCAGTCGGCAGCGGAACTGGCTGATGCCGCTGCCGAGATTTCCTCCTCCCGAAGTGACATTGCCCGCCACACTGAGGAAGCCCTAGCAATTGGGCACAGCGAAGTGCAGGACTTGGCGGAAATTTCACAAATTATTCAAGATTTTCAATCCCACAGTCAAGAAATTTCTGTTTCTGTGGATCAGATTGCCCAAATCGCGGAACGAACCAGCCTGTTAGCTTTGAATGCCACCATTGAATCGGCGAAAGCCGGGGAAATCGGGGCCGGTTTCGCGGTCGTGGCCGGACAGATTAAAGAACTTGCGGTGCAAACCAGCATCGCGGCGGCGGCGGTTACCCAGGCTTCTACAGAGATCCAGGAACGTTGCAATCGGGCGGTGGGGGTGACTGCCGACGTCACCGAAAAATTGAACCAAATCAACGATTCTCAGCAGGTTTCCGCCCAAGCCGTGGCTGACCAGGCCGCGGTCGTGGCCTCGATGGAGGCAGCCTGTGCGGGAGCACTTGCCCAGGCTCAGGCCTTGAGCGAGGAAATCGAGACTATCACCGAGGCCGCCACCCAGTCTCAGACCAGTTTGCAAAACATCGACTTCGGATCCGACAAAGTGGAGGAAATTATTTCTTCCACCCGCACCATGATTCACAACCTCCAGATGATTGAGGACGCGGGGGAACGCAATCCGGAAAGCCCAGAGGAATCGGTGGAACAGTCATGAAACAAAAGCTGATCTCCATCGCGGGGCAATTCCGGTTCACCGCGTTCTTGAGTTTTGGGTTTTCGGCGCTTTCTGTGGTGTTACTGCTGGTGGGGTTGAAGCGAATCCTCTCTCTGGGAGGTCAGCCCCAGGTCCAGCAGCGTGAAATTTTCACCCAAATCATCATCCAAGTCATTTTGATAGTGATTTTGGCCATCCTGGGGACGGTCATTGGTTTTACCATGCGGGCCCGAATCCGCCGCTCGGTGAAAGCTGTATCCCTGACCCTAGCGGACTGCGCGGCGGGCAATTTTACGAAACGTGCCGAAATCTATACCAAAGACGAAATTGCGGATTTGTCCCAGGCAGTCAACGAAGCGATGGCATCGCTGTCCTCCCTGGTGGTCAATCTGCGCAGCGGGGTAGACGGACTGCGGAACTTTGCCGCGCTTGCCGGCAGCCAGGCCAAAATCGTCAAAACGGGCAACGACCGGGTCTTAGAGAGCAGTAACCGATTGTCTGAAACCGGGACAGAACTGGGACAGACGGCGCAAACTCTGACGGACAACGGCACCGCGGTAGCGGGAGACATCGCCAATTTGTCCGAAATTGCCTCCAGCAACGAAATTCTGCGTTCCGAAGGTATCACGGCCGCACGCAATCTGAACGCCGCAGTCACCGAGCTGAAAACCTCGGTGGAAAACATTATGGCTTTGATGACGGATATTTCTGTTATCTCGGAACAAACCAATATGCTGGCACTGAACGCCACCATCGAGGCTGCCCGCAGCGCGGAAGCCGGGCGAGGTTTCGCCGTGGTCGCCAACCAGGCCAAAGATTTGGCTTCGCAAACTGCCCAAACCACCGGTGAGGTTCTCAGCCAGGTCGCCCAGCTCCAGACCCAAGCGATAGACGGGGTACAGCGCATCGAATCTCTGTTGACCCAGCTGGAGGCGTTGAGTGCCTCTCAACAGGCCGTCACCCAGGACGTGAACCGTCAAGAAGCCGCTTTGTCCAAAGCTAATACTGGCATCGACGAGGTGCGTTCGTTTTCTGACGAACTGTTCACTCATTCGCAATCCTTAGCGTCCCTCTCCCATAGTGCCCATACTGAATCTGAGCAGTTCCAAGAACACATGAGCGTGGTGCAAGACGCCGTCTCTACCTTGGACGAGCGGATGGCTCGGTTTACGGTTTAGCCCTCTGTTCAGGATTGCCCGTGAGCTTGCACGTTACCCCCTCTGAAGCCCTGCGTCTGGTCGCTTTCGATCTGGACGATACGCTGGCAGCCTCAAAAATGCCCCTTGACACCGAAATGGCGGCGACCCTGGCCAGACTGCTGAACAGCTACGAAGCAGCCATAATTTCCGGCGGCCAGCTCTCTCAGTTCCAAACCCAGGTTCTTTCCCGACTCGTCGACCAGCCGGCTCCAAAGCACACGCTGCATCTGCTGCCCACCTGCGGCACCCAGTATTACCGGATGGAACCGGGCAGGGGACCGGAAGAATTGGTGCGCGTCTACCGTCGAGACCTCGCGGATTACCTGCGGCGACAGACTGTTGAAACTATCGAAACAACTGCTCGTGAACTTGGCTTTTGGGAATCCTCACCGTGGGGAAACATCATCGAGGACCGCGGCACCCAGGTGACCTTTTCCGCCTTGGGTCAGCAAGCGCCCCTCGCGGCAAAACGAGCCTGGGACCCCGACGGCTCGAAGAAAGCCGCGTTGGTGCAGGCGCTGGGAAAGCAGTTGCCCCAGCTGGAGGTGCGCAGCGGCGGGGCTACCTCGGTGGACGTCACGGCACGCGGAGTGGATAAAGCTTACGGCATCCGCTCCCTGCTGGAATCGACCGGATACACCCCGCTCAACCTCGTGTTCTTGGGGGATCGTCTCGACGAGCGGGGCAACGATTATCCGGTACTGGCGACCGGGGTACCGTGTCAGGCGGTGAGCGGTCCCGCGGACACTTTGGCCTGGCTGCGGCGGTTGCTCGCCTAGCGATCCCAAGTTTCGGTTGGTGATGAGCCGTTTACAGGCGGTTTCGCGGCCGTCGCCCAGCAGGCGATAGCGATAGCCCCGGCCACATTCAGGGAATCGACCCCGTGAGCCATCGCGATGCGCACCACTTTATCGGCGCGGGCAATCGTCCGCGGTTTCAATCCATCCCGTTCAGCTCCTGCAATGAAAGCCACCTTTCGAGTCGGGTCAGTGGCCAGTTCCGCTGCGTAATCTCGCAAGTCCTGAGAGTCCTCGCGCAGCGCCAGCGCGACCAGTTCAAAACCAGACTCGTGAAATAACGCCGGGTCGGGCCAGCGCTCCAACCGGGTCCAAGGCACTTGAAAAATCGTGCCCATCGAAACCCGTACCGCCCGGCGATACAGCGGGTCAGCGCACGAGGGCGTGACCATGATGGCGTCGTAGCCGCAGGCCGCGGCACTGCGCACCGCTGCTCCCACATTCGTGTGATCGACCAAATCTTCCAAGATTAAGACTCGGGACGAACGGTTCAGGATTTCACGCGGATCCAGGGCCGGTTTGCGTTGCATGGCCGCTATCGCCCCGCGGTGCAGATGGAAACCCACCAGGCGCTCCAAGAGGGCTTCCGGGGCCACAAACACCGGAATGGGTCCGCCGTCGTCCGCAAATCCGGTGGCGGGACTGGCGGCCAGGAGCGGACGGATGAAATCCAACCAATGCGGGGCTAAAAGCACGGAGCGCGGGGTATATCCGGCGCGCAGAGCTCGGCCGATGACTTCGTTCGATTCCGCCATGAACAGCCCCTGTTCCGCTTCCAAACTGCGGCGCAGATTTACGTCTTTTAACTGGGTGTAGTCATTGAGATATTCCGGGTAGGCGGTGAGGGAATCCAGGTCAATCAGCACGCTTAATTGTGCCTTTTAATCCCCAAAATTCCCAACTTTAGACCGAAAACAAGCGGATTTACAGAGTTTTCCACAAGGGGGGCGAAATCGGGGTTTTCCACAGGTAAGAAAAACTTATTTCGACACCCGCCCTGGTTGTGAGAACACTGAAAACTAAGAAGGAACGGCGCCAACCGGGTCTTGGGGGAAAACAGAAAGGAATATCTATGGCGACTTTGGAAATTATGCAAGAACTGCGGAATTGGAGGGCTCAGGAAGTGCCGCATCATGACGTCAGCTGCGATTGCGAGCGCTGTAACTTAGCAAAAACCATGTCTTTAGAAAGTTTGCGGGGACTAATCGGCAATCCTCAGCTGGATCCGGGCATTTATGGGCCGCGAGGCTGGACGGTGCTGGAGGGGGTCACCACCCTGACTCTGCCGTATTCGGACTGGATGTGGTTCGATATGGCTCGTGAATATCCTGACGTGGATGTAGAGGAAATGGTTGACTATCTGCCGTACTCGGACGGGGATGAGTGGTTAGCCACCCAACTGTTGAAAGTGATACCGCCCAACGCATTGGACGAGCGGCAAAACTATGCACCTCGGGTGGAGGATTTGCTGCAGTTCGTCGTTAAACATCCCGGTGAAGCCTTCTTTTCCGGATACATGATCGGTCCCCAGCGCTTTGATGAGCGTTTGAGCATAGATACTATATTTGTGTCCCCGCACCTGTTGGGGCTCAGTCCCGACGATGAGGATCCGCACGCGGCTTATGCCGGACTGAAGCGCTTTGAGTTGGGTGAGGACGCCTGTCCCGATGAAGTCAGTGTCTTTCATAACAGGTACCTGAATCGGCAGCTGTGGCGGTTCTGGTGGGATTAGTTAGGCTCAACGCGAGGCAAGCAGGATGTCTTAAGCTGGTCGAAAGCTAACTGTGGGTTAGCTCCCGATTCAATTGTGCCGGCCAGCCGGGGCCTTCATAGATGAACGCGGAAAACCCCTCGATGAGGTTCGCGCCGGCAGCCAGCATAGCGCGGGCATCATCAAGGGTCGAGATGCCACCGACCCCGATAATGGTTTTCTCCCGGCTCAGGTTTGCTCGCAGCACCTTCACGACCTCCAGGGCGCGGTTTCGCAGCGGCGCGCCAGATACTCCGCCGGCACCCAAATCGTGCTTGATGGTCGTGTTGGTCGCCACCACCCCAGCCAAGCCCTCATCCATAGCCAGCCGCGCTACCGCAACGATGTCCTCATCGGCCAGATCCGGGGCAATTTTTACAAACACGGGCAGCTCGGATAATTCTTGGAACTCCAGTTCGCGTTGCACCGCTTTGACGATGGGGCGCAGGGAGGAAACTGCCTGTAGGTCACGTAATCCGGGGGTGTTTGGCGAGGATACGTTGATGACCAGGAAATCTACCAGGGCAGCCAATACCCGCGTGACTTTACGGTAATCTGCCGGGGCTTTTTCGGGGGGAGTGACCTTGTTCTTCCCGATATTGGCTCCGATGATGATTCGTTCACCGTATTCGGTTCGCCAGCGCCGTAACCGGCGAGCTGCCACTCGGGCGCCTTCGTTGTTGAAGCCCATCGCGTTGCGCAGGGCGCGTTGTTGCGGGATACGCCACAAGCGAGGACGGTTGTTGCCGGGCTGTGGCAGGGGAGTGATGGTGCCGATTTCCATAAAACCAAAGCCCAGCGCGTCCCACATGGCGACCGCGCGGGCTTCTTTGTCCATGCCTGCCGCCAAGCCGAGAGGGCCGTAAGTGCGGAATTCGATTCCCGAAAGGTCGGGGTCAAAATTAGTCCGGGGCAGGGGCCAGGTAAAACTCGGTTCCCCGCGCCGCACTATCCGGGAAACTGCCTGGCGTGCCAGGCCAAAACGTCCCCAAAATGCTAGCCAGTCGATAGCGCGACGATGCACCCATTCAGCATCGAGCTTCACGAAAAGGTGACGAAACACAAACTTGTACATAAAGGCAAGTCTAGTCGGGACGGGAGAGGAACCGCGCTAGGGACGCTTCAACGGAGACTTGGGATAATCATCGGGCTGCGTATGAACCACAAAATCCCCCAGCACATCGTCGATGAGAGCATTCAAATGGTCGTCAATAGTCACGTCCAGAGCTCCCAAATTGTCCTCAATCTGAGACGCTTTGGAAGCGCCGATAATGACTCCGGAAACGTTGGGGCGAGCCAGTAGCCAGGCCAAAGCCAGCTGATTCATACGACACCCGGCTTCTTCCGCGACCCGGCGCAATCCCTGCACCGCGGCCAGCAGGTCGTCCTGCATCCAGCGGTGCATAAACTTGGCGCCAACTTTGCTGGCCGCGCGCGTTTTTTCTTTAGGAGTTTCCCCCGGACGGTACTTCCCGGTCAACACCCCTTGTGCCAAAGGAGAAAAGCACAGGTGTCCCATGCCGTTGTGTTCACAAGACTCGACGACCCCGTCCTCGACGACTCGCCACAGCATAGAGTATTCAGCCTGATTAGAGACCAAGGGAATCTTTAGCTCACGGGCCAGATGCGCCGCGTCGCGAATCTGGTCTGGATACCACTCGGAAACCCCAACGTAGAGAATCTTTCCGGCCCGCACCAGGTCGGCAAAAGCCAGCATGGTTTCTTCCAGTGGGGTTTCATAATCGAAACGATGCGCCTGATAGACATCCAGGTAATCGGTGCGCAACCGCTTCAAAGAGTTGTGGCAAGATTCAAAAATATGTTTGCGGGACAGCCCGGCATCGTTCGGTCCGAAGCCCTTAACCGGCCAATAAACCTTGGACATCAGCACCAAATCCTGACGATCCACGTCCCGCAAAGCCCTCCCCAAGACTTTTTCGGCATCGCCGTTGGCGTAAACATCAGCGGTATCAAATGTAAAAATTCCGTTCTCCAGGGCGGTCCGAACGATTTTTTCCGCAGTTTTGTCTTCTATTTGGGCTCCGTGAGTGAGCCAGTTTCCGAGAATTAGCGAAGAAATCTTAAGTCCAGAGTTACCTAAATAACGTGTATCCATGATGCCCAGTCTATAAGTTATAGGGCCTTGACCGCGACTCTTAACGAGCGGTAAACGCTGAATTTACGCTGATTTAACAATAGAACAGCGCGTTTATCAGGAATTTCGCTGCTGTTTAGCGGACTTGCCGCGCCCCACCTGAGGCTTCGGGCTGCGCCACCGGCGAATCATGATGGCGCGCGTAAAGGCATACCAGCGTAAACCGCGCGGCACGTTGTCCGCACCCAGACGCTTCACCACCTTCCGCCGGGCTTGTCCCGCGATAAAACCGGCATCTAACATACCCAGAATCAAGACAGCGTAAGAGCCAATCAAAGTCCAGGTATTGACTTTTTGAGCCAAATCCGAGTCTTGCCGGTTCAAAATGGAAACAGCAATCAAGCTGAGGGCCATGAGCGCCAGCATCGTCACAATCATGAATTCAGCGAAACTGTAACGTCCGTCAATATAGTCCCGGGTCATCCGGCGAGCCTGGCCACGATGTTGATAAGGCAGCAAATCTTCACGCCCCGTGCGCAAACCTTCCTGTTCGCGTTCGTAGCGGCGGCGTGATTCCGCGCGCGCCCGCTCTTTCGCGACCTTCTTGTCAACCCCCAGCAGTCCCTGGTAGTTGCGGGCTTCCTGCTGTTTACGAGAAGGGGTGGGCCCCTTCTTTTGGCGTGGGTTGGTGGTGGTTTTCGATTCGCCCGTGTTTTCAGCTTCGCTTGGCTGCTGCTTTTTTAATAGACTCATGATAGGCAAATCATGCCACAGATTTTTTATGTTGGAAAACCGGCAAAGTGACCGGCAAACAAAAATAGGGAAAGGAAAATGCGGTGGAGGAAGTAACCTTGCGTGAACGCGCAACTGCCGATTTCAACAATGTAGTCGAGTTCTTGAAAGGCTTGGTGCGGATTCCCGCGGTGTCCTCTCTGCCGAAACATGCCTCGGATATGCAGGCCAGCGCGGAATACATTGTGAAGAACCTGGAGGCAGCTGGAGCCACGGCGCGCATTGTGACCGTGACCGATTCGAAAACCGGTTTGGTTTCTCGTCCTGCAATTTTGGCTGAAAAGTCCGGACCAGCTGGCGCTCCTACCGTGCTGCTCTATGCACACCACGATGTGCAGCCCACCGGGGACTTGGATAAGTGGGATTCGGATCCGTTTGAGCCGGTGGAGCGCGACGGCCGTCTCTATGGCCGCGGTGCCAGCGATGATGGAGCCGGGGTGGCCACCCACTTGGGAATGCTGCGGGCGTGGGGCGATGAACTACCCGTCAACGTGAAAATCTTTATCGAAGGCGAGGAGGAAGTCGGCTCTCCAACCTTTACCGCCTTCCTGGAACAGAATCGGGAATTCTTGCAAGCTGATGTCATCATTGTGACGGATTCCGGAAACTGGGACGTGCACCAACCAGCCCTGACCACCGGCCTGCGCGGCGTGTTGAGCGTAGACGTGAGCGTCAAGACTTTGGACCACGCCGTGCATTCCGGGGCTTTCGGCGGGGTCACCTTAGATGCCCTGACCTGCCTGTGCCGGCTCATCGCTACTTTGCACGATCACAAGGGCAGTGTGGCGGTTCCGGGATTGGTGACGAATACGGTGGCGGACGTGGACTACCCAGAAGATGACTTGCGGAAACAAATGGGTGCTGTGGCGGGGCTGGAACTGACGGGAACTGGTGACCTTGCCTCCCGCCTGTGGACCCAGCCGGCTATCAGCGTCATCGGGATTGACGCGCCCAGCGTCGCGGCCAGCTCGAATACGATTATCCCGCAGGCGAAAGCCCGCATTTCTATGCGGATTGCCCCCGGTCAGGACCCTCAAAAGGCAGCTCAAGCGCTGTCGGATTACCTGGTCGCCAACGCTCCTTTCGGAGCCGAAGTTAGCGTGGAGTGCCTGGAAGCCGGTCCGGCCTATGCCGCCAACCTGGATTCTCCGGTGCTGGCTTTGATGCACGGAGCCCTGACCGATGCGTTTGGGGTCAAGAGTGTCAATATCGGTCAAGGCGGCTCGATTCCATTCATTGCCACTTTCCAGGATTTTTTTCCCGCTGCCGAAGTCCTCGTGACCGGGGTAGAGGATCCCTACACCAACGCCCACTCGGAAAACGAATCCCAAGATTTAGCTGATTTGCAAGGGGCAGTGCTCGCTGAGACTCTGCTGTTGGGGCGGTTAGCTAATGGCTCCGCACAGGCGCTCAACTAGGTTCAGCCCGGTGCGAATCCAGATTCTGGCGACCCCCGAATTCGCCGATTTTGCCCAGGACTTTTGCGGCGCGTGGAGCCAGTACCATCCGGCTGACACCCTGCACCTGGACGTGGCGGATTTACAGCCGGCCAAGCCGGCACGAGCTGAGTGCACGAGTCCTGCCGCGCTCAACTCGGCCGTTCCCAACCCGGACAGCACCGGCACGGCGCTTGTGAAAGGACTGACCATTGTCAGCCCCCGGCAAGTCAGGCTGGACGCGCAGGCGGATCTGTACCTGGTCATCCAACGGGAAATCACCGATGCTCCCGGCCCGGCTGACTTGGCGAACCTAGTTGTAGCACGGGCGGCTCGGCACGGCATTCAACCAGTGGTGGTGTTGGCTGCGGATTCCCCGCTGTCACGTCGCCAGCTGCAGGAATCGGGCATCGCGCAAGCCTACTTTCTCACCGAACACCCCGCACGTAGTGCCGCGCAGTGGGGCCGTATCCTGGGTCAAACCTGGCATTTGCCCGATTGAGAGCAACGACTGCCCGACAGGTGGTGATATGCCCAGGTCAGGGCGGTGCCAAAACTGAGGAAGAAAAAACGACATAAATAAGGTTAGACTAAGTTGCAGTGTTTTTTCATGAAGGAATATAGATGGAGACAGCTTCTTTGACCCACGAGGTCACTTTGACGGATGCCGCAGTAGCAAAGGTTAAATCCTTGCTGGAACAGGAAGGCCGTGATGATTTGCGGCTTCGCGTGGGCGTAGCTCCCGGAGGCTGTTCCGGTTTGATTTACCAGCTCGAATTCGACGATGAACTCTCCGATGACGACGCGGTACGGGATTTCGATGGCGTTGAGCTGGTAGTTGACAAAATGAGCGTGCCCTATCTGGCTGGCGCCACGGTTGATTTCCAGGACACCCTGGCTCAGACCGGGTTCGTTATCGATAACCCCAATGCGGTCAATACCTGTTCCTGCGGAGGGTCCTTTCACTAGGGCAGTCCTGTTAGGCGTCGCGGCGATCTCGGTTTTCCGAGCTCGCCGCTTTTTTAGCGCCACGAGGCGCGGTTCATCGGTTTAGGGCGGGGCACTGAAATAACAAACTCGAAAAGTTGGTAACAATCAGGCCCGAACGAGGACTTATTCACGGTAAAATCAAGTTTAAACAATTCTGAACTTGAGTATTCCTGGGGAGTATCGTGTTACGAAAAATTGCCTTGGCTCTGACGGCTGCCAGCCTCGCACTGTCGCTTTCTGCCTGTTCTAAACCTGCTGGCAGCGAAATGCCTACCGTGGCTTCGCCCCAGTTCGGGACGGTTCCAGAGATCAATTTCCCGGCAGCCCCGCCGCCGGAGGCTCCCGTGATGAAGGTGCTCGATGACGGCGATGAGAAAGGCGAGACGGTCAAGGACGGTGACCTGGTCGTAGTGGACTACTACGGCAAAGTCTGGGGCGGCGATTTGATGCCCGATTCCACCATCACCGACGCGGCGGGACCGCGCGCGATTTCGCTGGCTCATCCGCCGATTGAAGGCTGGAAAGAGCTTAGTGGGGTCAAGGTCGGTCAGCGGGTTCTGCTCATTCTGCCCCCGAACAAGGCTTACGGCGATATGGGTGCCAGCAGTATTGGTGTTAAAAAGGGCGACACGCTGGCCTACGTGGTAGACGTGCGTTTAGCGGTGTCCGCGGACGCGGCCTCCAAGTTCCAAGTTACCCTCACCAATAACCCGCTGCCGGCTGGCATCAGCATTGGGGCGGACGGCCAAGGTGCGTACACCCTGAACACTGCGGCGGCAGGGGCATATCCCTCCAAGCAAACCACCGCGGTTTACGCCACTGGCGACGGTCCGGCAGTCGAATCGGGACAGGGCGTCATCGTGAAACGGGTCAGTACGGATTGGAATGGACAGACCACCGCCGCTGACTGGAATGCCGGCGAGTTACTTTCGGTTTCAGCTGACTCATTGGGTTTGGCTGATTTGCCGTTGGGCAGTCTGGTGCTGGTTCTCACTCCGGCTACGCCCACAGCTGACCCCCAGGTGGAATTGTTGCAGCTGGTTTCCGCTTACGATCCCAACCGTTAGCACCGCGGTGCGGGGACACGAAACCTAAATTTTGGTGAAAAGAGGAGCAATATTGCAACGCCTACAGAAACAACTAGCGGTACTTTCCCTGTTTGCCTTGGCCGCCGCGGGTTTGACGGCGTGCCAAGAGACCCCCAAAGAGGATAACGCCCCGCTGGCCAACCCGAAAAACTGTGTTAAGACCATTACCCCGGCCACATCTGCGGAACCTGCGGCGGTAAAACCGGTAGAGAACGGACCGGTTCCAGCGGTGAATCCCCCCGATGGCTTCGGGACGGAACCGAGCATTGCGGCAGGAACGGGACCGGCTCCCAAGGATTTCATTCGCACCGTGCTGCATGAAGGTACCGGGACGGTTGTTTCGGCAAATGCTGACGTCATCGTCCACTACAAGGGGCAAAAGTGGAACGGTGAAGTCTTTGACGATTCTTGGCAAAAGGGCGAACCTGCCCACTTTTCTCTGGGCAACAACATTATCGAAGGCTGGACTTGGGGTTTGGCCGGGCGCAACGTCGGAGATCGGATTGAGCTCGTCATTCCGCCGCGCTTGGCATACGGGGAGCTTACGGAACGGGAACAAGCCGCTAAAGACGCCGGGCAGCCCTTGCCGGATCAGGTTCACCCGCTAGCTGGCGAAACTCTGGTGTTCGTCATAGACATTTTGTTCGCGCCTCCGGTGACGGAAGAAACCCAGTTGGCGGCCTACACCCAGCTTTTGGCGCAGTCCCAACCTACCGGGGCGAAACTTCCCGACGGTCTGCGCATCTATTGCAGTCCCGGCACCGAACCCCAGCCGGCGTATGTTGAAGGGGCAAAAGTTCCCGGCAAGGCCTTCAACGTTTGGACTTTGGAAGGCCAGGGACAGCCTATTCAGGCCGGCGACCAGGTCGGATATGTGGTTGTTTCCGGTTCTTGGGGAGACAAGCCCACCTCGACTTGGATTAACGGCCAAGGCGTGCTGTGGGCGGATGCGGAGACCATGAAAGCGGTGGGCAAAAACGTCGGCTCTCGGCTGGTGATGGTGGGGCCTCCGAACAAATCCGCGCCGCGCGGGGTCGTCCAGATTGTCGATATTGTAGACGCTATCGCTCTTCCAACTTTGGAATAGGCAGGTACAGAGGATTCATCTGGTTGGCAGGCTCGGGCTACGCCCGCCGGTGGGCGCAGCTGAACTGTTTGGCGTGCACACCATCGGTAGGTAAAATGTTCATGTCCTCAGTAAAGGAGCAAATTCTATGGAAGCAATAGCAGGCACCGATGCCGTGCAAGTCATGCTTTTCAGTGGCAATCCCCATACCCGTCAAACTGTCATGGATGCGGCCGGACTCAGCGGTAGTTTTGATATACCGCCGATAGAATGGCAAGAAGTGGCGACCCCGGATGCGGTGAAACAAAATTTCGCTGAGAACCGCTATGCGGCTCTGGTGCTTGACGCTGAAACCTATCAGGAGGGCGGGCAGTCAGTGGCCCGTTGGCTCAATATCCATGCGGATAAAGTTCCGCCTATCATCATGCTGGTGGCTCGCCAACAGGACGAATGGATGTCACGCTGGTCAGGGGCCAGCTATACCGTGCCGGCCCCCTACGAGGCGGAAGCCATGATGGCTGCCTTAAAGCAGGCTCTTTCTGCGGCGGCTTGAGAGCCCTAGCGTCGGCGGATGGGCAACAGTAAACCCATACCCACCGCTAGTGCCAGCAGGCACACAATGGCGGCTACTGCCGAATAAGCAGGTTGCGTAATCCCCAGGATTATGAAGCCGATGATGGCGGCAACCAGCAGCAGCCAACCGACCTTGGTGCGTGTCCGCAAAGTCGGTAAAGGGGGATTGGGAGCCACGAAGCCTTCAGTGTCTTCCGCTGGAGTCCAGTCCCGAGGTCCGAAACCTCCGAGTTCGGGAGTGGCCGCCGCGAGTTGCTCGAAACGGCGGTTGACTTCCTCAGGGGTTTCCTCATCGCGATCCTTGTGACCGCTTCGTTTACGAAACGTCATATTTGAACTATACATGAAGCCCTGTGGGCACTGGAGGTATCGACTGTGTACAGATTCTCAAAGTTTGTCGCCGGACCGTTGTTGCGCCTCTTGTTTCAGCCGTGGATACGCGGAGCGGATAACATTCCCGAAACCGGACCGGCAATTTTGGCTTCCAATCACCTCGCCGTCATCGACTCGGTGTTCCTGCCGCTGATGAGCAAGCGGGAAATTACTTTTGTAGGGAAATCCGATTACTTTACCGGCACCGGCTTTAAAGGCTGGATTATCAAGCATTTTATGCAGTCCGTGGGGGTCATTCCGGTAGACCGTTCCGGCGGCAAAGCCTCCCAGGTCGCTTTGGATAAAGGTCTGCAGGTTTTGGAACGCGGCGGGCTGTTCGGTATCTATCCCGAAGGCACCCGCTCCCCGGACGGCAGGCTTTACCGAGGCAAAACGGGGATTGCTCGGCTGTCTCTCATCAGCGGCGCCCCGATTATTCCGGTGGCGATGGTGGGAACGAACAAATCGCAGCCTATCGGCAAGACCATCCCCAAGTTGGAGCGTATTGGGGTCATCATCGGAAAACCTCTGGATTTCTCCCGATACAAGGGTATGGAGAACAACCGCTATGTGCTGCGTTCCATTACCGATGAAGTCATGTATGACCTGATGCTGCTGTCCGGCCAGGAATATGTCGATGAATATGCCGCCAATGTAAAAAAACGCCTGGAAGCGCAACGGAAAGCCGGCAGGGAAACCGGCAAAGACTCCGAAACAGCCGCAAGTGAGGCGGGGACTTCGGATACTTCCCCTTCCGAGGAACAGCCGGATACCACACCAGACTTAGCCACCCAGCCAGGCGATGAATCTTAGAATGTTAAGGAATAGGACAACGAGAAAGGCAGAAATATGGCTCTGAAGCGAGTAGCTCTGTTGACGGCCGGCGGTTTTGCGCCGTGCCTGTCCACCGCGGTGGGCATGTTGATTGAACGGTACACCGAGTTGGAACCGGAGGTGGATATCATCGCTTATGAGCACGGCTATCACGGTCTGCTCACCGGCAAGTATTTGCGGATTGATGATGATGCCCGGGCTCATGCCGCCCGTTTGCAGCTCTATGGCGGTTCACCCATCGGTAACTCCCGGGTCAAGCTGACGAATACAGCCGACCTGGTGAAACGAGGTCTCATCAAGGAAGGCGAGAACGCCCTGAAAGTCGCCGCGGATCAGCTGGTGAAAGATGGTGTTGACGTGCTGCACACCATCGGCGGGGATGATACGAACACGACCGCCGCGGATTTGGCTGCTTACCTCGAGGAGCACAGCTATCACCTCACGGTGGTGGGCTTGCCAAAGACTATTGACAATGATGTGGTGCCGATTCGTCAATCTTTGGGTGCCTACACGGCGGCGGAAAATACTTCGCTATTTGCCCAGCACATTATTTCTGAATCTCGGGTATCTCCGCGAATGCTGATTGTGCATGAGGTAATGGGGCGCAACTGCGGATGGCTGACGGCGTACTCGGCAAAGCTGTATCGCGAGTGGTTGGATCAGCAAACCTTTGTGCCGTCGGTGGGCCTGGATCGCAAACACTGGGATATTAACGGTATCTACGTGCCGGAGATGCACATGGATATCGAAGCCGAAGGCAAACGCCTCAAGAAAATTATGGACGAAAACGACACCGTCAACATTTTCCTATCCGAAGGCGCCGGGGTCATGGACATTGTGGCCGAGATGGAGGCTCAGAACCAGGTCGTCAATCGTGACGCGTTTGGGCATGTGCGTCTGGACGAAATCAACCCGGGACAATACTTTGCCAAGCGTTTTGCCAAGGCCGTAGACGCCGAAAAAGTCCTGGTTCAAAAATCCGGTTACTTCGCGCGTTCTTCACCGTCCAATCAAGCTGACTTGCAGCTCATCAAGGGCATGGTTGACCTCGGCGTGCAGTGCGCTATCGCCGGAGAATCCGGGGTCATTGGACACGATGAGGAAAATGGCAACCGTTTGAGCTGTATCGATTTCCAGCGCATCAAGGGCGGCAAGCCGTTCGACGTGAATCTGCCGTGGTTCCGCCAGATGCTCCAGGAGATTGGCCAAGCCTAGGCTTTTCAGGTTTTCTCACCTGCCTCGCTCCGGGTTAAACTATAGGAAAGTTGCCCGGAGCGAGGGCTTTTAATGGCAAACACACGAAGTGAGAACGCGGAAATGGTCTTGAATACACTACGGGATTTTGAAACTGTCTGGCGCGGCGCAGCTGCTTTCCAGCAGCCGCACTATCCTGACCCAGCCAAGGTCGCCGAGGTTTGTGCCGCTTTGAAACAGCGCCCGCCGCTGGTTTTTGCCGGAGAGGTCAACGAACTGCAAAACCTGATGGCACAAGCTTGCGTCGGGGAGGCTTTCGTGCTGACCGGCGGGGATTGCGCCGAAACGTTCGCGGAGTCCACAGCCGACCACCTGAAACTAAAAATTCAGACGATTCTGCAAATGGCAGTCGTTCTGGCTTACGGCGGGGGACTGCCCATCATCAAAATGGGCCGCATGGCAGGCCAATACGCCAAACCCCGCTCTTCTGATACAGAAACCCGCGACGGGGTGACTTTGGAATCCTACCGGGGTGACGCGGTCAACGGACACGAGTTCAACACGGAGTCGCGCACTCCTGACCCGCGCCGGCTCATGTCCTGCTACCAGTATTCCGCCGCCACGCTGAACCTGATTCGGGCTTTCACCCAGGGCGGTTACGCGGATATGCGCCGGGTCCACGAGTGGAACAAAGGCTTTATGCGCAACCGGGCTTACTCGAAATTTGATGACGTGGCTACCGCGATTGATGCAGCCATGCAGTTTATGAAAGCCACCGGGGTTCCCTCGGACGCGCTGCGAACCACCGATTTTTATGCCTCGCACGAAGCGCTCCTCCTAGAATACGAAAGCGCCCTGACCCGCGTGGATTCCATCAGCGGGGATCTGTACGACACTTCCGCGCACTTCCTGTGGATTGGGGAACGCACTCGCCAGGTGGACGGGGCACACGTGGCTCTGCTCTCCCAAGTGAAAAATCCGCTGGGAGTTAAGCTTGGGCCGAACTCGACTCCTGATGACGTGAAAGGGCTCGTGGAACGGTTGAACCCGGAGGGGTTGGCGGGACGTTTGACCTTCATCACCCGGATGGGAGCCAGCAATATCCGGGAAAAACTTCCCCCCCTGCTGCAAGCCGGCAAAGACACCGGCACTCCTCTGGTGTGGATGTGTGATCCGATGCATGGCAACACGGTAAAGACCGGTTCGGGATACAAAACTCGTCACTTTGAGACGATTCTGGACGAGGTGCGGGGGTTCTTTGCCGCGCACGAGGCCGTGGGGACGATTCCCGGGGGCATTCACGTGGAACTGACGGGCGAGGACGTAACCGAAATCGTTGGCGGTACGGAAACTATCGACGAATCCGCCCTGGCGAACCGTTACGAAACCTTGGTGGATCCGCGTTTGAACCACCAACAGGCTCTGGAACTGGCTTTCCTGGTAGCACAAATGCTCGCTCAGGCGAAGCCGGGAATCCAACCGGCAGACTTAGAGAACTTTCCGGCACTGGGTTTTTAATCCGCGCCTTTCGGGTCGAGTGCGGCGTTGATTGGGTAGCGATTTTTCGAGGGGGCAGCCCTCGGTTCGCCGGGTTTAAGTGTGCTTAGAACAGGGTAATAGTCACCGCGGAGCCGACTTTTGCCATGGTTCCTGCGGAGGGATTAGAGTTCAAGACTCGCTTGGAATCCCCGAAAGTCCGTTTCACGTTCACCGTAAACCCGGCGGATTCCAGGGCGGCGCGGGCATCACCTTCGTTTTTGCCGAAAACATTTGGCACCGCCACCATTTCCGGGCCTTTAGAAACCACCAAGGCCACCTGATCCAGCCGGTGAACCGTGGTATTGGGGGCCACGCTTTGGCTGATGACCTTACCTTTGGGCACACTATCCGAGAAATCTTCCGTGACTTGAGGCTGCAAACCGACCCGGGTCAACTCGTTTTGAGCCTCCTGGCTCGGTTGACCAACCAAATCTGGCATCGATACGGGTTGGCGTCCCTTGGAAAGCGTAATTTTCACAATAGTGTTGTGCGCTACGCTGGCATTTGGAGCCGGATCTTGCACGGAAACCTGCCCCTGGGGCACGGTGTCGTGGAAGTCCTCGCTAATCTGCGGGGTGTCAAAGCGAGCTTTCCTCACCAGCTCCAAGGCTTCCTCTCGCGTTTTTCCGGTCAAATCGGGCATTGTCAGCATTTCGACGCCCTTGGAGACAAAAATTTTCGCGGTCTGGAAACGTCCCAGCGGCTTGCCGGGCGCAGGATTGGTGCGAGCCACGTTACCGGCGGGAACGTTGTCGTCGAACACATCCACACGTTCAAAAGGCACATCGGCAGCGGTGAGGGACTTGGAGGCGTCCGACCACTGTTGATTGACCACGTCGACCATGGGTCTAAACGAACCCGGACCCCACAGGAAGAACCAGGTCAGGATAGCCGCCAACAGGACTATGGCACCGATTATCGCCGCAATCACAGGCCCTCGCTTCTTGTGTGGGGTGCCTGTATCGCCGTCCGCGGGCGCAACGGCAGGCGTCGTGGGGGTCGTTGGGGTCAGTGCGGCTCCTGCCTTACGTTCCCGGCGGCGTTTCCACCAGGACTTTCGATGCGTTGGAGAGCCGGGAGCGCCGGGCAGCGGAACTTCGTTGAGAGTTGGGGTCAGTTCCTGGTCCAAGTCTGCATCGGGGGTGCTGGGTGCCGCTGGAGTATCTCCGCGCAGCGCCATCTCGGTTGGGTCCAACTCGGCAATGGTTTGGTTGACCAGTTCCAGGGCAGCATCACCGTTCAAAGGCCGTTTGGCAGGGTCTCGCGTCGTGAGTTTCGCAATCAGGTCGTCGACGGGCTGCGGCACCCAAGGCTCGGTATCTTTAATGTGGGGAACATCTTTGTTCACGTGGGCGTAGGCAATTTGGATGGGGGAATTGCCGGAGAACGGGGGAACTCCAGCCAAAAGCTCAAAAAGCATGATGCCGGTCGCGTAAACGTCTACGCGGGAATCCGCGGCAGCCCCCGAGACGGTTTCGGGAGACAGGTACGCTACCGTCCCCAAGATTGAGCCGGTGGTGGCAGCGGTGACTTCGGAGGCGGCGCGCGCCAAACCAAAATCGGCGACCTTTACCTGGCCGGTTTCCGGCAACAGCACGTTTTCTGGCTTCACATCGCGGTGAATCAGGCCGGAGCGGTGGGCGGCGGCCAGGGCTTGGAGGATTTCTTTGGTAATTTTGAGGGCTTCGCCCACCGGCAGGCAGCCCTGCGAACGTAGGTAAGTACGCAGGTTAGGACCTTTGATCAGTTCCATAACCAGGTAGCTGGAGCCCTGGGCGCTGCCCTGGTCATACACCGCAACCACGCCGGGATGGGTCAGCTTTGCCGCCGCACGAGCCTCGCGGCGGAATCGGGCCACAAAGTCCGTTGACTCCGCCAGGTGCGGATACATAATTTTCAAAGCTACCGGCCGATCCAAGCGCGTGTCTCGCGCCCGGTACACGGTAGCCATCCCGCCGCGGGCAATTCGCTTTTCAATGACATAACGGGCATCAATAGTCTGTCCCACCAGGCGATCCGGGGGATTTTTCGGGGCTTGCGGAGCTGCGGCAGCGGGCAGGGAAGGCGCGAAAGAATCAGGCATCTCTCCGTTAGAGTGGCGTCCCGTGGAAGTCGGTTTTGGTGCCGGCACCGCGGTCGTGGCTCCGGTACCGTCAAAATTTTCCTTTTCTTCGTCACTCACGCCCAAAAGTCTAGGTTAAATTGCTCGGTATTTCTGTGTCCCTCCCCGTGATGCGCCGCTTTTTGCATTAGTTTTGCATTGTGAGTGAAATCTGGAAGGAATATAACTGGCTGACTATCAGTGAAGCGGCGGCTTATCTGGGCGTGGAAGCGAAGGCCATTCGCTCCTGGCTGAAAGATGTATCCCTGCTGGCCCTACCTTCGCCAGAGGACGGAAAGCTGCGTATTCCCCAGGTTTTCCTGGTAGCTGACGAGTCTGAAGGGGGTTACCGCGGCCCGCTGGAGGTTCTGCGCGGCACCCTGATACTGTTGCGCGACGGCGGGTTCAGCGATGCCGAAGCGATGAACTGGATACTCAGCGAGGACGACAGCCTGGGGGACACCCCGTTGAACGCGTTGCGGGCAGGACGCAAGAAAGCTGTGCGCCGCGTGGCGGGAGCCTTGGCTCTCTAGTTGGCGCGGTTCACCAGGGAGGATCCGAAAGCCGCGAGCTGCCGTTTCACTTCCGTGTCGCATGGCATGGCGTCAAGGTATCTCTGGGATTGTTCCAGATGCTCATTCATCAGGTCGGAAATGGCGCGCCGTGCTCCGGAACCGGTGATGATGGCACAAATGTTGTCAATGATAGGCGGGGTCAAGTCCGGCGCCCCCCAGTAGCGCATCAGATAGTCTCGTCCCTGGTCATCAGTCATTTCCCAAGCGAGGGCGAGTTGCACCGTGCGTTTGCCAGAACGAATATCATCCCCGGCCGGTTTCCCGGTCAGTTCTTGGTCGCCAAAAATTCCCAAATCATCATCGCGCAACTGGTAAGCCACGCCCAGGGGAGTGGCGAACCCCTCCAACTGTTCTATCAGGAAATCGCTGGCACCCCGCAGTGCGGCCCCCAGCAACAGCGGTATCACCACTGAGTAACGCGCGGTCTTGTGCTTGATAATCTCCATAGCGTCTTCTTTGCGCGGCGGCAGATTGGGCGAAATCTCGCGCGTTTCCGCGGAAAGGTCGAGGAACTGTCCATAAGCCACTTCAGCTTGCATAGAGACATATAAATCGCAGGCCTTTTGGGAATTCTCATTAGAGAGCGTGCTGATGGACTGGGAAAAGTAAGAGTTTGCTGCCGCATAGAGCAAATCGCCCCAGAGAATGGCCGCAAATTCCCCGAAGCGAGGTCCACCAGAGAGGAAAGAAGTCATAAACGCGATTTGCGCTGACGGCAGGCCGCGGCGTTTCATCGCTTCATCGATGATGTCGTCATGAACCAGAGCCGAAGCCTGGAACAGTTCTAGGCTGGCACCCAGGTCCAGAAGCTGGTCGGGAATCTCGTCCGTTTTGAGGGGGCCAGCGGCGCTAATCCACCCCATGTAGGCGGCGATAGCCCGAAAACGCTTGCCGCGGTTCAGTAGTCCGATAGTGGGCGCGGAAAACTCGTCAAGCTGCGTGGTGGTGAGGGCTTTGCTGGTGCAATATTTCCACGGTTCAGCTAGGCGGGCGCCGACACCGGAGCGCACGTCAGCTATCAGGGAAATTTCCTCGAGCATGACCTAAATTTACCATGTCACAAGGAATTTTGTTAGTATGAAATTATAATTGTGCCTTGTACGTTTTGAAACAATCCCTCAATGCGAAAGGTTCTCGGTGTCTACCAGCGAAAAGACCATTGAAAATCAAGGCGAAACCACCTCTGCCACCACTCGTAAGACTGCCAGTAAAGCGGCAGCGGGCTCCAAGACTGGTTCCACCACTAGGAAAACTGCAACCAAGTCTGCTGCGGCAAAAAAAACTTCGACGACTACGAAAACTTCCGGCAAATCCTCGGCGAAGACCAAAGCCGCTGCCAGCGCCAAGAGTGCGGCGAAGACGACCGCAAAGGCTGGCGCGAAGACGACCGCAAAGACGAGTGCCAAGACTACGGCGAAGACGGCCACCAAGACTTCTGCGAAAACGGCAACCGGAACCACGGCGAAGGCTGGTACGAAAGCTCCCGCCAAGGCCACCGCAAAAACAACCGCGAAGACTGGCGCGAAAACCACGGCGAAAACGAGTACTCGTTCGACGACGAAAACCGCTGCCAAGACAAAACCGGCTGCTGCGGCTGAAAAAGCTCCGGCGCGCAAGCCTCGTGCCACCAAAGCCAGCGCCAAGCCGGCTGGTGCGGGTACGAAGAAGAGCGGGAAATCGGCAAAGAATGAGGAGTTCCCCGAAGAGTCTTTGGAGGCACAGGCACTTGACGCCGAGGACGAAGCTGATATCGAGGACGAAGCCGAAGAAAAGGAAAGCGAACCTGACGAAGGCGAACTGGAAGATACCGAAATCGCTGATGAGGACTTGGAAAACCTAGAGGGCGACGACGAAGACTCAGACGATGCCGAGGAATCCGAGGAAACGGAAGACGCTGAGGAATCTGAGGACGCAGAGGATTCTGGCGGCGAAAAGTCGAAAGACAGTGAAACTAAGTCAGGCGCTAAAGCCAAGGCTCCGACCAGCGCTGAGTACACGCTTTCCGAGAGAGACGACACGGACGAACCGGCTCAAAAAGTAACCGTGGCCGGGGCGACTTCTGACCCGGTTAAGGACTATTTAAAGCAAATCGGTAAGGTCGCGTTGTTGAACGCGGAACAGGAAGTGGACCTGTCCAAGCGGATTGAGGCCGGGCTGTATGCAGACCACTTGCTGAAAACCAGCCAGGAAACCATGACTCCGAAACAGATTCGGGAACTGCACTATGTGGTTCAGGACGGACAGATGGCAAAGAACCACCTGCTGGAGGCAAACCTGCGGCTGGTGGTGGCCTTGGCAAAGAAATATACCGGACGCGGTATGTTGTTCCTTGACTTGATTCAAGAGGGCAACCTGGGCTTGATTCGAGCGGTGGAAAAGTTCGATTATTCCAAAGGGTATAAATTCTCGACCTACGCCACCTGGTGGATTCGCCAGGCCATCACCCGTGCCATGGCGGACCAGGCGCGCACCATCCGGATTCCCGTACACATGGTGGAAGTCATTAATAAGCTGGCCCGCGTCCAGCGGCAAATGCTGCAGGACCTGGGACGCGAACCCACCCCGGACGAACTGGCGCAAGAGCTCGAGATGACCCCGGAAAAGGTCGTGGAAGTCCAGAAATACGGTCGTGAGCCGATTTCCTTGCACACCCCGCTGGGTGAGGACGGCGACTCGGAATTCGGGGATCTGATTGAAGACTCCGAAGCAGTGGTTCCCGCCGACGCGGTCAGCTTCATGATGCTCCAAGAACAGCTACAGCGTGTCTTGGACACCTTGAGCGAGCGTGAATCTGGCGTGATTGCGATGCGTTTTGGCCTCAAAGACGGTCAGCCCAAGACCTTGGACGAAATCGGGCGCCGCTACGGGGTGACACGCGAGCGCATCCGCCAGATTGAGGCCAAGACTATGTCCAAGCTGCGCCACCCGGCCCGTTCTCAGTCTTTGCGCGATTACTTGAACTAACAGCGACCCCCGTTAGCTAGTGCGTCATCGCGTTAACGCTGTATCTGTTTTAGTGGGGGCGCTTCGTCGCTGGGGGCGCTCCACATCCCGGTTCGGCTCGCGTTTAGTTCGGGTCAGACTCGCGCAGCATCTTGATATGGGGGATATTGTCCTCCAAGTAGGGCTCGGAAATCTGGCGGAACCCGAGGCTTTCATAGAAACCCTGGGCATAGACCTGTCCCTCCAGATAGATGGCTTCGGCGTGGAAACTCTCTTGGGCCACGCGTATTCCCGCTTTCATGATTTCTGAACCCAGACCCTGGCGGCGGCGCGCGGCAATGACGCGGCCGATTGCGACATATTCGCTCTCCACGCCGCGGTCCAAGACGCGCAGGTAAGCCAGAATCTCGCCGTCCTGTTCCAGCCACACGTGCAGAGAATCCTCATCGCGCCCATCAATTTCCGGGTAGGGGCAAGCCTGTTCGACCACAAAAACATCAACCCGCAGTTTCAAGATTGCATACAGTTCCGTGTTACTAAGCTGCGCAAAAGTCTTAACCTTCAGCTCCAAAGTTGACGCCTCCTGTGTCGTGGGTTTCATGCCTTATCGCCCTTTTAGTCTACCAGCAGTTTTACGGGGCCACGCAGAGCGAAAACCGAGAGCACGGGGGACAAAAAGCGGGTTGCTCGGCAAGGCAACCTGAACCGCGGCGCCGCTGCACATAGGATATAGCCCGTGGTTACTGCAAAAGATGTCTCTGATTACTCCGCCCACCACCTTTCCGTCTTGGAGGGGCTGGAGGCGGTGCGCAAGCGTCCTGCTATGTATATCGGCTCGACCGACAGGCGCGGACTTATGCACTGTCTGTGGGAAATCATCGATAACTCCGTCGACGAGGCTCTGGCGGGGTTCTGTGACCACATCGAAGTCGTGCTTTATCCCGATCATTCGGCGGAAGTGCGCGACAACGGACGCGGGGTGCCGATAGACGAAGTGCCTGGCACGGGCTTGAGCGGTGTGGAAGTCGTGTACACGAAACTGCACGCGGGCGGCAAATTCGACGCGGGGCTGTACAAGGTCGCGGGAGGCTTGCACGGGGTGGGAGCCTCGGTGGTCAACGCCCTGTCGGCCCGAATGGACGTGGCGGTAGACCGGGGCGGGGTCACCCACGGCTTACAGTTTCGTCGGGGCGAACCCGGGGTGTTCAGCGACAAGGAGGAACTGAACCCCAACAATGACTTCCATCCTTTTGAACACTCTTCAAAGCTGACAAAGCTCGGCAAGGTTAAGAAAGGCACCACCGGGACGCGGGTACGGTTCTGGGCGGACTACCAGATTTTCCCCAAGGACGTTGACTTCAGTTACGAGGACCTGTCCAACCGGGCGCGCAAAACTTCGTTCCTGGTTCCCGGATTATCCATCACCGTCACCGACCTGCGCGGGGAGGAAACCCTCACCGACACGTTCTTGCACAAGGGCGGCACGGTCGACTTTGTGGACTATCTTGCACCGGACCGAGCCATCACCGACACCTGGCAGCTACAGGGGAGCGGCACCTTCACGGAGACTGTGCAAGTGCCGAACCAGAAAACGGGTCACCTGGAACCCAAAGAGATGGAGCGCACCTGTGAGGTTGACGTGGCGCTGCGCTGGGGAGTGGGCTATGACACCGTGGAACAAAGCTACGTGAACATTATCGAGACCCCGGTCGGTGGCACGCACCTGGCCGGCTTCGAGGCAGGACTGGTGAAAACCCTACGCGCGGCAATCCAAGCCAACTCGCGGCGCCTGAAACTGGGCGCTAAAGAATCGAAAATCGAGAAAGAGGACATTCTGGCGGGCATGACCGCCATCATCACCGTGCGCCTGCCCGAACCGGAATTTGAGGGGCAAACGAAAGAAGCCCTGGGCAGCGCCAAAGTTAAGCCGATTGTGACCAAAGTCGTAACTGAGGGGCTCGAAGCGAAACTGAATTCCCGGAAGCGCGAGGACAAGAACCAAGTTTCCGCCCTTCTGGACAAAATCGTGGCCGAGATGCGTTCGCGCCTGTCCGCCCGGCTGTCCAAAGAAATCACGCGGCGGAAAAACGCGTTGGAAACCTCGACACTTCCGACGAAACTTGTGGATTGCCGCAGTGACGATGTTCAGAAATCCGAGCTGTTTATCGTGGAGGGCGATTCTGCGCTCGGCACCGCGAAAGCCGCCCGGAACTCCGAATTCCAAGCCCTGTTCCCGATTCGCGGCAAAATCCTCAACGTGCAAAAGACCGGAACCGCCCAGATGCTGGCGAACGCGGAGTGCGCGGCGATTATCCAGGTGCTTGGGGCCGGGTCGGGGCGGACTTTCGACATTTCACAAGCCCGGTACGGCAAAGTCATCATGATGACGGATGCGGACGTGGATGGGGCGCATATCCGCACGCTGCTGTTGACCCTGTTCTTCCGCTATATGCGGCCCATGATTGCCGCAGGTCGGGTTTTTGCGGCCGTTCCGCCGCTGCACCGGATTCAGGTCAACGCGAAAGGCAAGACGCCGGGCGAGTTCCGCTACACCTATTCCGAGGAACAGCTGCACAAAGAACTGGGGAAACTGGAGCAGACCGGGCGAACCTATAAGGAACCCATTCAGCGCTACAAGGGCCTGGGCGAGATGGACGCCGACCAGTTGGCAGAAACGACCATGGATCCGTTACATCGCACGCTGCGGAGAATCCGTTTAAGTGATGAAGCCGCTGTCAACCGGGCGGAAGAAGTCTTTGAACTGTTGATGGGTTCGGCGGTGCCGCCGCGGCGGGAATTCATCATCGAGGGAGCCTCCAAGTTGGACGCCGAGATGATTGACGCCTAGAATCGTCAGATAAGCTCCAGGTTTATATGCGGTTTTTTCACCGGTCGCATTAACCGAGCTCACGGCAACGGCTCCTAACAAGCGAGGGAGAGACTTGGCTCAACTTTTTGCGTATCCAGCTGCCACTCCAGGCATCACCTGGAAACCGCTGGAAGCCGCGCATAAGCGGGACCTGATGCGGCTCATAGTCGATATGGAACGTATCGACAATCCGCCCTATCGCACTTCGCAGGCAGAAGTTGATTCGATTTTTCAATCCGATTTTTGTGGCCTGAGCGCTTGGGACCAGGACTCGCGGATGGTCGCCTACGCCATCGTGCGTGTCGAGGAAACCGATGGATTCCAGGCGGTTTGTTCCGGGGGCGTGGAGGCGAGTTGGCGGAATCGCGGAGTCGGTTCCATCATTTTCCAATGGGAAGTTCAAACCGCTCACGCCATGCTGGCGGAAAAGCCGCGACCGGCCCAGATTGTGTGTTTCGTGGATCGAGCGGCGAGAGATGCGGCGCACCAACTGCAGGAGAATGGTTTTCAGCCCGCCCATACTTACCTGGAACTGCGCCGAGATTTGGCAGCACCGGGGGAACTGGTGGCACCCGGCCAGTATCTGGAAATTATCCCGTGGTCTGCGGATTTCGATGACCATGTGCGCCGGGCTCACAATGAGTTGATGGCTCTGGCGACGGGGGCTCCCGCCCAAGATTTGCAAACGTGGCAGTCGAATCGGCCTTTCTTTGCTCCACAGTGGTCTTTTATAGCCTTGGACAAGTCCAGCGATGTCGCCGAGGTCGCGGGTTATCTGCTTTCCGCTCGCTACGAGCAGGACTGGGAGGCGATGGGGTTCACCCAAGGCTATACCGAAATCCTGGGAGTTTTGCCCGATTATGCGGAAACACAGGTCGCCGCGGCACTGCTGTCACACGCCATTGCGGCTTACCAGGAATCGGGAATGCAGTTCGCGGCGGTAGGGCTGGACCAGGAAAATCCGACAGAAGTCGCGAAGCTTTATACTGATTTTGGGTATGAAGTTACCGGAGGCTCGACCGAGTGGGTGGTGAACTTGCCTGTTGAGGCGCAAAAGTCAGTGGATCCCTCAGTTTTGCGTGAGGAAGTCGCTCAGATGAACCGCCAGTCAGCCGCTGCGTTGCCGACACGAAAAAGCGAGTGAGAACGGGCTTGAGGCTCTGAACATCGCGCCGCGAGTGCAATGTATTGCCTTTGCCATGGCCCCGTTAGACAGAAAAGGAAATATACTGAAATCCTGTATCAACCAAAATAGGCGATATTAGATTTCAAGTTCGAACCGGAAGCGTCCCGACGTTCGTCCAGTTCCGGCAGTTTGACCGGCTTACCTTTCGCGTCCACAGCATGAACCGGATCAGGACCCACAAAAGCCATATCGAGCACGTACTCGCCCTTCAGGAAACGCTGCACCCGCACCCCTTGTGCACCCCGGCCTTTTATGGGATAGCGATCCAGAGGCGTGAGCTTGATGGAACTTTGGTTTGCTCCGGGCATGGCGTTCATAATGGCGGCAACAGTGGCTACAGTGGTAGCGGCGACCAGCTCATCAGGGACGATTGCCCCGGCAATAACCTGCGTATTTTCTTTCAGGTTCATACCCGCGACCCCGCCCGCGTTGCGCCCTTGGGGGCGAACTTTACTCGCCGGGGTGCGCAGCAGCTGGGCATCCGTTGAAATCATCACAATTTGGGCGTCATCCGGGCAAGCCCCGGCGTAAACCAACTGGTCAGTGCCCTCTAGGTTGATGATGCTAAACCGGTTTTGAGTGCTGGGATAGTCCGGACGCATCCGTTTCACGATGCCCTGTTCGGTCACCATTCCGACCGTTTCATCCTCATCCAAGGTGAGGATACCGACCACGGTTTCCCCATCCTCCAATCGAGCTGCTGCTGACAGCTGCGGTGCTCCGTCCAAAGACCAGAGTGGCGCGCTTTCCTCGAGGCTCGCCGCAACGTTTGCCGCGGCACTTGCCGTCGCGGCCGATTCTGTTGACCCGGCAGCATTGGAACTGGCAGAGCCAGCCAGCGGGGACTTTTCTCCTGGAGGAAGATTCAATACGTCCAGGCGCACCACAAAACCCGATGAGGTAACGACCCCGAAAGACCCCCGCGTATGGGTCAAGATAGAGCCGGCGACCGTACTGTTGAACCCCTCTAAGCGCGTTACGGGACCGGTATGCGCCAAACGGATAGCCCGCCCGTCGGCACCCAGGACAATCCGGCACGGCACATCGGGAACCTCCAAGGGCACATCCGTAACCGTCATTGCTCCGAAAACCGGCAGCGCGGCGTCTTCGGAAGCCGCCACGGCCGAACCGTCCTCTTCCATCAACACGGTACGCCGCGGCGTGGAGAGTCTCGCCGCAGTCTGGCGCAGATCATTTCGCACCACGTCATGCAGTTTCTCGGTGGACGCCAAAATCTGTTCTAGCTCGGCAATCGCTTGGCGCAGCTCGTCAGCTTCTGCTTCCAGTTCCAGCCGAGAAAACTTGGTCAACCGGCGCAACCGCAGCTCCAGGATGAACTCCGCTTGGGCTTCGGACAAATCGAATACCGCCATCAAGCGTTGGCGGGCCGCGGCGGAATCATCCGAGGTCCGAATGACCTCGATGACTTCGTCCAGGTTCAGTACGGCGATGAGCAATCCATCGACCAAATGCAGACGTTCCTGCTTTTTCTTCAATCGGAACTCGCTGCGCCGCCGCGTGACCTCAATGCGGTGATCGACAAACACTTGCAGGGCTGCTTTCAGACCCAGCGTGCGCGGCTGACCATCGACTAGGGCGACCGTATTAATGCCGAAAGATTCCTGTAGGGGAGTGTACTTGTACAGCGAAGCCAAAACAGCCTCGGGATGAAAACCGTTCTTAACCTCGACCACCAGGCGCATTCCGTGAGTTCGGTCAGACAGATCCTGCCAGCCCGAAACGCCTTTGACCTTGCCGGAGCTGACGGTTTCTTTCAGCTTTTCAGCCACCCTTTCGGGGCCGACCTGGTAAGGCAGTTCGGTAATGACGATGCCGCGCTTGCGCGCCGTGACCTGCTCGATAGTCGCCCGGGCACGAGTGGTGAAAATTCCTCTCCCGGTTTCGTAGGCTTCGCGGATTCCGTCCAAGCCCACAATAATTCCGCCGCCGGGAAGGTCCGGGCCGGGGCAGTACTTCATGAGTTCCGCGGTATCGGCTTGCGGATGATCCAGCAGGTAGATGGCGGCGTTGATGGTTTCGCCCACATTGTGGGGCGGGATGTTGGTGGCCATGCCCACCGCGATGCCATTCGCGCCGTTGACCAGCAGGTTAGGGAACGCTGCGGGGAGTACCGCGGGCTGGGTGAGCTGATTGTCATAGTTCGGGACAAAGTCAACAACGTCCTCGTCCAAGTCGTCCACCAGCGCTAAGGCGGCGGGAGCCAGTCGCGCCTCCGTGTAGCGCGCTGCGGCGGGACCGTCATCGAGGGAACCAAAGTTGCCGTGTCCATCGATAAGCGGCACGCGCATGGTGAAAGGCTGAGCCAGACGCACTAGAGCATCGTAGATGGCCGAATCTCCGTGTGGGTGCAGCTTACCCATGACGTCACCCACGACGCGCTGGGACTTTACGTGCCCTTTGTCCGGGGTCAAGCCCATTTGTTTCATCTGGAACAGGATGCGGCGTTGTACCGGTTTCAGACCGTCTTTCGCATCTGGCAGGGCGCGCGCATGAATGACTGAATAGGCATATTCCAGGAAGGAATGCTCCATTTCCTCGTTAATGTCGATGTCTTGGATGTGTTCGAGGGGGGAGTCAGACATGACATCAATTCTTACGATTTTTCCCGCTCTTACGCCGCTTGCCACACCGGCGGGGCCGGAAATGATTGAATGGAAGGGTGAGTGAGACGGAATTTCACACTGAAATCATGACCGCGAACGATCCTGATTTGCGCCTTGACGCCCTGCTGGTAGGTGAGTTCGAGGCAGCCGGGTGGCCCCGTTTACCTCAGGGGCTGCCTGTGGAAACCGATGCGGCGGGTAGCCCCGCCGGCGCCCCACTCGTTCTCGTGTTGATTGACGGACTGGGGTGGTGGAACCTGAACGAATATCTGGGACACGCGCCGAACTTACGTGCCCTGGTGAAGACCGCCGCAGCCTCAGAGCAGCCCTTGACCGGCCGCAGTGTATGCCCCTCCACTACCGCGGCCGCCATCACTTCCACCCTGACCGGCATGGCCCCCGGAGGACACAATATGTTGTCCTACCAGCTGATAGACCCGGTGGCGCAGGCGAAATTCAACTTGATTACGTTCGAGGATTACCCGGGAGGGGTAGAGGAATTCCAAACCGAACCGACTTGGTTTGAACGTCTCAGCGCAGCAAAAATTCCGGCTTTTGCTTTGGGACCGAAAAAATTTATTGGCGGCGGACTGACGCGAGCTGCCCTGCGGGGCGCCACGTATGTGGCTTCGGAAAACTTGGATGCGCGAGCTCGTGATGCCGCGAGCGTGTCGAAACAGGGCGGACTGACGTATTTCTATATGGCGGAAGTCGATCATGCCGGACATGGTTACGGGGTGGGGTCTGAGAAGTGGGTGAAGAACCTGGAAAAGGCCGATCGTGCGGTGGGAATCATGCTGGATAGCCTGGCACCTGGCGTGAGGGTCATCATCACCGCGGACCACGGAATGTTGAACACATCCCCAGAGGTCACCGTGGATTTGGCGAAAACTGCGGCGGCCGAATTCATCGCGGACACCAGCGGGGAAGGGCGAGCCCTGCACGTCCATGCCAAACCGGGAGCCGCCGCGGCGTTGCAAGTTAGCCTGCAGACGCTGCTGCCCGAAGCCAAAGTATTGAATCGCAGCGAAACTGAGGCGTTGTTTGCCTCCTATAACGGCACGCCGGTGCGCCGAACGGAACTGTTGGGCGATGTGGTGGTGTTCGCCGCGGGGACAGGCCAAACCTTGGATTCGCGCTTTTTTAAAGAACAGGTGTTCCAGATGAAAGGCTTGCACGGAGGCTTGAGCGAGCAGGAAATGCGCGTCCCGATGCTGCGTTATTGCAGCTGAGAATGTCTCAGTCGGCCTTAGAGCCGAACAGAATCTCGTCCCAAGAGGGCATGGCGGCACGACCCCGGCGCGTGGTGTGTTTAGCAGTATCGGCGGGGGGCTGAGCCGGATTCGGTTGCAAATCCTCCATCCCCGGCAACACGCCGTTTTCTGTATTCTGTGTGGGTGGTTGAGCTGTCTTGGAGGACTGCCGTTTCGCGGCATCGAGGGGCAAAACGTCCGCGTCTGGTTGATCCGCAGCGGCGTCCGGAGCGGGTGCGGCGGGCGGTGCGGTCTGAGCGTCGGGAGCAAACCCGGAGGCGATAGCGGCTTCCATCGCGGAAACGTCGTCCTCTTCGTCCCCGGTCACCACGGAAAGCCGGGTTCCTCGAGCAGCGTTCAACTCATCGAGCAGAGCTTCGGTGGCGCTGGTTTCTGGCGACTGTGCTGGGACAGGTTTTGTGGCAGTGGTAGGGGAGGCATCAGCCTCTGAGCCGAAATCAAAACGGAAATGTCCCCGGTTCAACAGGGCGTCGGAACCGGCGGGGGTGGCGGTCTCGGTCAGCCAGCGCGCTTGTTCGTCCAATGCTGTCAAAGTGCGGTTTTCGTGGTCAAATTCCCAGTTCGCCTCCAGCGCTTTGGCGTCCTGCACAAACTCCAGGTGAACCAGCCAGTTTTCGCCGGGCTGCCGGGTCGCGTCCCAGCTCAGAGACGCGGGGCTAACTCCGCGAGTGGCCAGACGGTCTATCACCAGTTCGCCCAAGGCCGGAGCGTCCTTTTCCGGGGAAACACGAGTTTCCTGAGCCTGACGGGCGGCGTAAATCCGTTCCGCTAAAACTGGGGCTTCATAGCGCTTGACCTGTGCCAAGTCCAGACCGGCACTGGTGGCAACCTCTTGGGCGGAGGCGCCGCCGCGAATCAAAGTTTGAATGTCCCTTGGACGCAAGTCCTGAGCGTCAGAGGTGGACAGGGCTGCTACGACTTTTCGGCGCTGCTGGCGCACGATGGAGCGCAGCTCTTCATCAAGGGGTAAAAGGAAGCGCTCACCGTCTGTGTCAACCAAGACGAGGTGCTCGCTGTCAGTATGAATTCCAAGCAAAGAAAGACTGCGCATATTTCCTCCTAAACTACACATTGCCAAAATCGTGGGCAGTTTTCACGTCAACCCGCCGTAACGTTGCCGAGAGGTCGCATTTTCCTTAAAGTAGTGCTAATATCGCGACGCACCGAAACTATTACTTTAAGGGAGTGCAATGGCTACCGATTACGATGCCCCGCGCAAGCGAGACGAGGAGAACCCTGAGGAATCTATCGAGGAGTTAAAGACTCAGCGAAAAAATTCCGAAGATGCTTCCGTTGATGAGGACGAAAATGAAGCTGCGGATTCCTTCGAGTTGCCTGGCGCGGATCTTTCCAATGAAGAACTCTCAGTTCGGGTAGTCCCCAAGCAAGACGACGAATTCGTGTGTTCACAATGCTTTATTGTGCATCATGCGTCCCAGCTGGCAGGGATAGAAGACGGCCAGCCGGTGTGCATGGATTGTGCGGGTGTAGCCTGATGGGACTTTTCTCAAAGAAACGCAAAACGGTTGAAGTTTCTCAAGAGGTAGAGGACAATTCCTCTGGTGAGCTCGAGAACCCGTCCCCTAACAGTGAATTAGTGGAGGAGCGCGCTTCGGCCCCAGCTTCGCCTGACAACACGGGGACAAAAGACCAACCCGCAGGCCCCCTGGACGTCAAACAACTTGCTGACCAGGACACCTCCCAGTATGCAGACTTTGGAGTGTTCTTGCTGCCCCAGATTCCCGGGTTGGCGGTTCACCCCGAATCCCCGCTGGACGAAAAAACTTTTGGCTCTCTGACCATGCAGATTGGTAAGGCAGCTGTAGAGCTGCTGGCGGTAGCCGCACCAAAGTCGAAACGCTTGTGGCCTGAGCTGCGCGCGCAGGTTCGCGGAGAAACCACCGCTGCGGGCAACACTTGTGACGAACGCGTGGGCAGTTTCGGTACGGAACTGTTCGTACAGTTAGCGGCACAAGACGCCCAGGGCAACCGGGGGCGCGTGCAGGTTCGCTATTGCGGAGTGGACGGCCCGAACTGGTTTGTGCGCCTGGTCTTTAACGGCATGGTGCAAGCCGAGGATCCGGATTTGCAAGCCTTGGAACAGGCCGTCCGTCAGGTCGTGGTGGTGCGTGGTTCCCGACCAATGAGTCCGCGTTCGGTCATTCCCGTGGTTTTGCCTGACGACTTAGCACGTCAGCTGGCTTCTCTGCGCGAGCAGCAGGCCTAGCCGGTGCAGGCAGAGGGAGTTCACCATGTCGCCGCGTCAACAGATTACCCGGGTCGGCACCGTGCTTTCCACGTCTTTCCTGTCTCCCTCTGACGTGCCGTCTTTCCGGATTTGCCTGGAGACCGCAGGAGGGTTCATCAACGTGCGCTGGCTGGGGAGGACGGAAGTTCCCGGAGTGACCTTGGGACGCCGCCTGCAAGTGTGCGGAATCCCGCTGCAGGGCGAGGACGGGGTGGAACTCATTAACCCGGATTATCACCTCTTGGGGGCAAAATGAGCGAGGAAAAAGACCAGGAAACTGTTGCAGCTGGGCTCAACGATTTTAAGGATACCCTGGGTCGAAACATGGGAGGCAGACTGGATGCCGAAGAATTCTCCCTTCGCCAAGCAGTAGGAGGGTGGCGCGGCATGGTCGAGTCCATCGGGCCGACGCTGGTTTTCGTGGTGGCGTTTGTGGCTGGCTGGGACGTCATGAAGGCCGGGGCGGTATCGCTCGGGTTTGCCGTGGGTCTGATTATCGCGCGGCTCATTGGGCATTCCTCGATTATGCAGGCGTTTGCGGGGTTCTGGGTCGTCATCATCGGTGTGCTCTGGGCTATGTTCAGCGGCAAAGGCGAGAACTACTTTTTGATGAGCCTGATTATTAATGCGGTTTATGCCAGCGTGATTCTGGTGTCGATTCTGGTGCGTTTCCCCGTTATCGGCCTGTTGGTCGGGTGGTTTCGCGCCCAAGGTTTGAGCTGGCGGACAGATCCGAGGCTGAAAGCAGATAAACAGGCATACTACGCTGTAACCATCATCTGGCTGGGGGTTTTCCTGCTTCGCCTGGCTGTAAAAACGCCTCTCTACCTGGGAGGAAACGTACCCTGGCTGGGCACCTTCCAAATCTTGTTGGGCGTGCCGTTATTCGCCTTGGCGCTCTACCTCAGCTGGCTCCTGCTGCGCCGCACCCACGGTAAGTTCCTCGACTCCGGCCTTACCGACGTCGACACCTCCGACACCGGCGCTGCTGACGTCCCCGACCGTGCTTCTGACACCCCCGACACCCTCGACGACGCCCGCTGAATCCGCGGCATCCTCGGCCGGAGCGGCGGTCAAAAGTTTTCCGACTTGGTCTACAGTGTCCTCATTTTGCTCGGGGAACAGGAACAGCAACTGATCTGAGGCGTGTAAACTCGCGACCTTGTGGGGAGCCAGCGCCTTCCCATCTTGAATAACCGCGGTCAGCAAAACCCCCAACGGCCACTCCAGTTCGCCCGCGGGACGGCCCAGAACCGGGGAATCAGCGGAAAGGACTATTGAGAACAATCCGTTGCGGGAGTTAAAGAACCGGAAAATCGGCACTAAGGTACCTACGCTGAGGGCCTCCTCGACCAGGGCAGTCATCATCCGGGGGGTAGAAATCGGCACGTCCACGCCCCAAGACTCATTGAACATCCACTCATTCTTGGGATTATTAATCCGACCCACCACCCGAGGCACCCCGAACTGGGTCTTGGCCAGCAGCGCAATCACCAGATTAGCCTGATCATTGCCGGTAGTGGCGACGACGACATCGGCTTGCGCCCCGCCCGCTTGTTCCATCGTTTCGGGGGTGGACAAGTCTCCCAGAATCCAGTTCGCTTCCGGTACGGAGGAAACTTTCATCGCCTCGGGGCTGGAGTCGGCGATTGTGACCTGATGACCCCTGGCTAGCAGTTCCCTGGCGATGGAGCGGCCGATTGAGCCCGCCCCGGCAATAACAATCAGCATCATTTCTCCTTGGAATTTCGAGCCAAACGGGAGGCCACCGCTTCACGCTGAGACTCGGTAACAAAATAAAACAACTCGTCGTTTTCCTGTAACACGGTAGAGGCCTCAACCATCAGCACTTTGGAAAACCGCAGCACATAGGCGGCCCGAATCTCCAGTTCAGCTTCTAAAGCGGAAACCTCGTGACCGACCCAGTCGGGTCCCACGGGCGCGCGGCACAGGCTCAAGTGCCCGGTTTCCTCGGTAAATACGACATCCGGGGGTAGCGGCAACACCCGAGCCAGCAATAATGCGGCGGTGCGGTCCACGGAGCCAACCGTGGGAATCCCCAGCCGTTCATAAACCTCGGCACGGCGCGGGTCGGAAATGCGTGCCACCACTTTCTTTACGTGGTAAATCTCGCGGGCTACGCGTGCCGCCAGGATATTAGCGTTGTCATCATCAGCTACCGCCGCAAAAGCATAGGCGTCCTCAATCCCGGCTTGCAGCTGAGTGTTGCGGTCATACCCTTCACCAGTCAGCTTTTGCCCTTGGAAATTTTTGTACAGCCGACGGAAAGATTCCGTGTTGTTGTCGATAATCGCCAGGGTATGTCCCCGGTCCTCAATCGCTTTCGCCAGCGTGGTCCCGACGCGACCACAGCCCATGATTACAAAATGCACTCTTAAAACATAACCTGAAAGCCACAAATTCGGCTACATTTCACGGGTTAGGTAGGGAAATTCTTTCCGGTTTGAATCCGAGCGGCTAAAGTTGAGACGTGCTGAAGAATCTTACTCCGAGGGAGGGTTGGCTGGAGACCTTTACCCAGCTGGCGTTCTTCGCACCAAAATTTTGGTTTCCAGCCCTCATTGCAGCTTCGGTTTTTCCGTCTTTGATTGCGTATTCGGGGCCGATTTTCTCGGCGGTAGCCCTGTGGATTGTGGCGTTTGTCCTGATAGCCGGGTTGATAACAACGCTGGCCCACGGGTATTCTCTGGGGCAAACCCACCGTTTAGATTCCACGGCTGCCCTGGTGCAAGCCAACTTGGGGTCTTTCCTCGGAGCTCTCACGGCTGCCGCCTCGCTGCTGGCGATGGTCGTCGCCGTAGCTGCCCTGGTTTCTACCGCCACCACTTTCATCGTAGTTTCCGCGGGGCTTCCCGAGGACTATCGGGTGTGGATTCTCATTGCCGGTTTCATCTTGCTGTTGCTGGCACTGTTCCGCCCCGAACCTATCCGCAGGGCGATTCCTTGGCTCACCCTGGTGATATTAGTGGTGGGTTTTCTGTTGCTGGCATACGGTTTTTGGCACTACCTGCGCAACGGAGCCAAGCCCGGTTTGTTCGAGCTGCTCAGCTCCACCACGAAAGCTAAGGAAGCGGTCGCTGACTCTAATCTGCAATCCGGTTGGAAAGCCGCTGCTGTAGCGGCGCTGCTGCTGGTTCCGGTGACCCCGGCGGTAACACTATTCCGCAACGAGAATCGCCAGCCCCTGTCCGGCCTCATGTTCAGGATTTTGGGCGGTTCCGCCGCCGCCATGTTTGCCGCCACGGTTTATCTGTCGTTTACGGTGGCCGGATTCCACTGGACCCGCCTGGATACGGTCATTCAAGGGCCGGGTAACCTGGCTTTATTGTTGGGGGTTTTGCTGGACAAGAACGGGTGGCTGGTCGTCCCGGTGATGTCTCTGTTTGCGGTGGGGTGCTTGATTAGCGCCTACATCTATATCTCCAGCGTCTCCACTTTGCTAATGGATTTGAGCGGGCATGACTTGGCGGTGCATCAGGTTCCCGTGTCTTGGGTGCGCCGAGGGCGTTCGGTTTCGATTTTGTCGTTCATGGTCGTTACGTTCGCGGCAGCGCTGACGGTACACAGCCGGATGGGGGTGGCAGCGCTCACCTGGGTGACTTTCGTAGCTATCTCTAGCTTCTTAGGTCAAGTCGCCCGGATGCGTATGTGGCGTTCCCGGTTCCATAGCGGGGCAACTTTCGTGAAGCGTCGCCAATCCAAGCGGTACTACCGTATCGCCATCATCAGCGTGATTATCAGCCTAATTATCCTGATTGTGGTTTCGGTGGCATTCAACTCTATCTTTGAGCTCTATGTGCTGGGCGCCTGGGTCGGACTGGGATTGCTTATCTATTTCCTCAACTTCTACTACCGAAGGGTGCAAAACAAAATGTCGCAGCTTGAACACGCCGAAACCCCGGTGAAGCATACTCTCGCCCTTGTGCTGGTGTCACGTTTCGATGCGTCCGCCCTAAAAACCATTCGTTACGCGTGGGCCGCGCACCACCCCAATGTCGAGGTCGTTCACGTCCTTGAGCCGGATGAGGATGAAACCCAGGTTCGCCGCCAGTGGCAGGAGTTGGAAATTACTGCCGCGCTGACCCTGATTCCTGATGAGGGCGGCAATCATCTGGGGTCGGTTCAGAAATATCTCAACGCCAAACTCGATATGGATCCTCTGACCTCTATCTCGGTTTATTTACAGCGTTACATCCCGAAATGCAGGGCTCTAGGATTGCTACACAACGCGGCTGAACGCACTTACGCCCGTCATTTAGCGCGCCTAGAACGAGTGACGATTACTTGGGTCAGCTTGACGGCTTGAAGGGAATCTGATGCAGACAGAAATAATCGAGCTGGGCGGACCGGCTCACGGCGGATACTGCGTGGGTCGTCTGGCATCAGGCAAAGTCATCATGGTGCGTGGGGGACTTCCGGGGGAAACTGTCGAGGTTGAGGTCACCTCGGAACGTTCCCAAGTCGCCTATGGGCGAGTCGTGCAGGTGAAAACCGCCAGCGCGGACCGGGTCGCACATATCTGGCCCGAGGGAGAAGCAAAAGACCTCGGCGGGGTAGAACTGGGACACGTTGCCTATCCAGCTCAACTCCGCTGGAAGCGTGACGTGGTACATGACGCTATCAGGCGAAATGGTAGCCCGGAACTGCTGGAACAGCTGGACCAAGCTCACCCCGGGTGGGAAGTGGAATCGTTGGGCCCCGAGCCGGGGCGTACCCGCGTGAGCTTTACCATCAGTGAGGGTGGGGGACTGGGCATGTACGAAGCTGCGGCGCATAACGTCCACACCGTGCGTTCTTTTCCGCTGATGGTACCCGAATTGGTCGACTTGGATTTGTTTCGGCGGCATTGGGAGTTTGCGCCGGGAACCCGTCTGCGTGTCATTGCCCCGTCAAGTTCCGCGCCGGTGCTGTTCGTTGATGGCCAGACTTTGAGTGTGGATGGTGAGCCGACAACTTCGCGGGTACGAGAGACAGTCAGCGTGGGAGACCGGACTTTTACGTACCGAATTTTTGCCGGGTCGTTTTGGCAGACTGACCGGCGAGCGCCCGCGACACTCGCGGCGGCGCTCCTGGATGCTATCGGGGAGGTAGAGGGGTTCGAGGCGTGGGAGCTGTATTCCGGTTCGGGGTTGTTTTCGCTGTTCTTGGCTCAGGCTCTGGGGGCACAAGGGAGTTTGACCACGGTGGAGGGCGACGGTCCGGCGACGAAATCGGCTGCCTATAATTTGGCGAAGGCCGGTTTCGAGCAGGTTGAGGTGCGGCGTGGCAACGTTTCGCCGCAGTTGTTGCATGACTTGCCGCTGGGCGAGATGGTCAGTGCCGGCACCTTGGTGGTGGCTGATCCGCCGCGCTCGGGGTTGGGTAAAGCAGTGGCACGAGCGATTTGTCAGCAGAATCCGGATTTGGTGGCGCTGTTTTCCTGCGACCCGGTTAGCTGTGCCAGAGACCTGGAAACCATGCGCCAGTTGGGTTACCGGGTTAAGACCTGGCGAGCTTTCGACCTGTTCCCCTACACCAGCCACGTAGAGAGTTTATGCTTGCTATCGGCTCAGGTTAGGTAAATGTATGCAGGTTATCGAAACACCACGCATGATACTGCGGAAACCTGAACTATCTGATTTAGAACCTCTATTTCAAATCCATGCGGATCCAGCTACTAATCGCTATAACCCAGCCGGACCAGTGCGTGACCGTGAGACTTTTCAGCAAGAATTGAAGACTTGGATTGAACACCACGAGAAGTACGGTTTTGGGTATTATGTCATTATCGATAAAAGCGATAGTGGTTACGTGGGTGTCTGTGGGCTTAAACACATCTTTATTCAAGAGCAGCGCTATTTGAATCTCTATTACCGGATTACTCCAGAAAAAATGCGACGCGGATATGTTAAGGAAGCAGCCCGAGCAATTATTGATACTGTGCTTCAAGATGATGTGTCAGATAGGGCGGGTGAGGCGGAATGTCCTTCGCCGCAATCTCGTATAGTTGTTGCCTTGACCTTGAATACAAATCTACCTTCCATTCGTACCGCTATATCGCTCGGTCTGAAACATTATCCTGAATTAGATGATTATGAGGGTGATGGGAACGTCTATTATTTTAACTCAGAATATTTTGAACAAAAAGAGCCTTAAATGACGGGAAAAGGGTAATACTTGAGTTTCACGATTTTACTGCCCCAGTTACGCTTCACTCCGAATGAATACCTGTCAATCTATAGGAAACTATTCACCGGCATCTATTCCCATGCTGGACGTATCCGAGATTACAACATCACGAAGAAGAATGGGTGCTCGACGGGGCGACTGTACTTTATGGAAGTGCTACGGAGCTGTGGGCGACTTTGGACTATGATTTTTCGGAGGAGAAGTAGTTTTCCTATAAGAATCTTTCTATGGATGAAATCATCCGCCATCTTGCCGTATTCGTATCCAGACTATGGCAGATCCACGTTTTCGGAGAGGGTAATACCAGAACAACGGCGGTCTTCGTTATCAAGTACCTGCCGACACTCGGCTTTGATGTAACAAATGACATCTTTGCAGAGAATGCCTGGTATTTTCGCAATTTACTCGTCCGCGCAAACTATAACGACCTGAAAAACGGCATTCATGATACGACGGAATTTTTGGACCTGTTCTTACGGAACCTTCTGCTGAACGAGAATCATCCGCTTCATAACCGGACATTGCATATCAGAGGTACGTTCAAAGAAATGGTAAAACCGGACATTGAAGAACTGAAAGCGGACATTGAGGGGATGTTCCAGCCCAAAACCGTGAGCCATATACTAAAGCTCCGTGAGGCATTTCCCGGTCAGACAATCTTTGGTCGGTCTAATGTGATGAGTACCATTGGTATTAAGTCGTCCAGAGCATCGGAGCTTCTGAAGGAACTAGTCGATGATGGTATCATTGAACCAGTATTAGGCCACGGGAAAGGGAAATACCGTTTCCGGCAGAAGGGTTGAGGCGGTGGTTTTTTTCACCATAACTGCAGTAGATAGTCTGGAGGACACGAAAAATGAATATCAAAGAAGAATTATTTGCGTTACAGGATATTTCATATGCAGATTTTCAGGCTAATTTGACTCCGAATATTTCGAGGTCACTGTTTATAGGGGTCAGAGTTCCGGAGGCCAGAAAGCTTGCCAAGAGGCTTGCCAATGAACCGGAAGCATATCAATTTCTGAGAGATCTGCCGCATAAATACTATGATGAAAATATGCTTCACGGGCTGCTTCTTTCTGAAATGAAGGACTATGATACATGTATAGCAGCTGTCGATAAATTTCTGCCCTACGTAGACAATTGGGCTGTTTGCGATATCATGAATCCGAAGATTTTTAAGAAGAATAAAAAGGCGCTTTTAGAAAAAATCAAAGAATGGTCCTTATCGGAAAAGACCTATACTTGCCGCTTTGGAATCGAGATGTTAATGTCGCACTTTCTTGATGATGATTTTAAGCCTGAGTATTTGGAAATACCCGTTTCTGTTCATAGTGGAGAGTATTATGTTCATATGATGGTTGCGTGGTTTTTTTGCAACCGCTTTGGCAAAGCAATGGGATGCGACAATAGAATACATCGAAGATCATCAGTTAGATACACAGATTCACAATAAGGCAATAACGAAAGCCCGTGAAAGTAACCGCATTACACCGAAACAAAAAGAGTATTTAAAGTCACTTAAACGATAATAAATTTTGTTTGCGGCTGGAGACCCTTGCGGTGTTAAATCGGGATTAAAGAGCTCGTTTACGGTGTGACGAAGGCAATTGGGAGGTGCGGTGAACTGGATTAACACTTTCGAAATTATTTGCTATCTGTTGACTATACTGTTGCTGGGAGACATTGCCAAGCAGCGAAACCGGGTGGAACTGCGTTTATTCCTGGCGGCGACTTTGGCAGGATTTATCCTCGAAATTCTGGCTGTGAGAGCCACCGATATCTATCACTACAGCAACGACTACTTTCTCAGCATCGGTGCGCCTCCCAATCAGTTTCCTGTTTTTGGTGGATTGATGTGGGGCGCGTTGGCTGTCTGTGGTTTCAGAATTGCGAGGAAATTTTCCGGCAGCAGTTTTGAAATCAGCCTTTTTACGGGCTGGCTGGTCGTTTCGATGGATTTATTACTGGATGTGGCCGCCATCCGACTCAACGGGGGGTTCTGGATCTGGGACGGACGTGTTCTTTCCTGGGACATCAATCATCATGTGTTCATGAGTGTGATTTGGGTAAACTTCCTAGGTTATCTGTTCGAAACTCCTGCAGTCGTTTACCTAACCTTGCGTCTGAATAAACTCGCAGAAAAGTCGCGGCTGATGGCAATCCTCGCCGTCCTCGGCGCAGGGTTGGGGGCAGTTATTACCGTCGGCGTGGGCAGCAGTTTGTCTCTGCTGCTAAACAAAATCAGTGATGAGTGGTTTGCCTTCGTCGCATTCTTAGTACTGTGGATGGCCATTTTGGTGAAGCTGGTAGCACAGATCGCAAAACGCTGGCACACTTTGACGTTAAGAGGGAATCACGACTTCGTTCTGGGGATTTTTTGGACCTTAATTTACGGTTACTGCTTGGTTGCGCTGTGGTCTCTGGGCGCGTTCCATACGAACATCGTTTATGCTCTTTTCGCTGCTTTCATAGCATTAGCTACCTTATTAATGTCTTTTGTCAGTACCTAAGTCAGCTGTGCGTTTCGGACAGTTGAGTGCTTTCTAACAGTATGCGAGATGCTGCCGAGTTCAAGCGCAACGGTGGCGTACAGAACCTTGCGTGAAGGGTGGATCAGATAGTAGAGTTTTGCGTTTCTGGCGAGATTTACATATTAAACAAGTCTGCGTGACTACCGGTGCGGGCAGCAACTAATATAAGTTTGTCTTTATCAATCGTGTAAATCAAAAGCCAATCAGGTTGAACATGGCATTCTCGGAAGCCTTTGTAAGCACCCATCAGTGCATGATCTTTATACTTTGCATCCAGCGATTTTTCTTCGCAGAGCGTCTCAAGCACATCTTGGAGCAAAGAAAGATTGTAACCGCGTTTTTTGATGCGTTTGTAATCTTTACGAAATTGTGCTGTTGTCTTAAGTTTTAGCATGAATTAGTCGTCGGTATCTAAGGATTCAAAGAGTTCTCTTGCAGAGTTATATGCCTTAGTCTTAACTCTGCCAGATATAATGTCTCGCGCTTCTTTTATAGCTGCTTCTGTTTCCGCGTTATATCGGGGTTGTTTGATAGCGAACGGAAACCCACCCTCCATAATGGAGGTGCGCAGGAAAATATTAATGGCATCGGTGACAGAGATACCAAAGCTGCTGAACAGTTTATCCGCTTCGTGTTTTATTTCTGGTTCTATACGAAGACTAATATTTGCGGTTTTGGCCATGAGATTTTCCTCCTCTGGCAAAAATTGTATTGCATATGTCAAACATTTGCAAGCATTTTAGTGTTCGTTACGTCGCCATAGTGCCACGCCGGATGCTGAGGCTTGGGCGAAGCTCATACTCCCGCAACGGTTTTGGCAAGTAGTCTTTGTTGGGTACCCATTGGGGGCTCGCTCTGAGTTGGTCTATGGGGTGTCGAGCTTGAGCCCGGGACATTTGTGCAACGCAGGTTTTGCGAATTGCCCACGCAAGAGAACCGACAAATCGGCGCGCAACGCCCTTGTGAATTCGAGACGCAGTTACGAGGCGAGCCAGTTTGCAACCTATAGCCCCAGGTAGAAGCCTATTTGCCGAAGTTCCGGGTCGGAAAACGACAAAATGCCCGCGGCGCAACATCTAGTGTGTTGTGAAATCAGGAAATTCAATATATCTTGATGTCGAGATAAATTCTTTGTGGCATTGTTGCCACCCTTTAGGAGGTTATTTATGGCCAGTTTGAACAGCTTAAATGCTCGCAAGACTTTGCAGGTGGGAGGTAAATCCTACGAGATTTTCTCTCTCGATGCCGTGGAAGGCTTAAAAAAGCTTCCTTACGCGCTGCGCATTTTGGGCGAAAACCTGCTGCGTAACGAGGACGGTGCCAACATCACTGCCGACCAAATTAAGGCTTTGGCGGCATGGAATCCCGATGCGCAGCCCAGCACAGAAATCCAGTTCACCCCGGCTCGCGTGGTGATGCAGGACTTCACCGGTGTGCCTTGCGTGGTTGATTTGGCCACCATGCGCGAAGCCGTGAAAGACCTGGGCGGGGACCCCGAGAAAATCAACCCTTTGGCTCCGGCTGAAATGGTCATCGACCACTCGGTCCAGATTGACTACTTCGGACGCCCTGACGCTCTGAAACTCAACACGGATAAGGAATACGAACGCAACTCGGAACGTTACAAGTTCCTGCGTTGGGGCCAGGGCGCCTTTAACAACTTCCGCGTGGTGCCGCCGGGGACCGGCATTATCCACCAGGTCAACATCGAGTACCTGGCGCGTTCCGTGTTCACCAAGGAACTGCCTGACGGCACAGTGCAGGCTTACCCCGACACCTGCGTCGGCACCGACTCCCACACCACGATGGTCAACGGCCTGGGCGTGCTGGGCTGGGGCGTCGGCGGTATCGAAGCCGAGGCCGCTATGCTCGGTCAGCCGGTGTCTATGCTGATTCCGCGCGTGGTCGGCTTCAAACTCAAGGGCTCCATCCCCCCCTCCGCTACCGCTACAGACGTGGTGCTCACCATCACCCAGATGCTGCGCGAGCACGGCGTGGTCGGCAAGTTTGTGGAGTTCTATGGCGAGGGCGTGTCGCAGGTGCCTCTGGCTAACCGCGCCACCATCGGCAATATGTCTCCCGAATTCGGTTCTACCGCAGCCATCTTCCCGATTGACCAGGTCACCGTGGACTACTTGCGCTTGACCGGACGTGACGAGGAGCGTTGCGCTCTGGTGGAGGCTTACGCCAAGGAGCAGGGCTTGTGGCACGATCCGAGCTTCGAGCCGAAGTACTCGGAGTACCTGGAACTCGACCTGTCCACCGTGGTGCCATCCATTGCCGGTCCGAAGCGTCCGCAAGACCGCATCAAGTTGAGCGAAGCCAAGCAAACCTTTGAAAAGACCCTGGTGCCCACCTACGCTCCTGAAGCGCACAAGCTCGTGGACCTGACCACCGCTGACGGCACCAAGACCAACCTGGATCATGGCCGCGTGGTCATTGCTTCCATCACGTCTTGCACGAACACTTCCAACCCCTCGGTGATGATGGCTGCCGGTATTCTGGCTCGCAACGCTCGCGCGAAGGGACTGAAGTCGAAGCCGTGGGTAAAGACGTCGGTGGCTCCCGGTTCTCAAGTCGTCACTGACTACTTTGACAAGGCCGGTCTGTGGGGTCCCCTGGATGAGCTGGGCTTTAACTTGGTAGGTTACGGCTGCGCGACCTGTATCGGTAACTCCGGTCCGGTTCCGCCCGAAATCTCGAAGGTCATCAATGATAACGACCTGGCCGTTACGGCGGTGCTGTCTGGTAACCGTAACTTCGAGGGACGTATTTCTCCCGACGTTAAGATGAACTACCTGGCTTCTCCGCCGCTGGTCGTGGCCTACGCCCTGGCCGGGACCATGGACTTCGATTTTGAGACGGAGCCCCTGGGTCAGGATCAAAACGGCAACGACGTGTTCCTGCGCGACATCTGGCCCGATCCCGACGAGGTGCAGCGGACTATCGACGAGACCATCAACCGCGACATGTACACGAAGGATTACGCGAACGTGTTTGCTGGTGATGAGCGCTGGCAGTCCCTGCCGACTCCGGAAGGCAGCCGCTTCACCTGGGACGATGCCTCGACCTATGTGCGCAAGGCACCGTTCTTTGACGGAATGAAGATGGATCCGGAACCTGTCAAGGACATCCACGGCGCTCGGGTTTTGCTGAAGCTGGGCGATTCCGTTACGACCGACCACATCTCTCCGGCCGGCGCTTTCAAGCCCGAAACTCCTGCTGGCCAATACCTGACCGGCAACGGGGTGCAGCCCAAGGACTTCAATTCATACGGCTCCCGCCGTGGCAACCATGAAGTCATGATGCGCGGCACGTTTGCCAACATCCGCATTAAGAACCAGCTGCTGGACGGGGTTGAGGGCGGTTTCACCCGCGACTTCACCCAGGAAGGCGGCCCCCAGTCCTACGTTTATGATGCCTCCATGAACTACCAGGCTGCGGGCATTCCGCTGGTCGTGCTGGGCGGCAAGGAGTACGGTACGGGTTCGAGCCGTGACTGGGCCGCAAAAGGCACGCGCCTGCTGGGTGTGAAAGCCGTTATCGCGCAGTCCTTCGAGCGTATTCACCGTTCCAACCTGATTGGGATGGGTATCTTGCCGCTGCAGTTCCCGGAGGGACAGTCAGCGGACTCGCTGGGTCTGGATGGGACGGAAACCTTTGACATCAGTGGCGTAACCGCTCTGAACGAAGGTAAAATTCCTGAGACTGTGAAAGTCTGCGCCACCAAGGCCGACGGCTCCAAGGTCGAGTTCGACGCGGTGGTGCGTATCGACACCCCCGGAGAAGCCGACTACTACCGCAACGACGGCATTCTGCGTTACGTGCTGCGTAACCTGGTGAAGGCCTAAGCGCCTGCGGTTCAACTGTCAATAGCTCCCCGGATCGACATCTGGTCGGTCCGGGGAGCTATTTTTTAACTGTCGCCGCCACCAAACCGTTGCAGGGACGCTGCTCCAAACCGGCGTGACATGAAAGAAAACGTGAAAACCGGATAGAATGGGACGGTATCTTCATGAGGAGTTTTACGAATCTATGTCCCAACTCGAACCCGTAAGTGCGTCAAACGCGGACTTGGCGTCGCTGCGCCTGCTACCGACGATTTCTTCGCCACGCGATTTGCGGAAACTCAATCACCAGGAACTCAATCGCCTGGCTGGTGAAATTCGCCATTTCCTGGTGGAATCAGTGGCGAAAACCGGGGGACATCTGGGTCCGAACCTCGGTGTCGTCGAGCTGACCATAGCTCTGCATCGCGTGTTTAACGCCACCAGAGACACCCTGGTTTTTGACACGGGACACCAAACTTACGTTCACAAGCTCCTGACGGGACGGCAAGATTTTTCCCGGTTGCGTCAACGCGGCGGCCTGTCCGGTTATCCCTCGCGGGCAGAATCCGAGACGGATGTGCTGGAAAACTCTCACGCTTCAGCCGCACTGTCCTGGGCGGACGGAATCGCCAGGGCTAACCGCCTGAACGGAAAGCGAGGCTGGGTCGTAGCGGTCATCGGCGATGGAGCGATGACCGGTGGCATGGCGTGGGAGGCTCTGAACAACATTGCCGAGGAAAACGAAGGCCGGCTGATTATCATCTTGAACGACAACGGGCGTTCCTATGCTCCAACCATCGGCGGGTTGGCTCATCACCTGGATGCGCTGCGAGTTACCCCCCAGTATGACAAGGCTTTGAAGTGGGGCAAACAAACCCTGAAAGGCGGCGGACCGGTGGGGAACCTGGTGTATTCCGGGCTGCACGCCGCGAAAGCCGGACTGCGCGACATGGTCGCCACCGACGAAGGAGTCCTGTTTGATGAGTTGGGCATCACCTATACCGGTCCCATTGATGGACACGACATCGCCGCCTTGGAGTTTAGCTTCACTAGGGCGAAGGCCGCCAAGAAACCCGTATTGATCCACGTCATCACCCAAAAGGGACGCGGCTACACCCCGGCGGAAGAAAACGTCTCCGACCACTTCCACGCGATTGGGCGGATTCACCCGGAGACCGGCCTGCCTATTGAGCCGGAACGCTTTGAATGGACCCAGGTTTTTGCCGAAGAAATCTGCAGCCTGGCGCGGGAAAACAAAAAAATCGTCGCCATAACCGCCGCGATGCTTCGCCCCGTAGGGTTGTGCCCGATGCAAAAGGAGTTCCCCGGCCGGGTTTTCGACGTAGGCATTGCCGAAGCGGATGCCCTAGCCACCGCCGCCGGCTTGGCATACGGTGGGATGCACCCGGTTATCGCCCTGTACTCCACGTTCTTAAACCGGGGATATGACCAGTTGCTGATGGATATCGCTCTGCACCGGGCTGGGGTGACGATTGTAGAGGATCGTTCCGGTATCACCGGCAGTGACGGCGCCAGCCACAACGGGATGTGGGATATGGCTTTGGCCGGGACTGTGCCCGGTCTGCGCCTAGCCGCGCCGCGCGACGCCGCGACTTTGCGCGAAGAACTGCGCGAGGCTCTCCAAGTTGAGGACGGACCCACCATCGTGCGCTATCCCAAGGGTTCGCTGCCCAAGCCTTTGCCCGCCCTGAAACGTGCTCACGGCAGCGATGTATTGTGGGAATCGGCGGACTTCGTAGCACCGTCAGCACCGACCCGCGAGGAAGAGGCCAGCTTAAACCGTCCGAAGAACCTTTTGATTGTGGCTACCGGAGCGTTTGCCCAACTGGGGGTGGAGGTCGCGAACGAACTCCAGGCCCTCAACAATCTGGCGGTGCGCGTAGTTGATCCGCGGTGGCTGATTCCCGTGTCCGCCGACTTGGTGGCGGCAGTAGAGGCCTACGACCGGGTCGTAACCCTGGAGGACGGCCTGGTGGAAGGCGGTTTTGGCTCCCAGCTACGCAACGCGGCAGCGGCGCAGGACATCTTTACTCCGGTGCTGTCTTACGGGATTCCGCGACAATTTTTGCACCACGCCACGCGCGACGAAATCCGCGAAGAACTGGGGCTGACCCCCCGGGCACTGGCTGATTCCATTAATTCTCGGATTTGAGGGCTTTCACCAGCGAATCCAAAGTATTTTCAATTTGCCAAGGCCGCGCCTGACTGGCCTGCAATACCTCCAGGACCTGGGACTCCGGGGCGTCGTCAGGCAGCACCCAAGCCAGTCGACGGATAGTTTTCGGTTCCAGCATGACCTCGTAGTTGACGTCTAACTGTGCAGCCACTTCGGCCACGGTTTCACGCAGACGCCGCCACCGATCGGCCTCCAGTGGGTGATTGTGCGTGAAAGTGCGTGAATCGGGAACCTCGCCGGGAACGCGCGGGGCACGACGCGGGGGGAGTTCCTTGGCGGACAGCTGATAGGACCTGCGCAAAGCCGCAAACCAGCGGTCGGCTCGTTTTCGGCCAGCCCGGTCGTGGCGAAAATCCTCCAAAGCCCCCATGTAACGTTTGCCCTTCGGCAGCCCCGCCGCGAGGGCAATCATTGCTGCGTTCGTCAGCACTTTGGTCGGTGCCAGGTCTTCTTGCTGAGCCAGTTCATCCCGGGAATACCACAGTTCCCGCAGGGCGGCGAGGTTGCGCGGGGCGTGGACTTTTCCAGAACCGGGGACGTGGCGCCACGGATCGGGTTTGGGTGCAGGGGGCTGAAAATCCAACACATAGTCGAATTCTTGCTCCGCCCAGTCGTCTTTATCCTCGTCTTGCAGCTGTAGCCACAGCTCATTGCGCAGGTCAATGAGATAATCCACGTCCAGGGCGGCGTAGGTTTGCCAATCGGAGGGCAGGGGGCGCGTGGACCAATCTGCCGCGGAATGTTCCTTCGCCAAGGTGATTCCCAGTACCTGCTCCATGACCGCGGCCAAGCCAAATCCCTCAAAGTTCAGCAGTTTCGCCGCCAGTTCCGTGTCAAACAGCAGCCGCGGGCGCATCCCTAAATCCGACAGACAGGGTAAATCTTGGGTCGCGTCGTGCAAAATCCATTCCGCCTTGCCAATGGCTCGGCTCAACGGCTCTAAATCGGGGAAAGCCACCGGGTCGATGAGGACAGTGCCCACGCCTTCGCGGCGCAATTGCACCAGGTAGGCGCCTTGAGAATAGCGAAACGATCCGGCTCGTTCGGTATCGAGAGCGACTGGACCCGTGGCGGCGGCGACAAGTTCACAGACGTGTTGCAGGGCTGCGGGGGTGTCCACAATCGGAGCTAAAGGCTCGCGAGTACGGGTGACCAGCCGTGGGGACTTCGATTTTGAGGTAGCGCTCGACATAACGTTTCTATGTTATAACCTGGCGCGCTCACCCCCGTTCTGCCGCACCGTAGGGGTGCTACCGCGGAGATGTCCGTGAGCGCACAAGGGCGGTGGGTAGGGTTCTAATGTCGCAGCTGAGTGACGTTTTCCTCGGGGGAGAGCCCGGTCGCCTGCAACATCGTGTCCAGCCACGCCAGAAAGTGGGCGCTCAAATCTGGACTGCCGGGGGTCCATGACGCGCGAATCTCTAGGGTAGCGGAGGTGGCGCGCAGTGCGAAGCCTTCAAAAGAACGGTTGATGGTAGTGGTGGCGGTGCCCACCAAATGTCCGTAATCAGCGTCTCGGCTCTCTAAACACTCGCGCAGCCAGGACCAAGCGACTTCTCCTGCCAGGGGATCTTCACCCAAAGCTAACTCTGTATCGGTCGCCACCAGAGCAATAACCCGAAACTCGCCGCCCCAGCCTTCTTGGGTCTGCGGATCGTAGAGACACACAAACCGGCCGGTAGCGGGAGCTTCCGCCTCCACGTGCAGTGCCGTTTCCGCACTAATCGCCACCGCGTAAGGGGCAATTTTCGCCGGGGCTGGAACCTCGTGAACGGAAACTCGAGGCGGTACGGACGCTTCGCGCAGTGACAAAAGAGCGAGCTCCCACGCCGGGGGGATCTGCGTCTGTGCCGTTGAACTCGCCTTGCTCACCCTCTCAGCGTAAGCGAGCAGGAAGGAAAACCGGCTGTACCACGCCCTGCAGACCCGAAATACCTCTGCGGACTGCCCGAGGCCCAAAACCTCTAGAGAGAACGGTCCGCCAAAGGAGAGGCTAAAACCACAATGGAACGCGAACGTACCGTTACGGTCTCGGGAGAACCCAATAGCTCGGCCCGCACGAAATCTGTCTCAATCGGCTGTGCCGCGGTGGTGTCAATGACCCGATACCACTGCAAATCATGAGTCCACTGCGGCATGGTGAACTCTAAGTCCTTTTCAGAGGCGTTAAACATGAGGATAAAATCATCGTCCTCCACGCGCTCGCCGCGCTTGCCCGGCTCATCAATAGAAGCCCCATTCAGGGAAATCGTCAGGGCTTTGGCGTAGGCGGTGGTCCACTCTTCATCGGTCATATGCTCGCCGTTGACGCTGAACCACTCGATGTCGCCGCGATCCGATTCCCCGCCGCGTGCCGCATCCCCAGCCAGGAACCGGCGCCGACGAAACACCGGGTGTTCGTTACGCAGGTGAATCAAGGCTCGGGTAAAGTCATACATCTTTTGGTCACGCGCGTCTTCGTTCCAATGAATCCAGGTGATTTCGTTGTCCTGGCAATACCCGTTGTTGTTGCCGCCCTGGGTGCGCCCCAACTCGTCGCCGTGGGAAATCATGGGGACCCCTTGGGATAGCAGCAGGGTGGTCAGGAAGTTGAAACGTTGGCGGCGGCGCAACTCGTTGATGGACTCGTCGCTACTGGGGCCTTCCTCCCCGTGATTCCAAGATTTGTTGTTATTGTCCCCGTCGACCCCGCCTTCGCCATTGGCTTCGTTATGTTTGTCGTTATAGGAAACCAGGTCCAGCAGGGTAAATCCGTCATGAGCGGTCACAAAGTTGATGGAGGCCACCGGCAGGCGCCCAGTGTGGGCATAGAGGTCTGCCGAACCGCTGAACCGGGACGCGAATTCGCCCAGTTTTGCTGGCTCGCCGCGCCAATAGTCCCGCACCGTGTCGCGATACTTGCCGTTCCATTCCGACCACAGAATCGGGAAACCGCCCACATTGTAGCCGCCTTCACCGACGTCCCAAGGTTCGGCAATGAGCTTGACCTGGGAAATGATCGGGTCTTGGTGGATGATGTCAAAGAATGCCGAAAGTTTGTCGACCGAGCTGAGCTCTCGTGCCAGGGTCGACGCGAGGTCGAACCGGAAACCATCGACGTGCATCTCGGTAATCCAGTAGCGCAGCGAATCCATGATTAGTTGCAGCACCGCGGGGGAGCGCATCAGCAGGGAGTTGCCGGTCCCGGTCGTGTCGAAGTAGTGTTCCCGGTCGCCCTCCACCAGGCGGTAGTACACTTCGTTGTCCAAGCCGCGGAAAGACAGCGTCGGTCCCATCTGGTTGCCCTCGGCGGTGTGATTATAGACGACGTCGAGGATGACTTCGATACCGGCCGAATGCAGGTCTTTGACCATTTGCTTAAATTCTTCGACCTGGCGGTCGCCGCGGCGATCCGAACAGTAGCCGTTATGCGGGGCAAAGTAGCCGATAGTGTTGTAACCCCAATAGTTTTTCAGGCCTTTTTCCTCTAGGGAAGGATCGGTGACGAATTGGTGTACCGGCATGAGTTCCACCGCGTTGACGCCTAGGTGTTTCAGGTAGGAAACGTTGTTCGGGTGCCCCATTCCCGCGTAAGTGCCCCGCAATGCTTCGGGAATGGCAGGGTTCAGCATAGTCATACCCTTGACGTGGGTTTCATAAATGACCAGGTCCGGGTAGTCCAAGCGGGGATGGCGGTCGTTGCCCCAATCAAAGAAGGGGTTGATGACGACTGAATGCATCGTGTGCGCTGCCGAATCCGCGTCCGAATATCCGTGCGGGTCTCCGGCCGGATAGGCAAAAATCGACATGTCGCCGTCTAGGTCGCCGGCGATGGCTTTGGCATAAGGGTCCAGCAACAGTTTGCTCGGATTGAAGCGCTGCCCGTTGGTGGGGTCATAAGAGCCGTGGACGCGGTACCCGTAGTGTTGCCCAGGGCGGAGGTTAGGGATGTAGCCGTGCCACACGTGGGCATCGACTTCATCCAGAGAGAAACGTTCAGTTTCCCGTCCATCGTCCTCGACTAAACACAGTTCTACCTTTTCAGCGTTGGCTGAATAGACTGCAAAATTGGTTCCGCTCCCATCATAAGTTGCCCCCAGCGGATAAGGCTTTCCTGGCCAAATTTCCATAACTTAAATATCTCATATTCGAGCGCGGTGCGCTGAATTTGGGTTATGAGGGCTGCTCCTGGCTAGGTGGGATGTCGCCAGAGTCTGTGGATTTGAGTTTCAGAAGTCCGCTCAACAGGTTGGGGCGGTTATCCTCCGTTTCGTCAGGCAGTTCGGGGACAATGTCTGCAGTCGAGGCTTGCCACCACCCGCGTTCCTGCAGTAACGGTTCGGCCATGCGCACAAACTCGGCAGCAATCTGGCGATAGGTGTCGGTGTTGGGGTGGAAACCGTCCTCGGCTCTAATCATGAATGTTCTCCACAGAGGCACATCTCCCAAGTGGCGCATGGGAACCAAAATATGGTCTGACTGAGAAACTACGTTGATAACGATATTATTCATCTCGACGGCGCGTTTATCCGCCGGGAGCGGTTTCGCCGGGGGAACCTCAGAAATCAAGGCGGGTACAGGCAGACTTTTGACGATAATTTCCATCTGTTTTTGAAAGTTTTCGGGGCTTTGACCCTCGGAGGAAAAGACATCGTTGCCGCCAATGTCCAGGGTGATGATATCCGGCGTTAGGCCCGTAGCCAGCAGCTGTGGAATCTCAACATTCACTACTGTCGAGGCAATGGCTCCGGAAATGGAAAAATTCAGCACAATAACGCGGCGCTGCGTGGCCCGTCGCAGATAGGAAGCAAACAGTGCCACGTAAGAGTCATGTACATCCTCACACCCCACCCCTTGTGCGGCGGAATCGCCGAGAGCCACGTAAATCAGGGGAGGGGCGTTCTTAATTTTAGAGGGACGATGCAGTTTCTGACCTGTTTGGGGAAAGATGGGTTTGTTAGAGTACCAGTCGCTGCGGCGCAGATAACGTTGCGCTCCGTCAGAAAACAGCTCGAAGCCGGGGGCGTAAATTTCTGGGTTTGCCAGCATTCCCAGTTCATTGAGCTTCGCCAGCCCGGAGATGACGTGGTCTTCCCAGAACCAACGGTGACTGGAGACCTCTTGATGGACCTTCCACATCCCCGCGGCGGCGTTGCCCGCCCAGAGCAGAGACGATGACGTTCCCAGCGCGGTGAGGGCGGAAACTTTTGAGGAAGCGGGTAGCTCGCGGAACAGCTCAAGCACCGTATCGACAGAAATCTTTTTTGCGGCCATGGCTCCAGCTTACCCGGCTGGCACCGTTTTAAGCGCGCCGGGAAACAAGTTTGGTGGGCCATACTGGGATCGAACCAGTGACCTCTTCCGTGTGAAGGAAGCGCGCTACCGCTGCGCTAATGGCCCAAGGCTTATCAAGTTTAGCCTTACGCAGCCCTGAACGCAAAACCTTGGTATCTCGTGGCAGAACGGTCGGCGACTGAGCATCGAAATGCCTTCGCGACGATCTGGTGAACTTGAGCAGCCGTCCAAGCTATGTAGGAGTTTTAGCCAAAAACGTCCTTGGCACAACTTAAACGAGGTTTATATGTTAAGACAAATGCCCAGATAATTTTCAGAAAACCTACAGTATAAGTTTAGAATTTCGATATGTACGAGGTTTCGGATTCCGCAACTTCCGTCAAAAGGCGAGTGACTCTGGACGACGCGGCAAAGGTGGCACACGTGGCGACTTCTACCGCTTCGCGAGCGTTGAATCGTCCGGGGCGTATCAATGCTGAGACGGAGGCTTTGGTGCGTCAGGTGGCGACTGATTTGGGCTACGAGCGGCCCGAGAATTTTTGGCTGCGAACACACTCGGTCACTCAAAAAATTGGGGTCACCATTGTTCCCGAGAAGTATCGTCTGTTGGCCGCGATACAGGAAAAGCTGTATGCGGAGCACTACCTGCCGGTTTTGTATTCTGCTGTTCCTGTCCAAGCCCTGCGAATCATTAAACAGGAGTTCGATAACGTCGATGGTCTGATTGTCGACAATCCGGAAATCCCCGGACGTTTCCGCCTGGAAATACCGAGCACTCAGCCGCTGGTGGTCACCAATTGCTTGATAGATGAGGCGACCTGCGTCATACCGGATACAGAACAGGGCGTAACGGTCATGCTGACGCATCTGAGGTCGCTGCGCCATCAATCGATAACATACTTCTACGCCAAGGATAGTTGGCTGGACGAGAGTGTTTTGCAGGCTTTGCGCACCGGCTGCGAACAAACCGGTTTAACCCTGCACACGGTGGGGAATGTGGGAAATAGCCTGGAGTCAGGATGTCGCGCGGTGTCGGCATGGCGCAAATATCTGGACAGCGCAGTGGTTTTTTGCGGGGCGCTTTCCGCCATCGGGTTTATGCAAGAATTGAACCGGTCGCTGAAAGTCGTGGTGCCGGACGATGTTTCCGTTGTTGCTATCGGCGATGCGTTCACGGGACACTTGCTCCAGACCAGAACGACCACTCTGGAGGTTCCTGACCGAAAGATTGGCGTGGAGGCCGTGCGCCAGCTGGTCAGCCAGATTCGCCATCGGTCCCGTTGTGAAAATCGGGTCAAGCATGTGAACATGAGGTTAGTAAACGGCGACACCACAGGTTTTTTCTAAGTTCTAATTGTCGCGGTGTCTGAGGTGGATATTTCCGGCGTGCCGAGTATTTGCAACCCTCGCTCACTTATGTGTAAGATACTGGGGTTGGATTTTTCCGGCTTGTCGCGGATGTGGCTCAGTTGGTAGAGCATCACCTTGCCAAGGTGAGGGTCGCGGGTTCGAGTCCCGTCATCCGCTCGGTTTTTGGGGGAATCGAGCCTCGGTTCGGTTCCCCTCAAAAATTGGCTGTCTGAGGAGTTCTGCCAGGTTCGTACTGGGTTCGGGTTCCTCTTTAGAGTAAATTACTCAAAACCACATTGGTGGGTTGGCCGAGTGGCTAGGCAGCGGCCTGCAAAGCCGTATACACCGGTTCGAATCCGGTACCCACTTCGACGGGCGGTTGGCGCAGCTGGTTAGCGCGTTTCCTTGACACGGAAGAGGTCGCAGGTTCGAGTCCTGTATCGCCCACCACGACGCAGGTCGAGGATAAAGCCGCGACCTGCGTGTTTTGGTTTTATGAGCCGGGCAAGCTTGCTTGCAAAGGCTCATAAAACCAAAACACGTCAGCGGGGGACACGCTGGCGGCTTTATCTGAGGCCAAGGAAGTGGCGCGCAGTTTTGCGGAGCAAAATTGCTGGCACCGCGATGTGGGTTGAGCGCAATTTTGCGTAGCAAAATTGCTGGCACCATGGCGTGTGCTTGCTTGCAAAGGCTCATAAAACCAAAACACGTCAGCGGGGGACACGCTGGCGGCTTTATCCGAGGCCAAGGAAGTGGCGCGCAGTTTTGCGGAGCAAAATTGCTGGCACCGCGGCGTGCCCGTAAGCAAATTTGCGCGGTCTAATTCCCGAATTTCGTGTCTTTTCCGTCATATCGTTAGAGGACGTGCGTATGAAATCTGCGATTAAATCGGGGTACGTGGCTATATAGACCACCAACCCCGATTTAATCGCAGATTTCGATCGATGGTGGAGTGTCCTTGGTTTTTGGGTCCAGGTGACTTGAGTGTTGTCCATTGATGTCCCGCCACTAGGTGGGGAGAATGGAGCAATGGTGAAAAAGTTCAGTAAGCACACGCCCGAACAAATTGTTCGTAAGCTCGACAAATCACGGGAGTTGAGGGAATCAGGATTGACGACGGCTCAGATTCTCACAGAGCTCGGGATTAGCGAAGCCACGCTGAATCGGTGGCAGGCAACGTATGGGTCGATGACGAAGAGCGAAGCGAAAGAACTCCAGCGCCTACGTGAGGAAAACACGCGCCTGAAGCGCCTCCTTGGTCAGGCTGAGCTGGAGAAAGCGGCGTGGAAAGAGCTATCGGAGGGAAACTTCTAAGACCAGCTCGCCGCCATGATGCCGTCTGGCATCTGGTCGGGCTGGGCTATTCCCAAAGATTTGCCTGCCGGATTGTCGGGCTCTCCCGTAGCGCCTATCGTCGTGCGAGAGCCCGTGAGGGTCAGTCGGATAAGTACGCGGACCTACGTGCGTGGATGCATGAGTTTGCGAAGAATCGTCGTCGGTGGGGACACCGGCGTGCCTGGATGACGGCTTTTGCTGAAGGGTATGGGGTGGGCCGGGAGACGTTCCGCCGCCTGTGGTGTGAAGAAGGACTGCGCGTGTTGCCACGTAAGAAGCGCAAGCGTCTGGCTGCGGCTACAGATCGTGATGTTCCTGCTGGCCAGTACCCGGGTGACGTGTGGGCTCTTGATTTCCAGTTCGATTCAACTTGGCACGGTAAGACAATCAAAATCTGCAACATTATCGATGAATACACCCGCGAACACGTCGCTTTCGTAGTTGATAGGAAGCTTGATGCTGCTTCGGTGATTGAACTGCTCGACTTTGCCTGCCTCGAGCATGGTGGACGTCCCAGGGTGATCCGGATGGATAACGGCCCCGAATTCATCTCTCACGCACTGCAAGAGTGGGCAACCGAGGATGGGACAATCCAAGCGTTTATCCCGCCCGGTCAGCCATGGCATAACGGGTTCGTTGAATCGTTCCACAACCGGATGAGAGACGAGCTGTTAGAGGACAACAGTATCGAGAACCTGGAGCACGCTCGCCTGCTCGTAAATCTGTGGTCACGGCGTTACAATGACTTCCATCCGCATTCCTCGCTGGGCTACCTCAGCCCACGACAATATGCGGAACAATGGAGACAAGAAAACACGGTCAACGCTTAAACCACCTGGACCTAATTCCTAGGCCACTCCAATGGCCCAAAGAAACTTTTTCCGTTTAATTCTCTCGCGTATAAGATTATCTCTGTAAACCCAGACTGAGAAAGGCGCAAAGTGTCCGAAATCAACGTCACTATTGACGGGAAAGCAACCCAAATTGAATCCACCATCACCGGCGAGGACCTGTACCGCGACCGCAAAGAAGTCATTGCTTACTTCATCAACGGTCAGGCCCGCGACCTGTATCGCGAACTTCACGACGGGGACACAGTCGAAGCCATCACTATTGACTCCGAGATGGGCTTGAACATTCTGCGCCACTCCTGCACTCACGTGATGGCCCAGGCCGTCAAGCAGGTTCGCCCGAACGTAAAGTACGGCATCGGCCCCTTCATTGAAAACGGCTTTTATTACGATTTCGGCGTCGATGAGCCTTTCACCCCGGAGGACTTGAAAGCCATTGAAAAATACATGGCGCGGATTTGTAAAGAAGACCAAAAGTTTGTGCGCCGGGTCGTCACCGAAGAGGAAGGTCGCCAAGAACTCGCCGATCAGCCTTACAAGCTGGAATTGATTGGCTTGAAGGGAACGGATGCAGATAATGACCAGGCTGCTGCCGGGGCTTCGGTGGAAGTCGGCGGTACCGAACTGACGATTTACGACAACGTGCGCAAGAACGGTGAGGTTGCCTGGAAGGACTTGTGCCGCGGCCCGCACGTACCTTCGACCCGACTGTTGAACGGTGTGTTTAAGCTGATGAAGGTGTCAGCCGCGTACTGGCGCGCCGACCAGGCCAACGACTCCTTGCAACGCATCTACGGCACCGCTTGGGCGACCAAAGACGACCTGAAAGAATACGTGACCCGCATGGAGGAAGCCGCCAAACGCGACCATCGCCGGCTGGGCAATGAGCTCGACCTGTTCAGTTTCCCGGAGGAAATCGGTTCTGGTTTGGCCGTGTTCCACCCCAAGGGCGCGATGGTGCGCATGGAGATGGAAAACTATTCCCGACGCCGCCACCTCGAGGAGGGGTACTCGTTCGTCTACACTCCGCACGTCACCAAGGGGCAGCTGTTTGAAACGTCGGGGCACCTGGAATGGTACAAAGACGGCATGTTCCCGCCCATGCGCGTGGACGAGGAATGCGACGACCAGGGCAACGTCACCAAGGAAGGCTTCGACTACTACTTGAAGCCCATGAACTGCCCCATGCACAATCTCATCTACAAATCTCGTTCGCGTTCCTATCGAGAGCTGCCGCTACGTTTGTTCGAATTCGGGACCGTTTACCGCTACGAGAAATCCGGCGTGGTTCACGGCCTGACCCGCGGACGCGGCTTTACCCAAGACGACAGTCACATCTATTGCACGCGCGAACAGATGAAAGACGAGTTGACGAAACTGTTGAACTTCGTGCTGGATTTGCTCAAAGACTACGGTTTGGATGACTTTTATCTGGAGCTTTCCACGAAGGATCCGCACAAGTTCGTCGGCACGGACGAGATCTGGGAGGAAGCGACCAATACGTTGGCCGAAGTCGCCACGGCCTCGGGCTTAGAGCTGGTGCCGGATCCTGAGGGGGCGGCGTTCTACGGTCCCAAGATTTCCGTGCAAGCTCGCGATGCGATTGGGCGGACCTGGCAGATGTCAACCATTCAGCTGGACTTTAACCTGCCCGAACGTTTCGATTTGGAATACACCGCGGCGGATGGCACCCGGCAGCGTCCCGTCATGATTCACCGCGCCCTATTCGGTTCTATCGAGCGCTTCTTTGGGGTGCTCACCGAACACTACGCTGGAGCGTTCCCGGCTTGGCTGGCGCCGGTGCAGGTACGTTTGGTGCCGGTGGCAGAGGCGTTCAACGACTACTGCGATGACATTGCCAATCGGCTGCGGGCGGAAAATGTGCGGGTCGAGGTTGATGAGACAGACGACCGCTTTGGCAAGAAAATCCGCAATGCCGCCAAGGACAAGATTCCTTTCACCCTCATTGCTGGCGGGGAAGACGCCCAGGCGAACGCAGTGTCCTTTAGGTACCGCGGTGGCGAGCAAAAGAACGGTGTCCCGATTGACCAGGCGATAGCGGAGATCCTGGAGGCCATCCGCAGCCGCAGGAACGATTAACATGACTGACTTACCCGCGGAATCAAGCGAAAACTTCGGTGCGCAAGCTGACGGGCTGGAGCGCCTGTGGACCCCTCATCGGATGGTGTACATCGACGATGGGCCACATCGTGACGTGAAAGCGTGCCCGTTTTGCGAGGGTCCGAAAGGCGATGACGAGCAGAACCTGATTGTGTATCGGGGCAAGACTTGCTTCGTGGTGATGAACCTGTTTCCCTACAATCCCGGTCATGTTTTGGTTTTGCCTTACCGTCACGTTCCTGACTACACCGATTTGGACTTCGCCGAACGCATCGAATTCGGTGAACTGACCGCGCAGACTATGGAGGTCATTCGCCAGGTCAAAGCGCCGCAGGGCTTTAACCTGGGGATGAACCAGGGCGCGGTCGCGGGTGCCGGAATCGCGGGCCACCTGCATCAACACATCGTGCCGCGCTGGGCGGGGGACGCGAATTTCTTTCCCATCGTGGCGCGCACGAAAGCTGTCCCGGAACTGTTGGGTCAGACCCGCCAGGCCCTGGCTGAGGCGTTCGGCGACTGGCAGCCGCGCGAAATCTGAAACCTCCCGGCACGGGACTCGTGAAACTGCAGCTCAATTACGATGAAAACCACCAAGACCAACGCGATGCGACTGCTGGACGGCGCCGGGGTAGCCTATGAAACCTCAAGCTACCCGACGGACGGGGATATCGGTGCACTGCATACCGCCGAAGTCTTGGGGATATCCGCCGAACTTATCTACAAGACCCTGGTGTTGGAGGACGGGCAGGGCGGACACTATGTCGCGGTCGTTCCCGCCGATGCTGAGCTGGATTTGAAAAAGACGGCCGCGCATTTCGGCGTGAAACATGTCCAGCTCATCAACTGGCGGACACTGCGAGACGTGACGGGGTATATCCGCGGGGGATGCTCTCCGTTGGGGATGAAAAAATTGTTCCCCACCGTCATCGAGGAAACCGCCGTTTTGCACGATAAGTTCTACGTTTCGGCAGGGCTGCGTGGTCGGCAAATTGTGGTCAATCCTCAGGATTTGGCACAAGTGGTGTCGGCCGGTTTCGCCGATATCGTGCAGTAATCGCTAAAATAGGGACGACTGAGAAATCGTAACCAGAATTTGAACAAGGAAAGAAGGCAAAATGTCTGATCAACTGGCGCAAGGAACCGGGACTGATTTGGTGAAGCGGGGCATGGCTCAAATGCTCAAGGGCGGTGTCATTATGGATGTCGTTAACGCGGAGCAGGCCAAGATTGCCCAAGATGCCGGTGCCGTAGCGGTGATGGCTTTGGAGCGTGTTCCGGCGGATATTCGGGCTGAAGGCGGCGTCGCGCGGATGAGCGACCCTGATCTGATTGACGGCATCATCAACGCGGTGTCTATTCCTGTGATGGCAAAAGCCCGGATTGGTCATTTTGCTGAAGCTCAGGTGTTGCAGAGCCTGGGGGTGGACTACATCGACGAGTCCGAAGTTTTGACCCCGGCGGACTACAAGCATCACATCAACAAGTGGGATTTCACCGTGCCTTTCGTGTGCGGAGCCACTAACCTCGGTGAGGCTTTGCGCCGTATCAGTGAGGGCGCGGCCATGATTCGTTCCAAGGGCGAAGCCGGTACCGGGGACGTGTCCAATGCGGTAACCCATATGCGCACCATGACTTCGCAAATCAACCACTTGACCACCATGCGTCCCGATGAACTGTTTGACGCCGCCAAGGAATTGCAGGCTCCCTATCCGCTGGTCAAAGAGGTTGCGGAAACCGGGAAGCTGCCGGTCGTGCTGTTTACCGCGGGCGGTATCGCCACTCCGGCTGACGCGGCATTGATGATGCAGCTGGGTTCCGAAGGCGTGTTCGTGGGTTCCGGCATCTTTAAGTCAGGTGATCCGGCGAAACGCGCGGCGGCGATTGTCAAGGCCACAGCCCGCTACAACGAACCGGAAGTCGTCGCTGAGGTGTCCCGTTCCTTGGGTGAAGCCATGGTCGGCATCAACGTCCACGACATTCCTGACGACGCGCGCTTGGCTCAGCGCGGCTGGTAATCCTCGGTATCGCTGAGTTTTGCCGAAACACCAGAGAAAAGGATGACTTTGGAGCAAAATCAATGGCGCGTGGGCGTCTTAGCTCTGCAAGGTTCGGTGGTTGAGCACGTGCGGGCTTTGCGCGCGCTGGGAGCCGTACCGGTGGAGGTGAAAGTTCCTTCCCACCTGCAGGATTTGGACGGTCTGATTATTCCGGGCGGGGAATCGACCACTATGTACAAGTTGGCGCGCGCCTTCGATTTGTTCGACCCGTTGAAAGCCTTTGTCCACAGTGGAAAAGCCATTTATGGTAGCTGCGCGGGCATGATTATGCTGGCGGATCACATTGTTGACGGGATAGACGGCCAAGAAACTCTGGGCGGACTGGACGTGGTCGTGCGGCGCAACGCGTTTGGCCGGCAAGTCGATTCGGCGCAAAGCTTCGTCGACCCCGGTTCTTTTGGTGGTGACCAGCCCCTCCCAGCTGTATTCATTCGCGCCCCCTGGGTGGAATCGGTCGGAGCGGGGGTGGAAGTTCTCTCGACTTGGCAGCAGACCCCAAACTCGGCTCCGCGGGTGGTGGCGGTGCGCCAAGGCCCCTTGCTAGCGACGTCATTCCATCCCGAAGTCACCGACGACCTGCGCGTACACCGCTACTTCCTGGACCTTGTGAAGACTCAAGCCGACTGAGACGACACCGAAAGGGCGAGGGAATAGGTCATGGACGAGGTTTTGCACTCCGGCGGGCACGACGGAACCGAGCCGAGCACCAGGCCCGACAACGACACCGAAACCTCTATTGACGACTATTTCCTGCGGGAATGGCCCCGGGACGAGGCCGGCTATTATCATCGCCAAGCGGCCCGAGTCGTGGCTTTGAACAGCCGCGATGAACTGCTGTTGCTGCGCGGGCATGACTTTTCAGACTTCGAGCACTGGTGGTGGTTCACCGTCGGGGGCGGACTGGAAGCGGGGGAGGACCCGCGCGACGGGGCCGTGCGGGAGTTTTTTGAAGAAACGGGCTACCGCCTCAGTCCGGATGCGCTGGTTGGACCGGTGCTGCGCCGTCACGCCACCTTCGACTTTCACGCCTTGACCTGCCGTCAGGACGAACTTTTCTTTCTCACAAGTCTTCCCGGGTCGCCCGTGTTTGTGCGTGACGGGTTTACGGCGGTCGAACAGGAAGTTTTAGATGAACTGAAATGGTGGGACCTCGACGCTTTACAGCGCGAAATAGCTGGCGGGGCAGTAGTTTACCCGCTGGATTTGGTTTCCCTGGCTCGCGGATGGGTGCGAGGCTGGGATGGGACCTGCCCGGAAATCAGCGAAGGTACCGTCGGGAAACGCCACTAAACCGGTTAAACGTTTGGTGCCCGGCCAAAGACCAGAACTTGCGGTTCATAGTCACGACGTATTCCTGAATGTAGTTCGTCTGGTTGGCTGGCGATAGAGGCGTGCGCCTGACGTCGCCAGATTAGCAATCGACCGAGTGGTGCTATCCCCGAAGCCGCTTTCGGGCTAGAATTCATATTTATGCTCGCTTCCTCACTTTCAGTGTTTGATGTTATCCAAGTCGGTGTCGGCCCATCCGCTTCGCACACCGTCGGTCCGATGCGGGCCGGTGCGGATTTCGCGGCATTATTGCTGGATTCCGGGCAGCCCTGTAGGCGTTTAGAGATTGAGCTCCAGGGCTCTTTGGGGGCTACCGGCCGCGGCCACCTCAGTGATGGCGCCGTGCTGTGCGGGCTCTCCGGTTTTGTTCCGGCTACGGTTCAGCCTGGTGGGGTGGCACGTCTGTTAGATGCGGTGACTCCCGAGGGGTCACTAGTCTTGCCGGGCGGGTTGACGGTGCCTTTCTGTTTTGAACGGGATTTGCTGTTTCGACCGCAAACAATAGCCCCGTTCCACGCGAATTCTTTGGTGATACGAGCCTACGACGATGCCCAGGTCACCTTTTCGAAACGCTACTATTCGATTGGCGGGGGATTTGTCACCCGTGACGAGGCGGATTATGGGGAACCCGGAGAGCTGACCTCGCTGGATGAAAGTACCGCCGCAACTGCCGTGCCTTACCCGTACAACTCTATGGACGACCTTCTGCAACTGGCGCAAAGCGAGGGCAAATCCCTCGGTGACCTGGTGCGTGCCAACGAGTTAAGCCGCATGACCCGGGCAGAGTTGGGACATGGGCTGGACAATTTGCGCAAGATGATGAACAAATGCATCGATAACGGCTGCGCGAACAAGGAAACCATCCTGCCGGGCGGGTTGTCTGTGCCGCGCCGGGCCAACCGGCTGTTCACTCACTTGCGAGCTCGTGACGGCAAGCCCGGAACTCCCGCCATTTGGCGCAGTTTCGCCCAAGACCCCATGCGAGCGATGGACTGGGTCAACCTCTGGGCGCTGTCAGTAAACGAGGAAAACGCGGCTGGCGGAATGGTGGTGCGAGCCCCCACGAACGGCTCGGCGGGTATCGTGGCCGCGGTGGGACGCTATCTGCAGTGGTTTTGTCCCGAAGTGGAAACGAAATGCGGTCCGGCACAACGGGACTACCTGACGGTAGCCGGAGCTGTGGGCGGAATCATTAAAACGAACGCCTCCGTGGCCGGGGCGGAAGTCGGCTGCCAGGGCGAAGTCGGATCTGCGGCGGCGATGGCTGCGGGAGGTTTGGCGGCGGCACTGGGGGGCAGTCCTCATCAGATTGAAAATGCGGCTGAAATCGCGATGGAGCATAATCTGGGGCTGACCTGCGATCCTATCGGAGGACTGGTGCAGGTGCCCTGTATCGAGCGCAATGCTATCGCCGCAGTTCACGCTATCAACGCCGCCCGGATGAGCCTGTGGGGAGACGGAACACATCGGGTCAGCTTTGACGAAGTCATCGAAACTATGTACGAAACCGGGTTGGATATGAGCTCGAAATACAAAGAAACCGCCACCGGGGGACTGGCGGTCAACGTTGTGGAATGCTGAGAAAGTTTCGCTCGAGAGGCGAAATTTGGATTTGTCACGACTGAGGTTCGGGAATTGAGTCGGATTTGCGGTAACCTCAGTTAGACGATTCGAGGAATGTTTTATTAAAATGTCTTCGTTATAGGCGAGAAGTTTAAGGAGATACATCAATGTCGGGTCACTCAAAATGGGCCACCACGAAACATAAAAAGGCTGCCATCGACGCCAAGCGCGGCAAGCTGTTTGCGCGCCTGATTAAGAACATCGAAGTGGCGGCGCGTACCGGCGGTGGCGATCCTGCCGGTAATCCGACCCTTTTCGACGCCATTCAGAAAGCTAAAAAATCTTCCGTTCCCGCGGATAACATTGATCGCGCGGTGAAGCGCGGTTCCGGTGCTGAATCTGGCGGGGCCGACTGGCAGTCCATCACCTACGAAGGCTATGGACCCAGTGGGGTGGGCTTCATCGTGGAGTGCCTGACCGACAATAAGAATCGTGCCGTGTCCGAAGTGCGTACCATCTTTAGCCGTAACGGCGGCAACATGGCAGATTCCGGCTCGGTGTCCTATCAGTTCGCCCGCCGCGGGGTCATCGAGGTCGCCAAAGTCGACGGCTTGGACGAGGACAAGATTCTTGACGCGGTACTGGCCGCCGGTGCCGATGACGTGGAAGATGCTGGTGAACTCTTTGTTATCGAGACCGAACCGGCGGATTTGGTGGCGGTGCGCACCGCTTTGCAGGATGCGGGGATTGACTACGATTCGGCCGAATCCCAGTTTGTTCCCTCGGTTAAGGTCGATCTTGATTTAGAGGCCTATCGCAAGGTTATGCGCCTGTTTGACGCCCTTGACGACAGCGACGACGTTCAGAACGTGTTTATGAACGGCGACGCCTCCGACGACGTCATCGCGCAATACGAAGCTGAAGAGTAAACAACTTCATGAGGGTTTTGGGCATCGACCCCGGTATCACCAGGTGTGGTATCGGGGTCGTTGACTTTGACACGAGTCGGCAGTGTACCTTAGTTTATGTTGACGTCGTGCGCAGTGACCCGAACACCGCTACTCAGTTTCGGCTGTTGACGATTTCGCAGGGCATAGCGGAGGCTATCGCTCGATTTCAGCCGGACATCGTGGCTCTGGAGCGTCCTTTCGCGAAAGAAAATCGTCAGTCCGTGGCTACCACTATGCAGGCTATGGGCATCGCGATGGTCGAGGCTGCCCGCCGAGGTCTGCCCGTGGCGGTGCACACTCCCTCGGAGGTGAAAGCGGCTGTGAGCGGCAACGGGAGTGCCTCGAAAGCGCAGGTGCAAGCCATGGTAGCGCGAATCCTGCGGTTAGATAAACCTCCGAAACCCGCCGATGCGGCCGACGCGTTGGCCATTGCCATCACCCAAGCTTGGCGCGGAACGGGGATTCTCGGTGCCGGGTCAGACGGAGACTTTAGCGTCAGTCTGAGCGGAAAAGTGAAAACTCCGGCCGGAACCCACTTGACCGCCGCCCAACGCTTGTGGGCGGAAGCGGAAGCAAAAACTCGACGTTCCGGCGCGGTGGATCCGCGGCGGCACCAGAAACCGCTATAGTACAAGTGTTCGAATTTATAACCGCGAGGACAACCAGTGATTTCGATAATTAAAGGGGAAGTCGTCTCTAAGAAGCTCGACCGCGCCACGGTGCTGGCGGGGGGACTGGGACTGGAATTTTTTGCCACCCCCAATACTCTGGCCGCTTTGGTTCCCGAAACGGTCGCCACGGTGCAAACCTACCTGGTGGTTCGCGAAGATTCCCTCACGCTTTATGGGTTTGCCACCGCTTCGGAACGTGATACTTTCGCGACTTTGATGCAGGTCAAGGGGATAGGTCCCAAGCTCGGTCTGGCCGCCCTGTCGGTTTTGAGTCCCGAGGCTTTGGCGGCGGCGGTAGCTAACAGTGACGTGGCTACCTTGCAAAGTATTCCCGGAGTGGGCAAGAAATCTGCCGAACGAATGATTCTGGAAATCGGGGACAAGCTTGGCGGCGTTCCTGGCTCGGCGGCGCCCGCGGGGACGGCATCCGGATTCAACATCTCCACCGTCGTCGAAGCGCTGAGCAATCTGGGATACAGCCAAGCCCTCGCGGCTGAAGCTGTAGGCGCGGTGCAGGCCAGCGACGCCCCAACCGCTCTGCGGGAAGCTTTGAAGTACCTGGGGAGTAAACGTGGCTGAAGATACCGATTTTTCCTACGAACAGCGGTTGGTCGATTCCTCCGCTCCCGATGCGGAACGTGCCGCGGAAGCGGCTTTGCGGCCGAAAACACTCAGCGATTTCATCGGTCAGGAAACCGTCAAAACCCAGTTGAACCTGGTACTTTCGGCTGCCAAAGAGCGCGGGGAGGCCGCTGACCATGTTTTGTTAGCGGGTCCTCCAGGTCTGGGTAAGACGACTTTGGCGATGATTATCGCCGCGGAAATGTCGTCCTCGCTGCGCCTGACTTCCGGGCCGGCTATCGGTCACGCTGGGGATTTAGCGGCGATACTGTCCTCCCTGCAAGAGGGCGACGTGTTGTTTATCGACGAAATTCATCGTTTGGCGCGTCCCGCCGAAGAAATGCTTTACCTGGCGATGGAAGATTTCCGGGTCGATGTCGTGGTGGGCAAGGGTCCGGGAGCGACTTCGATTCCTCTGACTCTGCCGCCCTTTACGCTGGTCGGAGCCACGACTAGGGCGGGTCTGCTGCCCGCCCCGCTGCGTGACCGTTTCGGTTTTACCGCGCATCTGGAACCCTACCAGCCCCCGGATTTGGCTTTGATCGTGAAACGTTCCGCCAGCTTGCTGGGTGCTGAAATTACCGAGGACGCGGCCGGCGAAATCGCCAGCCGATCCCGCGGTACACCCCGGGTGGCAAACCGTTTGCTGCGTCGGGTCATCGACTTTGCCCTGGTCCACGACCATCCTCGCTGTGACCTGGAGTCGGCTCGCCGTGCCCTGGAACTCTTTGAAGTCGACGAACTTGGCTTGGACCGCTTGGATCGTAGTGTTTTGCGGGCGGTAATAGAGAGGTTTGCCGGCGGCCCGGTCGGGTTGCACACCCTCGCGGTGTCGGTCGGTGAGGAACCGGAGACGATTGAAGAAGTCGTAGAACCTTTCCTGGTTAGAGAAGGCCTTTTGGTGCGTACCAATCGCGGACGAGCCATTACTCCGAGAGGCTGCGAACACCTCGGGGTCACCCCGCCGGCCGAAAATGCCTTGTTTTAGTGGGTATATTTTCCGTTTTTAACTCGCAGGCTTTAGACTTGGAAGGTCGCCTATTTTAAGGAAGGTTTATCTGTGCTGCCATTTCAGAATGCTGCAACCAACGCCCAAAATCCCATTATTACCTGGGTGATACTAGGTCTCGCGTTTGTGGTGATGATTGTCTTCATGCGCCGCTCCGGTCAGAAACGAGTGTCTCAGATGGAGGAGCAGCGCAAGAGCATGGAACAGATGATGACTCCGGGAACCTGGGTGCGTACCACTTCCGGGTTCTTCGGTAAAGTCGTCGAAGTCAGTGGGGAAGTCATTACCCTGTCGAATCTGACCGGCGAGGAAACCCTGTGGGATATCCGAGCCATCGCTAAAGTGGAGGATCCGAACTTCGGGACGGTCACAGACTCGGATGCTGGTGTGCAAACGGCTACGGAGGCGTCGGATTCGGAGGGACAGTCCGCTCCACAAGCGCCTGATACCAAATCGGACGAGTCCGGTTTTGGCTCCAATATGGACCAAGATTCCCCCCACGGTGAAGACACCGAAACAGGCGAGGGTCACACCTACTGACCCCAAAGACTCTTTAGAGAAAACATTGCAAGTTAGATAAAAAGAAGGAAAATCTGTGGCTGCCAAAAAGACTAAGAACAAGGCGTTGCGCACACTTATATTTTTCATCGTGATTGTGGTGGCTCTGGCCGGGACTTTGGTTGGTTCGACCATTTTCTCAAACGGCTCGTTTGCCCCGAAGCTGGCAATCGACCTGGAAGGCGGAACCCAGCTGATTCTCACTCCGAAGAATACAGAAGCCAAGGCCAAGGCCATCTCGGATGCTGATATTGAACAGGCTATTGAGGTTATTCGCCAGCGTATCGACGCCTCCGGCGTGGCCGAAGCTGAGATCGCCCGTAACGGTCAGGAAAACATTTCGGTCGGTATCCCGGGCAACCCCAGTGAAGAAACTTTGGCTTTGATCCAGCAGTCCGCGGTTATGCGGTTCCGTACCGTCCTGCTCAGTGCGCCGGGCAACGCTACGAACAATGAAGATCCTCAAGCGCTCTTGGGGCAGCTGACCGGCGCCGCGGCTCCTGCTGGGCAAAACCAACCGGCGGCAGGTGAAAATAGTGGCCAAGAGACTCAGACCAAGGTGGGTGAAGGCAACAACACGGTGACGATTCCGCCTGCTGCACCGGCTGAGAAGGGCCAGACGCAGTCTTTGGTGTTCAACTCAACGGACCCCAGCGCCACGCCCACACCGAGCGCTCCGAAACAGACTGCTCCCGCTATCGCCCCGGCTGCTAAGCAGCCGTCCTCCGCGGCGATACCTTTCGATGAACTCATGAAAGAGGCGGAAAAATATCCTGATACCCCGGCAGGCCAATCCAACGTCATAAACGACCGGAAGCACATCACCGTGCGGGATATGTTCATCTTTAATCACCTGGATTGTACCGACCCGGCTTCTCTCAAGGGTGGCTCCCTAGACGACCCGAAAAAGAACCTGGTGGCCTGCTCTAAGGAAGGCTACGAGAAATACATCTTGGGTCCTCAGGTGCTTTCGGGTACCGACTTGGTTTCTGCGTCTTCCGGGATGGGAACCAACCAGCAGGGTAACGCCACCGGTCAGTGGGAAGTTGCGCTGAAACTCGATGCCGATGGGGCGAAGAAATTCGACGATGTAGCCAAGGTGCTGTACCCAAACCAATCCAAGGGGACGAACCGCAATCCTGACAATAACCGTTTCGCCATTGTGCTGGACTCCTTGGTCGTCAGCGCGCCGGGGGTCAACGCCCCGGCGTTTGGCGGCTCCGCATCTATTTCCGGTTCCTTGACGCGAGAATCCTCCGCAACTTTGGCTAATCAGCTCCAGTTCGGTTCTCTACCTTTGAACTTTGAACAGCAGTCCAAGCAGTCCATCTCCGCGACCTTGGGCGGGGAGCACCTGAAAGTCGGGTTCTATGCCGCTATTGTCGGTTTGATTCTGGTCGTGCTGTACTTGCTGCAGCAATACCACGCTTTGGCAGGTTTGGCGACGGCCTCCCTGTTCCTGGCGGGCGGCATCGTGTATCTGGCTGTGGCTATCCTGTCGTGGGCGATGGGATACCGTCTGTCTCTAGCGGGCGTGGTCGGTTTGATTGTGGCAGTCGGCGTGACCATGGACTCGTTCATCATCTATTTCGAACGTATCCGAGACGAGGTGCGTGATGGCAAGCCCTTGGCCACCGCGGTGGAAACCGGCTGGAACCGGGCGAAACGTACCATCGTGGTGTCCGATATTGTGAACATCGTGGCTGCGGTGGTGCTCTATGTTCTGGCTGTCGGCGGCGTGCAGGGCTTCGCGTTTACCTTGGGCTTGACTACCCTGGTGGACTTGGGAATCATCTTCCTGTTTACCCACCCGATGATGTCGTTGCTAATCAAGACCCGTTACTTCGGGGAAGGCCGGAAGTTCAGCGGTCTGGATCCGCTGCACCTCGGTGCTAGCAGCGACCGCATCTATATGCAGTCTGCCTCGACGACGTCTTCGCCCCGCAAAAAGAAATCTACACAAAATGTTGCCGCGCCAACCATTTCACTGGCACGCCAAAAGGCCGGTTTGCCTCAGGTCGATGAGGAACAGGCCGAAGAGACGTCTGCGACCCCGGCTGAGGACACCACGCCGGAAACTCTCGCGAAAGAACCTGAGTCGGACGCATCCCCGAAAGACCCGGAAGACCTCACTTCTGAAACAGCGGAAGCTGCTGGAAGCGAGGACACCGCCCCGAAAGACGAACCCGCCCAGACAGAGGAGGACGCGAAATGATGAGTTACGCCCAGTGGGGTAATGCGCTTTACTCCGGGAAAAAGTCTTACCGAATCATTCAGAAACGCCGGATTCCGCTCACGGTCGGGGCTATTCTGATGACCATTTCTGTCATCGGTATCGCGATTTTCGGGTTGAATCCGTCTATTGAGTTCACCGGCGGCGCCGAATTTGTGGTTACGAACACGGCACCGAATCCACCTCAGCAACCTGCTTACAACGCGGTGAAAGCTGCCGGGCTCAACGAACAGACCAAGGTTGCCCAGATGGGCACGAACGGTTTGCGGGTCCAAACCAGTCAGCAGCCCACCGACGTGGAAGTGAAAATTCAAAAGGAGCTGGCCAAAGCCTACAACGTGGACATTAAGAAAGTCTCTAAGACTTCGATTGGTCCGTCTTGGGGTGCTTCGGTGTCCAAGCAGGCTTTGATTGGTTTGTTGGTGTTCATGGGCATGATTGCATTGCTACTGATGGCATACTTCCGCACGTGGACCATGTCATTCTCCGCACTGTTTGCGTTGATGCATGACTTCCTCATTACTCTGGGGGTTTTTGCATACACGCAGATTGAGATTACCCCGGCAACGATTATCGGTTTGCTGACCATCTTGGGTTACTCCCTGTACGACACGGTGGTGGTTTTCGATAAAATTCGCGAAAACACCCGCGATATGTTCAATCAGTCGCGCTCCAAGTTCAACGAGCTGGCGAACCTCTCCATTAACCAAACCATGGTGCGTTCCATCAACACCTCCATCACCGGTATTCTGCCGGTATCGGCGATTCTGTTCCTGGGGGCGGCGCTGCTGGGGACATCCACCCTGCTGGATATCTCGATGCCGCTGTTTATCGGCATGATTGTCGGTACTTTCAGTTCTATCTTTATCGCTACACCGATGCTGACGCTGATTCGGGGTCGTTCGCAAGTCATCAAGGACCATAACGCCAAAGTGGACAAGGCACGCGCCGCCGCTGTGGAATCTGGTGCCGCCACCCTCAACGAGGACGGCTCGTTCAAAGAGGTCACGCCCGCCGTGGTGGCCGCCCCCATGATTCCCGGACACCATCAGGGGCAGGCTGCACAACCAAAACGGAAGAAGACTAAGAAATGAATACCGCTGTCGACTTAGACCCGCGGCTCGGCGAGATTATTGCCGCGCACCTGACTTCGATTCCTGATTTTCCCCGGCCCGGTATTCTGTTTCGGGATTTTTCCCCGTTGCTCGCTTCGGGGGAGCCTTTCCAGGAACTGATTTCGGGGATTGCCGAATACTATCGGGGGCGTGTCAACGCGGTCGCCGGTCTGGAGTCGCGCGGTTTTATCCTGTCCTCGCCCTTGGCAGTCGAGCTGAGCGTGCCGATGATTATGGTGCGCAAAGCTGGGAAGCTGCCCGGACACGTAGTCAGCGAATCCTACGATTTGGAATACGGCTCCGCCTCTATCCAGGTTCAGCCGGAAACCGTGAATGGCTTTGACAACATTTTGGTGGTTGACGATCTGTTGGCGACGGGTGGCACCGCGGCCGCGTCCGTGAAGCTGTTGGAGAAGGCCGGGGGACACGTGTCGGAAATCCTGGTACTGATGGAGCTAAAGGCTCTGAACGGGCGTGCCCTCTTGGGCAATACCCCGTTCCAGTCGCTGTTGGAGCTGTAGGCACATTCCTCGCGGTTCGTTAGGCTTCCTGCCTGGGAAGTTGTTTACGCGGCGGCTGATTTTGGAAAAAAATCCAGGTCACGCCCGGTTCAACTAACGCTTATCGGGCAAAACAATTAGAATCTCTGTATGGAGCAAGCGCCGGAGATTGTCAATGAGCCCAGTGAGAATACTGGCGCTTTGCGTGGTTCTTTGTTCCGTTTGGCCCGTGCCCGCGGTTCTTATCGTGAGCTGGAGCCTGTGTTGCGAGCCGTCAAGGGAAACCACCCGAAAGCCGACTTTGCCCTTTTGGAGCGAGCTTATGTGACCGCTGAGCGCTACCACCGGGGTCAGTTTCGCAAGTCCGGCGAGCCCTACATTACGCATCCGGTCGCGGTCGCGACGATCCTCGCCGAACTAGGCATGTCGGAAACTACGGTAGCCGCGGGGCTGCTACACGATACGGTAGAGGACACCGATTATTCTTTGGAGCAATGTCGGCGTGACTTTGGCGAGGACATCGCCGCTTTGGTCGATGGGGTCACCAAGCTCGACAAAGTGAAGTACGGCGATTCCGCCCCGGCCGAAACTATCCGAAAAATGCTGGTCGCGATGGCGAAAGACATCCGGGTCTTGCTCATCAAACTCTCTGACCGTCTGCATAATGCGCGCACCTGGCGCTATGTCAGTAAAGAAAGCGCGGCGCGCAAGGCAAAAGAAACCCTGGAAATTTATGCCCCGCTAGCTCACCGGATGGGGCTCAATGCCATTAAATGGGAGCTGGAGGATCTGGCTTTTAAAACCCTCTACCCTCAGATTTACCAAGAAATCGACAAGCTTATTCAAGAGGCCGCGCCCCGGCGAGAGGAACAGCTCAGCGCCATCATCCAGACTATTGAAGGCGACTTACGGGAATCGAAAATCAAGGGGACAGTGACCGGGCGCCCGAAACACCACTACTCGATTTATCAAAAGATGATTGTGCGCGGCCGTGACTTTAACGATATTTATGACTTGGTGGCGGTGCGTGTGCTGGTGGAATCCGTGCGGGATTGCTACGCCGTGCTGGGGCTGATGCACTCGCGGTGGTCTCCGATGCTGGGCCGGTTCAAAGACTATATTGCAATGCCGAAATACAACCTGTACCAGTCGCTGCACACCACGGTCATCGGTCCCAAAGGCAAACCTGTAGAGATTCAGATTCGCACCTATGAAATGCACCGCCGTGCCGAATTTGGGATTGCCGCCCACTGGAAATACAAGGAAAACCCCAACGCAAAATCGCTGAAAAAGTCCGAGGGTGGCAAAGTCTTAGACCTGGAAAATGAGATGGGCTGGCTGCGCCAGTTGGTTGATTGGCAAAAGCAAACCCAAGACTCAGGGGAGTTCCTGGACTCGCTGCGTTACGAAATCAACTCTGCACAGGTCTATGTTTTCACCCCGAAAGGCCAAGTCGTGGTGCTGGCTGCGGGATCCACCCCGGTAGATTTCGCCTATTCCGTACACACCGAAGTAGGAAACAAGACGGTCGGCGCTAAAGTCAACGGCAAGCTGGTTCCCCTGGAGTCGAAGCTGGAAAACGGCGACACGGTGGAAATTTTCACGTCCAAGTCTCCTGGCGCGTCCCCCAGCCGGGATTGGCTGTCTTTTGTGGCCACCCCGCGCGCGAAATCAAAGATTAAAGCCTGGTTTTCAAAGGAGCGCCGCGAGGAATCCATCGATAAAGGCCGCGAAATTCTGGCGAAGGAAATTCGCAAACAGAAACTGCCGATTCACCAAATCGCCAGCCACGAATTTTTGGAATCGGTGGCAAACCAGTTGGGATTGCCCAACGTCGATACCCTCTATGCGACCATCGGAGACGCCCACGTCAGCGCACAAAACGTGGTGGAACGCCTGCTGAACTTTACGGGCTCCCTGACGGTAGACGATGACGAGGAAGTTTTGGTGGAGGAAGAAGCCGTCCCCACCCACACACCTACGACTGAATCTCGTGCCGGGGGTTCCGGGGTGTTGGTTGACGGTCAGGATGCCGATGACCTGTGGGTTAAGCTGGCAAAGTGCTGCACCCCGGTTCCCGGAGACGACATCATGGGATTTGTCACGAGGGGTCACGGGGTTTCCGTACACCGGGTGGACTGCGTGAATGCCAAGAATCTCAGTGTGGCGCAACCGGAACGTGTCACCGCCGTCAAGTGGGCGCAACACGCCAAGACCCCGTTCCTGGTACAGGTGCAAATCGAGGCTCTGGACCGCGGGGGGCTGTTGAGTGATGTGACCCGGGTCCTCACCGACAATCACGTGAACATTCTCTCGGGCAATATTTCCACCACCCGCGACCGGGTGGCGTATTCACGGTGGTCTTTTGAGCTGGCCGAACCTTCCCACCTGCAAGACATTCTCAATGATCTGGGACGCATCTCAGGGGTTTATTCCGCTACTCGCGTGACTCCCGGAAAAAACGGCACCTTAGAGCCGACCTCGCCGTCTTAGACAGCGGGGGAAACTCAATAAAAGTATTGGCCTAAAGTACAGCGGGGCGTTACTCAGCCGCGGCTTTCCGAGCCTGGTCAAGCCAGCCCTTCCGAGCCTGCAAATCCTCTTCCAGTTTCTTAGTGTCCTTGCCATCCTGTTTTGCGGTGGCAATTTCGGCTTCGAGCTTAGAGATTTTCTCTTCGAGCTGGCCTACTAGGCCCTCAGCACGAGCTTTCGTCTCTGGATTGGACTTGACCCACGCCTCATTTTCGGCCTTTGCAATTGCCTGTTCCACGGAGCGCAAACCGTTTTCCAAGCGCTGCATATCGCCGCGGGGAACCCGCCCAGCTTCGTCCCATTTATCCAACAGGTCGCGGAACTTTGCCTTGGCGGTTTCCAAGTCCTTCACCGGCATGAGGGCTTTCGCCTGTTCCAGCAGCTTTTCCTTAACCTCAAGGTTGGCTTGTTCTTCCGTGTTGGTTTTAGCGTTGTCAGCGCTGCGGGCGTCAAAGAAGACTTGCTGAGCGGCGCGGAAACGCTCCCACAGAGCGTCGTCGTCTTTCCGGGAAGCCCGCCCGGCAGCTTTCCATTCCGCCATCAAGTCGCGGTAAGCCGCGGAGGTTCGCGCCCAGTCGGTCGAGTTAGCGAGTTCCTCAGCGCGTTTGATCAGGGCTTCCTTGGCGTTTCGAACTTCCGCCCGCTTGGCGTCGAGCTGCGAAAAGAATGACTTGCGGTGCCGGTCAAAAGACGTGCGGGCAGCCGAAAAGCGCTTCCACAAGGCGTCCTCGGTGGCGCGGTCGATACGCGGTCCCTTACGCTGCGAATCTTTCCATGAATCCAGCAGCTCGCGCAGGCGTTCTCCGGATTGCTTCCACTGGGTGCGTTCCGGGTCTTGGGCGGCAATTTTTTCGGCGGCCTCCACAATCTTGTTGCGCGTCTCAAGGGCTTGTGCCTTGGCAACTTCGCGTTCCTCAGCCAGTTGTTCCTTTCGTGCCGTGCCCAGCTCCCGCAGTTTTTCGACGCGAGAACGTAGCCCAGCCAGGTTGCCCACCACCATCGGGGACTCCATCGCCTTGTCCAAAGACTTCAACGTGGCATCAATGTCATGCGCCTTTAACGTGGCCAAACGTGCTTGAGCCAAATCGACCTGGGCTTGCAAATCCAGGAAACGGCGCACGTAGAGGGCAAAAGGCTGTTCAGGAATACCGTCTGCGTATTGGCCGACTTCCCGTTCCGTATCTCCGTCTTTGACAAAAACGCGCCCCTCCGCGTCGATACGTCCATATTGGGCAGCCTCATCCATAGCAATTTTCTCAACAGGGCCCACGGGCTGGTTTTGATTGGTGCTCTCGAGGTGTACCGGGGTGATTTGCGCGGCCTTTTCAGTAGCTTGGGGCGCGGGAGTTTCCTTAGCCGGGGTTGGTTCGGGAGCCGGGGTTGGTTCAGGAGCTGGGGCTGGTTCGGGTGTTGCGGGAGTTTCCTCAGTCAGGGTAGATTCGGGAGCCGGAGCCGCTGGCGTTTCGGTCGTGGGTTCGCCGCCTGTTTCAGCTGCAGTCTGGGCAGGTCCGGTTGAGGTTTCACCAGGTTGGTTTTCCTGCGGTTCCTTGATTTCGCTGGTGTTAGATTCCTGTTCAGACGTGGCCATGAATTTTTCCTCCTGACGGGGTTGGTGCCGCGGCACGTTCCGTTCGCGTTGGTAAGTATATTTCCAGGATTACTTTACTTGAAAAGACACGCATTCGGGAAACTGGGCGAAAGAAAATTCGTGATGCAAAAAATCAGTTAGCCTTGAACTATGGATGTGTTACGGATTGTTTCGCCGATTTACGGTGAAAATTGCTATGTCGTGGTTACTGCGAACAAATCCGCTTTGGTTATTGATCCCGGCGCGAAAACCGCCGTGCGTATCAAAGAACTTCTGACTCAGCTCGATGCTGAACTGGCTGGGGTCTTGTTGACTCACGGCCACGCTGATCACCTGTGGAACACGGCTCAGGTGGCTTCCTATAACCCCGAGGCTCCAATCTATCTGGCGAAACCGGATCACTTCTGGATGGATGCTCCCGGTCCGGGGGTTCAACTGGGGGTAGACAAATACTTCACTGAAATGGACGGGGCATGGGAGCCCGTCACGGTGCAGGCCCCACCCGATGAACTCTTCTCTGGCGGGGGAGCGCAAATTATTCCCGATTTAATGCTGCGTGCCCTGCCGGCTCCGGGTCACTCGCCCGGATGCACGATGTTCTTTGGCGCCTCGAAAGGCGAAGATCACGGTCAGGGACTCGGTTTCGATGGCCGTGACAATCAGGCATTTTGCTTCTCTGGGGACGTGGTTTTCAAAGGCTCGATTGGCCGCACCGACCTACCTCATTCCGACCCTGAAGTGATGACGGAAACCTTGCGAACGCTCAAAATCAGCATCAACCCCGACACTCTGCTGCTGCCCGGTCACGGAGAGACGACCACCTGGGCGGCGGAGCTTGCGAACAACCCATTTCTGAGATGACTTGCGAAAATGAGAGAATATGCCCATGATGACATCACTGTCGGGTTTTCCTGAGTTCACCCCGGAGGAAAAAATCCTTGAGGACGAGTTAATTTCTCGTTTAACCAGGGTGTTTGAACTGCACGGCTTTTCTCACTTAGAGACGCGTGCCATCGAGCCTCTCAGTGAGCTGGAACGCAAGGGAGAAACCTCCAAAGAGGTTTACGTACTGTCCCGGCTGCAGGACAAGGAAGGCAAAGAGGACCGCAAGAACGGGCTGCACTTTGACCTCACTGTCCCGCTGGCTCGTTACGTGCTGGAAAACTCCCACCTGTTGCGCTTTCCTTTCAAGCGTTACCAAATTCAAAAGGTGTGGCGTGGTGAGCGTCCCCAGGAGGGTCGCTTTCGCGAGTTCGTTCAGGCCGATATCGATATGGTGGCTGCAGAAACTTTACCGCCCCAGTTTGAGATTGAAGCCCCGCTGATTATGGCGCAAGCTTTGGAATCCCTGCCGATTCCCACCCCGGTGGTACACGTGAATTCTCGCAAGATTCTGCAGGGCGCCTGCAACGCCCTGGGTATCACGCAAGTGGACGAGGTTCTGCAAGTCATCGATAAACACGACAAGGTGCGTCCCGAAGATTTTACGCAAATGCTGAGTGAACTCGGGCTTGATACGTCCCAGGTGCAAAACCTGGTGAGCTTGGCAGACATTTGCGGTGCCGATGAACAAGTTATCCAGCAGGTGCGCGACTTGGGACTGCACGATGACCTGTTAGAGGAAGGTCTGGCGGATGTGGCGCGAATGCTACGCAGCGTCCCCGATCACGAGCGCGGTAATGTGGTGGCTGACTTTAAGATTGCCCGCGGGCTCGATTACTACACCGGCATGGTTTACGAAACGTTTATCACGGGAGCTGAATCCTATGGTTCTATCTGTTCCGGGGGCCGCTACGATAACCTCGTTTCGCAGGGCAAACGTCACTTCCCGGGGGTGGGGATGTCTATCGGTTTGACCCGGCTCATCTCGATTATTCTGGCCAATGATTGGGCGAAAGTGTCCCGCCCGGTTCCGACCTGTGTGTTGGTCGCGGTGGATAGCGAGGAAACCAGGGGACAAGCCGAGGCGGTGGCTTGGCAGCTGCGTGCCCGCGGTATCAACACGGAAGTCAGCCCCACTGCCGCCAAGTACGGTAAACAAATCAAATATGCGGTGACTCGCGGCATCCCTTACGTGTGGTTTGTGGAATCCGGGGAAGTCAAGAACCTCATCAACGAAACCCAGGAAAGTGCCCAAGCTGACACGTTCACGCCCGCCCCCGAACTTTTGAAACCGCAGGTGATTGCGAACTATGAGTGAATCGCCATCGATAGCTCTAGATGAGTTGGCTGGGCAGCTGGAGGATCTGAAATTTGGTTTTCCGGCAGCGCAGGCTGATGCCATCAAGCTGCGAAAAACAGCGATTTCCCGGCTGCGCGAACATCTCAGCGCGCGGGGTACCGACCTGGACGGCCCTCTCGTGGCGGTGCTGGCGGGCTCCACCGGAGTGGGCAAATCCACCATTCTTAATTCTTTGGTCGGAGCCCAAGTACCGACTTCCGTGAGGCGTCCCACGACCCTCACCCCGGTACTGGTGTACCACCCCGACGACGAGTTATGGCTGTCGGCAGACCGTATTTTGGGAGGATTTGAAAAGATCCGCCTGTTAGACGACGACGCCTGGGACGACCCTGCGGCCACGTCTGCCGTGCCGGAACGTGCCTCCGCGGGCGAAGATACCGATACGACACCGCAGCCGCAGCTCATTTTGCGTTCGACCGCAAAGATGACTCCGGGAATGTGCCTCATCGATTGTCCCGATTTGGATTCCTATCTGGACACGAACCGAGATTTAGCCCAACACCTGTTGGAAGTTGCTGACCTGTGGATTTTCGTAACCACCGCCAACCGCTACCGGGACGAGCCGGGTCTGGAGTTGCTGAGGAAGGCCGCTCGGCGCGATGTCGCTATCGGCGCGGTGCTAAACAGGGTCTCGCAAGGCTCCCTTTTGGCGGCAAAACAGGATCTAGGCGCGGAAATCGCCCACAGCAATCTCAAAGACGTCCCGATTTTTGCCATTATGGAAACCCAAATCGCCGACGGGGAGCTTCCCGCCGAAGATTTAGTTCCCCTGCGCAACTGGATCGATAACCTGGCTGGCGACGCCTTAATGCATTCCGCCATGGCGCGCCAGACCCTGTTTGGTTCCTTGCACGAAGTCCTGGATTTGAGCGAAACAGTATTCGATGCCGCCGCCGCTGAGACGCAACTGCGCCATGACGCGCAGCAAACCGTGGACCGGCTAGAACAGCAACTGCTGGATTTTGTTGAGACCCAGATTGCAGCTCCCACCTGGTTCCAAGGTGAGCCCGCCGACCTTTTGGAACCTTGCGTGCGTCGCCAACTCGAGGAGCGTCGGGCTGAAAACAGCTGGATACGTCAGCGGTTGAAATGGAAAAATACTTGGCTCAATCAGCGGGTGCGCCCGGATTTGGCGCTGGATGCCGTAAAGAGGGCGGTGGCTAGCAGCGTGTCGAACCTGGACTTTCAGATGGAACAAATCATTGCTGCGGGTATTCAGGACTCCGCGCTACCCGACTCCGGCCAGCTTATAGATGAAACCGAGTCATCCCGGGACGGTAGCGAACTTATGGAACAGTGGTCTTTGACCCCCGCGGAATGCTGCCGTCAGGCTGGATGGAATCGGAACCAGGAACTCTCAGCAGACGAGTCCCAGACGCTTTTCCTGGCGGTTCTTTTTGCCGGGGTCGCCTCGCCCGAAACTTGTCAGTTCACCGGGGTTGACGAGCTGCTGGGGGCTTTCTGTGACGCCGCGACGCGCTTGCGGCTGCGGTCGTGGAGCCGGTCTACGCTGCGCCGTGGGTTGCAAGTTCGGGTCTCCCAGCGTATCGCCGCGCTACGGCAAAGCATTCCTGATCCCGATAACTCTGAACTGATTTCTGCGGGACGAAAAACGTTGCGTATCTTGCGAGAGGAGTGGTCCTAGTGCCTCGGAACAATTCCGAACAACGCAAAAATCGGATGCAAACCGCCCTGCACCGCGCGGTGGAGTGTCTCGATGCCGCTCAGGTTACTTCCGGTTCTGAGGCATTCCTAGCTCAGGCCCTCGAAGATTTGCGACGGTTAGAGGATCAGCTGGAACGCCGGGATGCCTTAGACCCCCGAGTCACCGTAATAGCGGTAGCCGGACCTAGCGGCACCGGAAAATCCACGGTAGTGAACACTTTGGCTCGCCGCACCAGCCTAGTGACGACTGGGACGCACCGGCCGACCACGACGGAGCTGGTCGCCCAGGTGGACGCGGACGTGGATGCCGCACCGTTTTTAGAGCTGAGCGGAATCCCGCGTAGTGTCAGCGTGGAGTTTTGTTCCAGCGGATCCAACCCGTTCGGGGAAAGCCTGGGGGCAGCAGGAGAGAGTTACCAGATCCGTTCAGCTCTTTCGGCGCAGTGTGGCCACCCGATTGTGGTGGAGGTTCCCGACACATTGTTGGTTCCGGAATTAGCTGCGGCCACGGCGCAGGTCTTGGAAACAGCGGATGTCATCTTGTGGACCACAGATTCCCAAAAATATGCCGATGCCGCTTTCCACAGCCAAATTTCAGCGTTTCCCCGTCACCGGAATTCTTACTTTGTCCTGACCCACACCGAGGGTTTGACAGAGACCCAGGTGCAGACCCTACACCAAGAGCTCGCCGCCATTGCCGAACGGTTGGGGGTCAGTCCCGAAATCTTGCAGATTTCAGTTTACGATGATTCGAGTTTGGCTAGATTCCGCGAAACCGTAGCTGGGTTGACCCGCGCGCCGGAAGCGCGCTGGAGGGGTGAACAGGCTGCGATTCATCATGCTGCCACGCGGCTGAGCCAGGACTTGGAACTGGCGAGAGATGACTGTGCAAAGCAGCCCGGTCAGGCCCAGTCCGTTTCCGCCCCACCGTCCGAAAATACCCTGGTGGATCAGGTGGCTCAGGTCAGTGGTATCGAAGCCGTGCAAGCGAACTTTTCCAAGCAATACCTACAGGCTGGCGGCTTTTGGACGCTGTGGCCGGTGCTGAACTGGCTGGCAGGAATCAAACCGTCGGCTCCCGTCAATCAGGATCCTGCAACCGCGCCGGGCGAACCCCACGAGGACGAACCTGCTGCCCCTGCCGGTGCGCCTTTCCCGGAGCCGGCGGCAAAAGATGGCGCAGCCTCTGCCGCGACTGACTCGCTCGCGGCTGATTCCTCGACAGAACCGGACCGCACTGCGTTAGAGACGACCCGGCAAATCGACGTGCTCAACCGGTTTTCAGCTCACGTCAACGCGGCGGGAATCACCAGTGCGGCTCGTGCTTACGCGGTGGCTGCCAGTGCGCAGTGCCCGCCTAAATGGGTGGATTTTGCCCAGCTCAAGGCGGTGGAACTGTCCGGCAACCTGGTCAGCGCCCTCAACCTAGCTTTGGAATCGTGGAAATTCCCGGCTCGTCCCGTCCGAGCCTGGTGGCGGGTATGGCGGTACGGACACTGGTTTTGGTTAGCGGCATTGCTGGTGGGGCTGCTGTGGAGCCTAGTCGCGGGGGTCGCGTGCCTCGGCGGAGCCGGCACCAGTGCGGCCGTGTGGATGGTCGGGCCCGTACCGTTCCCCCTCGTGGTGTTCGCTGCGGCCATCGCGGGCACACTGGTGTGGAGCCTGGTGGGAGCGAAAGTATTGCACCGCGGGGCGCAAAACTACGGGAAAGAGTGCGCCGACAAATTCCGTTCGCTCATCCTGGAAGTGACTCGTCAGGCTTTCCTGGTCAAAATGAATCAGAATTTAGATTTGTATCCGCAACTGTCTGAACTGGTTTCTGAGATGCGTTTGCGGGACACGGAATCCCGGTAACTTTCATCTGACGCCCGGTCGGGGTGTACTTCCAGGGTTTTCCCAAAGCTCAGATAGGCGTTAAACTTTAGAGAGCCCACTTTCTGGGTGCGGGGTATTGCGCCCCGATTGACTTGAGACGAACTTTCAAAGGAAGGCATAAGTTGCTGCGAACTCACAAATGTGCGGAATTGAACCTGAACCACGATGGTCAGACCGTCACCCTCTGCGGTTGGGTGGATCGGCGCCGAGACCACGGTGGGGTAGCTTTCATGGATCTGCGTGACGCTTCTGGGATTGTCCAGTTGGTCGTCAGTGAAGAAGTGGTGCGGGAAGTCCGTAACGAATACGTGCTCAAGGTCACAGGCAAAGTACGGAAACGTCCCGAAGGCAACGAAAACCCCGAAATCGTCACAGGTGATATTGAGGTCATGGCCGATGATGTCGAGATTTTGAATGCCTGTGCGACCCTGCCTTTCCAAGTTTCTGAACACGCCGAGGACTCCAACGTTGGTGAGGATATCCGGCTGCGTTACCGTTTCGTCGATTTGCGCCGCCGTCAGCTGCACGACAACTTGGTGCTGCGTTCGCGGATTTCTCAGATTGCCCGGCGGGTTATGGAAGAACACGAATTTATCGAGATTGAAACCCCAACTCTGACGCGTTCCACCCCGGAAGGGGCGCGCGACTTCGTGGTTCCGGCGCGGATTCGTCCCGGCTCGTGGTACGCCCTGCCACAGTCGCCCCAGCTGTTCAAGCAGCTGTTGATGGTCGGTGGTATGGAGCGCTATTTCCAGTTGGCTCGTTGCTACCGCGACGAAGACTCCCGCGCCGATCGCCAACCCGAATTCACGCAGCTCGATCTGGAGATGAGTTTCGTCGACCAAGACGATGTCATCGAGGTGACCGAACACCTGCTGAAAGAGATTTGGAAAGTTATCGGCTATGACCTGACCACTCCGATTCCGCGGATGCCTTTCCAGGAAGCTATGGATCGTTTCGGTTCGGACAAACCGGATCTGCGCTTCGGCTATGAACTTGTTGATTTGACCGAATTTTTCAAAGACACTCCGTTTAAGATTTTCCAGGCTCCTTACGTGGGGGCAGTAGTCATGCCCGGTGGCGGTTCCCAGCCGCGCCGCACTTTTGACAAGTGGCAGGAATGGGCCAAAGCCCGCGGCGCGAAGGGTCTGGCCTACGTGACATTGAATGAAAATGGCGAAACTGCCGGCCCGGTGGCCAAAAATATTTCTGACGCGGAAAAGGCAGGTTTGGCCGCTGCCACTGGAGCCCAGCCGGGGGATTGCATTTTCTTTGCCGCCGGAGACAAGACCGCTTCGCAAACGTTGTTGGGGGCAGCTCGCCTGGAGATTGGTAAGCGCTGCGACCTCATCGATGAGAAGGCGTGGGCTTTCACCTGGGTGGTCGACGCGCCGCTGTTTAAGCCCTCAGGTGAGGCAGAAGCGGAAGGCGATGTGGCGCTGGGTCACTCCGCTTGGACAGCTGTCCACCATGCGTTTACTTCGCCGAAGCCAGAATGCCTCGATACTTTCGATACTGACCCGGGCAGTGCTTTGGCTTATGCGTATGACATCGTGTGCAACGGGGTGGAACTCGGCGGCGGTTCCATCCGTATCCATCGTCGTGACATCCAGGAACGGGTGTTTAAAGTCATGGGCTTCTCACAGGAGGAGGCGCAGGCACGCTTTGGGTTCCTGCTCGACGCTTTTAAGTACGGCGCTCCGCCGCATGGTGGTCTGGCTCTGGGATGGGACCGCATCGCCGGAATGCTGACGGGTTCCCCGTCTATTCGCGACGTTATCGCTTTTCCGAAGGCTGGCGACGGTTTAGATCCGCTCACCGGCGCGCCCGCCCCGATTACGGACGAACAGCGCAAAGAAACCGGTGTGGACTACGTGCCGGAGGACGACGAAGACGACGAAGATAGTGAGGACACTGAGGAAGCCGAAGACAGCGAAAAAACGCTGTAAAACCCTTGTGAGGAAAAATTACCGCTAGTTTTATCGCCATAGCCAACTGACCCCTCTAAAATAGATGGGACAGTCGGTAGCGTTTCACCAAGGGGGAACTATGAGCGCAAAAATTTTTGAACTGCACCCGGATAATCCGCAGGCTCGTTCGTTGAACCAGATTGTAGAGATTATCCAGGACGGTGGCATTATGGCGTATCCCACAGATTCGGGGTACGCCTTGGGCTGTGCGTTGGCAAACGGGGCTGGTCTGGAACGGATCCGGAAAATCCGCCAGCTCGATGATAAACACCATTTCACCCTGGTGTGCCACGATTTCGCCCAGTTGGGTCAGCTGGTGATGGTGTCAAATTCCCAATACCGGCTGATTAAATCGCTGACTCCGGGGCCGTACACGTTTATTTTGAAAGGCACCAAGGAAGTTCCGCGCGCCACGCTGAACAAAAAGAAGCACACCGTGGGCGTGCGGATTCCCGCGCATAAGGTCGCGTTGTCACTGGTAGAAGCCTTGGGAGAGGCTATCTTGTCCTGCACTCTGCTGCTGCCTGGTGACACGGAACCGCTGAGCGATCCGGTTGAAGTTATCGCTAAGCTGGGGCACCTGTTGGATGTTATCGTCGATGCCCCGATTGGTTCCGACCAGGCAACTACCGTTATTAACATGGAGGACGATGTTCCGGTGGTGACCCGGGAGGGCGCCGGTCCGGTTGATTTCTTGCACTAGGTTATTCGCCAGCGCTCCCGACGGCGTCGCTGTGCTGAGGTTGCACAAGCGCGGGTGAGCCGTCTGTTGCGCTGGGATCGGGCGATTCCGGAATCTCGTCGGTCCACACCAAATCAGGGTCTTGCGATTTTTGGTCCGGGTAAGGCTCCAGCAGGGGAGAGAGAAACAGCCGGCTGAACAGCACGTTGAGCAGCACCACAATCACCAGAGCAAAAGCCGACTGTTTCACGGGCATAGCGTTCATGGGCAGGAAAGCCAGGAAAATCGCCAGGTAGACCACAGAGCGGGTCCACAGCGCACCGCGGGTTTGGGTCAACTCGTTCAGCAGTGGGTCGTCGTCTAGGTTCGCGAGTTCCTCCGGCAGATGGTGTTTCGATTTGTTCATGGCATAGAACTGGTAATCCAGGGATAGGGCGAAACCGAAGCCCGCCAGCAAAACTGCCACGTTAGGGTCGACCCCGCCGGAATGCGCCAGTTTGGGCAGGAAAGCGCCCCAACCGTCTTGGAACACCAACGCGGTCAGTCCCAAAGCCACCAACAGGTTCAAGGAGTTCAGTAAAGTCGCCCACAGCGCTGCCCAGGCACGCCTGGTAGCTCGCAAAATGACCAAGAAAGTCGCCAACACCATAACTCCAGCCAGCAGGGGGACGAACCTGATTAGCTGGGCGGCAAAGTCAACTTGGTTGGCGGCCTGGCCAGTAATCCATTTCGGAAAATCCGAGGACAATTCGCGGATAGTTTTTACGATTTCGCCGGCTTGACGGTTGGTGACAATCGGTTTCAAATCCACGTCCAAAACGCTGTAGTCCCCGGCTATTTCGGTGTTTCCAGCAGTCATCGCCGCCACACCGGGGATTTTACCCACCGCCACCGACCAGCTTTGCATATTCGCGGCGGTAGTTTTCCCGAGAATCTGGATATCCGGGGCCGCCGCGGTGGTACCGTAGTGGGCGGCGCGCAGGGCTTCAAATTTCGCCGCATTCGTACCCGGAGGAAAAGTCGTTTGCCCCGAGGTGTGCCAGGTAATTCCGAAGGTAGGAATGGCCAGCACCACCAGAACGACCACCAGGACTCCGGTAAGAATCGGTTTGGAAAGTTTCCGCGTGGCAAAAGGCTCTCGCAAACGAGTGCCCAGAGAATGTATCCAGGAGGAAACCACGGCGAAAGTCTGCCGATGCCATTGGGGACGAGGGTACTCCAGCCATCTGATACCGAGGTACAGCAACGGGGGAATCATCGTAGTCCCGATAGCGAAGCATCCCAGAATGGAGAACATGCTGACTAAAGCCACCCAGCGCAGGCTGCTGGCCGGGAATATGGCCACCATAATCAGACCCAGCACAATTAGTGCCGTGGAAATGAGCATGGCCGGAGCTGAGTGGGTAAAAACTTCATCTAGTGGCGTGAGAGAGTCGCGGCGCTTGCGCAATCGGCGTTCGCGAGGTTTGGATACACGCGGAATCTCGGTGGTGTATTTCACCACTGCTAAACGGGAGCGGCTGCGGCTGATGAGGAACACCGCGTAACCCGTCACCACCCCTAGTGAAAGCATAGTGACCAGGGCAGAGTCACCCGGAGCGGGCTTGACGATGAGGGAAGCCAGAGTGGCGATAGTCCGCGTCACAATCCACCCGCAAAAGCTCGGTATGAATGCGAGCAAAGCCAGGCGTAGGCGTCCCGTCGCCCCAAACAGCACTGCGAAAACCACCAGCAAAGCAATGAGATTCGCTTTGAGGGAATCTTGACGAGCGCTCGCGGCAACTTCTTGGTTATTCAGGTCCTCATCCGTGACGATGCCCGCGGCGTGAGGCGCAAAAGAACGCATATCTCCGGCAATCTCGCTCAATGCTTCCTCGGTCATGGCGCGAATATCATCGGCGCGTTGGGGAAACTGGGTCAGGTCCAGCAGCACCACCATCATGAAACCGTGTTTATCCGTGGCGATAAACTGGTCCATCAAAGTTTTCGCGTCGGGGTTATTAACATCGTCGCCTTTCGCGAATGGATACAGTACCCCCGCCGGAATAACACCGGGAACCTCGCTGAAGCTCGCTGCTGCGGAGTCCAGCACGTTCTTAACTTCCGCGTGCTGTTTGTCCATGTCCACCCCGGTAACGATGAGGTAAGCCTGATAGTTGGAACTGCGGCTATCATTGAGGATTTGTGACGCGACATAGGATTCGGAGCCGGGAATGGACACCAGACGGTTTTCCACACGGTTCCACATACTTCCAAAACCAAAACCGGTCAAGGCAAAGGCTGCACAGATGACTATCACCAAAGCCCAAATCAGCACCGTGGGCAGCGGGCGTCGATTCAGACGGCGATATAGTTTCAGGAACATGTTATGCATTGTCTCATACACTTTAGGGCATTTTTCACTAGGGTGGTCTCATGGACTTGTTTGATTCCTTGAGTGATACCGGCAGGGGGGTTCCGGAGTTTCGCCCGGACGCCCCTTTGGCGGTGCGGATGCGTCCGCGCTGCGCAGAAGAACTGGTGGGGCAGTCACACCTGTTGGTGCCCAATTCGCCATTACAGCGGCTGTTGCGGGCAGACACCGAGATGACGTCCTCCGTGATCCTTTACGGTCCACCTGGAACCGGCAAAACGACCTTGGCATATCTGGTGGCGCAGGCAGGCGGCCGAGAGTATGCTCAGCTCTCCGCCATCAATGCGGGAGTGAAGGAAGTCCGAGAAGTCATTAACGCGGCGAAGCAACGTCTGAGCCTGAGCGGTCAAGAAACCATTTTGTTTCTTGACGAAGTCCATCGGTTTTCTAAATCCCAGCAGGACTCGCTGCTTCCAGCGGTGGAAAACCGGTGGGTTATCCTGGTGGCAGCCACCACGGAAAATCCGGCTTTTTCCGTCATTTCTCCGCTGTTGTCCCGATCCCTGCTGCTGACGCTGAAACCACTGACGAACCAGGACATCGAAACCATCACGGACCGGGCTTTGGCGGACGAACGCGGACTGGCTGGAAAATACACCCTAACCACGGACGCTAGGGACAGCCTCATCAGATTAGCCGGCGCGGACGGGCGCAAAGCCCTGACCCTGTTGGAAGCTGCCGCCGGGGGAGCCGATTCCCGCAAGGCCACAGAGATTACCGAAGACGACGTCGCGGCGGCAGCAGACACAGCCGTGGTGCGCTACGGGATTGACGAACACTATGATGTGGCTTCGGCATTTATCAAGTCGATGCGCGGCTCCGATCCCGATGCCGCCCTGCACTATTTGGCACGGATGATTAAGGCAGGGGAAGATCCGCGCTTCATTGCCCGCCGAGTTGTCATTGCCGCGGCAGAAGACGTCGGGTTGGCTGACCCTACCGTGCTGCCACTCGCGGTCGCGGCGGCACAAGCGGTGCAGTTGCTTGGGATGCCGGAGGGACGGATTCCCCTGGCCGAGGCTGTCGTGGCGGTGGCGACGGCCCCGAAGTCGAATCGGGCTTATGTCGGTATCAATACCGCGATGGCTGACGTGGAGGCCGGCAACATCGGCACAGTTCCGACCTATCTGCGCGACCAGCATTATCCGGGGGCTAGTGCCGATAGGAAAGCTCTGGGCACCTATCAATATCCCCACGATGATACTCGCGGCATAGTCGCGCAACAATACCTGCCTGACCAGCTGAAAGACAAGATTTATTACGATCCTTCCGCACACGGGTGGGAAGTGACGCTGAGCGAGAGGCTGGCAAAAATACGCAAGATTCAAAAAATGCGGTAGGATAGCCAAGTTGCCCGGCATTTTGGCCAACCCGCGGTTGGTTGATGCCCGGACACCTGGGGTCTTAGCCAAAATGGTGGCCCCTCCCCGCCGAGATGCCCTCGCGGGGTGACTTTGAAATAAGACAGGAAGAATATAAATGGCAAACCGTTCTCGGAAAATGGTGCGTTTGTCACGCGCCTTGGGGATGCCGCTGACCCCGAAAGCTAAGCGGTACTTTGAGCGTCGTCCTTACGGCCCTGGTGAACACGGCCGCGCCCGCCGCCGTAGCGAATCTGACTACGCGGTGCGTTTGAAAGAAAAGCAGCGTTTGCGTGCCCAGTACGCAATCCGCGAGGCTCAGCTGGTCAAAACCTTCCAGGAGGCGCGCCGCATGGAAGGCCAAACCGGTGACAACCTGGTGGAATTGCTGGAAACCCGGCTTGATGCTCTGGTGTTGCGGGCCGGTTTTGGCCGCACCATGTTCCAGGCTCGTCAGGCGGTAACTCACCGGCACATTCTGGTTGACGGCAAGATTGTGGACCGTCCCTCTTACAAGGTGCGTCCCGGTCAGACTGTTCAGGTCAAGCCGTCCTCCCAGGTAAAGGACCCCTTCGTGGTGGCTGCCCGCGGTTCTCACCGCGATGTGCTGCCTCCCGTTCCCGACTACCTTAAGGTTGATTTGGAAAAGCTGCGCTTTACCTTGGATCGCAAGCCTAAGCGTGAAGAAGTCCCGATTCAGTGTGAAGTGCAACTGGTCGTGGAGCACTATTCCCGCTAAAACTTTCAGTGGCCCCGGGATTTTCCCGGGGTCAATTGTTTAAAGTTAGAATATCTACGGTGTGTTTCGTGCAGACAGCGCGGGAATTTGGGTCACTACACCGGGACAGGAGAATGACATGATTGGTGAAATTGCCGGGATTATTGCCGCCGTGGCTTTCGCGGTATTAGTGCTATTTTTAGCAGTGCCGCTATGGAAACTGGGCGGGGTGTTTTCCCAACTGGAGCAATCCATCAAAACTGTCACCGACGAAGCTGTGGTAGCGGTCAAACAGGGACAGACGTCTTTGGATCAGGTCAACAATCAGTTGGTACGGGTCGATTCCATGACTTCGGCGGCGAATCGTTCTGTCGAGGATCTCTCGGCGCTGACGACCTTGTTTACCGCGACGCTGGGCCGGCCGCTCATTAAGGTCGCGGCTTTTAACTACGCGGTGCGTAAAGCCATGGGTATTGACGCTAAGAAAGCGAAGTAGGGGGAGAGATGTCGAATACAGCGAAAGCGGTCGGGACGACGCTGCTCCTTTCCGCGGGGGCGGCTCTGGCCGCGTACTTTACCGTTACCCCGTTCCGTCAGACTGTCGATCAGATGACCCAGCGGTTCCGTGCGGATATGTCACAGCGCGAGGGGGAACTTATCGAGGCTCTGAGCTCCAGTGATTCAGAAATCGAGCAGGCTCGCGACACTTGGAACGCTCGGAAGGACGACGGTGCGGGGTTCAGAGTCGGACGCGGACGTCACCGTGATTCCGTTGTGGACGACGACCTGGAATTTTAGTAAAGTTCACCGATAATCAGCGAAAACCGCCCGGAACAATTGACCGGGGGACCAGGACAGATAATCCGGGAGCAGCCCGGATACGAAGGAAAGATACATATAGATGCGTACTGCGGAAGTTCGTCAGCGTTGGCTGGATTTTTTTGCCAAGAACGGTCATGAGGTTCGCCCCTCGGTACCGCTAATTTCGCCCGACCCCTCAATTTTGTTCACCATTGCGGGCATGGTTCCGTTCATTCCCTACATCGTAGGAACCGAGCCGGCGCCGTGGCCACGAGCCACCTCGGTGCAAAAGTGTATCCGCACCAACGACATTGACGAGGTCGGGAAAACCACTCGTCACGGTACTTTCTTTCAGATGTGCGGGAACTTCTCTTTCGGCGACTACTTTAAGGAAGGCGCGTCTCATTATGCTTGGGACCTGCTGACCGGCAATCAGAAGGACGGTGGCTACGGCCTGGATGGCGACAAGCTCTGGGTCACGATTTGGGACCAGGACGAGGCCGCTTGGGACATCTGGACCCAGCAAATCGGTCTGGATCCCGCCCACGTCCAGAAACTTCCGCGCGAAGAAATCTTTTGGGATACCGGCCAGCCCGGCCCAGCCGGCCCTTGTGCGGAAATCCACCTGGACCGCGGTCCGCAATACGGCCCCGAGGGCGGTCCGGAAGTTGACACGCAAGGCGACCGCTACCTGGAACTGTGGAACCTGGTTTTTGATGAATTCCTGCGTGGCGAAGGCTCCGGTAAAGACTACCCTCTGTTGGGCAAGCTCGACCAGACCGCTATCGACACGGGCTTGGGCTTGGAACGTCTGGCCTTTGTCCTCCAGGGCAAAGACAATATGTACGAAATTGACGAGGTGTTCCCTGTCATTGAAGTTGCTCAGGAAATGTCCGGGCGCCGCTACACTTCCGGCCCCAATCCGATGGATGTGCACTTCCGTATCGTGGCTGACCACGTGCGTTCCAGCCTGATGCTGATTGGCGATGGAGTTCGTCCCAGCAATGAGGGACGGGGCTACGTGCTGCGCCGCCTGATGCGCCGCGCGGTGCGTTCCATGCGGCTGTTGGGAGTGTCAGAGGCAGTCATGCCACACCTCTTGCCGGCCTCGATGAATGTGATGAAAGCCTCTTATCCTGAGCTGGAAAAGGACTGGAACACCATTTCCGACGTGGCTTACGCTGAAGAGGACGCTTTCCGCCGCACCCTCGATGCCGGAACCGTCATCTTGGATACCGCTGTGACGAAAGCGAAACAGTCGGGTGCGGCCCTGAGCGGCGACGACGCTTTCCAACTGCACGACACCTACGGTTTCCCCCTCTCCCTGACGCTGGAAATCGCAGCAGAGGCCGGGGTCAAGGTGGACGAAAAACGTTTCACCGAGTTGATGAACGAACAAAAGCAGCGCGCCCGGGCGGACGCGGTGGCCAAGAAAACCGGCCACGTCGACGCTCACGTCTACCATGAACTGGCAGCAAAACTTGGTGAAAGCAACACGGTGGAGTTCCTGGGATACACCGAAACCAGTGCTCCGGCGCGGGTGGTCGGCATTTTGCAGGACGGCAAACCGGTACCGGTCGCGACGGCTCCGGCTACCGTTGAGGTCCTACTGGACCGAACCCCGTTCTATGCAGAAGCCGGCGGGCAGCTCGCTGATCAAGGGCAGGTGACTTTCGCGGGCGGCGGAGTGTTGGATGTGGCTGATGTGCAGGCCCCCGTAAAGGGACTGCCCATGCATCGGGGGACTTTGACGGAAGGTCAGGTCGCCCTCGGTGAGGACGCCCAAGCTACGATTGATGTTGAGCGCCGCGGTGCGATTGCCCGGGCTCACACGTCTACCCACGTCATTCACCAGATTCTGTTGGATTCCTTGGGGCAAGGGGCGACCCAAGCCGGGTCGGAAAATGCTCCGTGGCACGTACGTTTTGATTTCCGCAACGCGAGCGCTTTGCCGGATTCTTTGGTGGCGGACATCGAGGCGGAAGCTAACGAACGGGTCCAGACCAATATGACCGTTTCTGATTACCAGATGCCCATTGAGGAGGCGCGAAAGACCGGCGCCCAGGCCATTTTTGGGGAAAAATACGGCAAGATTGTACGGATTGTTGATATTGGCGACGGCTGGTCTCGGGAGTTTTGTGGCGGCACCCACGTGCCGCTGACGGGGCATATCGGCTCTATAGCGGTGCTGGGAGAATCCTCGATTGGTTCCGGCGTGCGACGTATCGAAGCCCTGGTCGGAAATGGAGCTTCGGGATTCCAAGCCAAAGAACACGCGTTGGTGTCCCAGGTCACCCAGCTGGTCGGAGCCAAGCCGGAAACCTTGGTGGAACGCATTACGTCTCTGATGGAGCGGCTTAAGGCCGCGGAAAAAGAACTCGAAAAGACCCGCTTGGCCGCATTGCTGTCCAATCTGGACGACTACGTCAAATCTGCCGAAACGCTGGGCGGTGTGCAGGTCATTCACCAGGTCGCCCAGGCGGGTTCCGTGGACGATTTGCGTCAGGCGGCTACCACTTTGCGCGGGCGGTTCTCTAACGCAGATCCGATGGTGGTCGCTCTGGCGGCCGTTATCGGTGAAAAACCGATGCTGGTTGTGGCCAGCAACGAGGCAGCTCGTGACAAGGGTGTGAAAGCCGGGGCGTTGGTGAAGGCCGGTGCCGCAGCCATGGGCGGCGGCGGGGGCGGCAAGGACGACTTGGCGCAAGGCGGCGGAGCCCCTGCAGGGGAACCCGAAACCGGTCTGAACGCCGTAGTGGCCGCCCTGCAGTCAGTACTCGCGAAATAAACAAAGGCCAATCCGGGCTTTGCGCCGGGCCGGCTCGCTGAGAGGGGATAGCGCACAGGATGGTTGCCGGAAACTTTCTCGCCATAGACGTGGGTAAGGCACGCGTGGGTGTCGCCCGCTCGGTGGCGGGGACTTCCTTGGCGTTGCCGGTGGAAACTCTGCAGGTGCGCCCGGACGGTTCCGAGCTGGATGAACTGGTGGACATCATTGCGGAAAGCGACCCCAAGGCCGTATTCGTGGGCTTGCCGAAACTGATGAGCGGTAAAGAGGGTGAGGCTGCCCGGATGGCGCGGTCTTACGCTCGGCGTTTGGTCAAGCGGCTGGGCACGCTGCCGGTATATCTCATTGATGAACGGTTGAGCTCGGCTGATGCGCACGCCAAGCTGCACGAGGCCGGAGTGAGCACGCGCCGCCAAAAGCAGATGGTTGACCAAATCGCCGCCGTGACCATCCTCACGCGAGCTTTAGAAACTTTGACTCAAACAGGGAACTTACCTGGCGAGTTGGTTATCATGGATTAAATCACCTAACAAGGGAAGTACATGGCAGACACTGAAGACCTCGCATCGATGGGACCCCGGCGCCGACGTCGGTATTTAGCTCAGCACGGTCAGGCCGCGTTGGGCTCGGCTGACTCTTCGGCTCCCTCGACCCCGGCACTTCCCCAAGACGCGCCACTCCCGCAGACCCCCACTCCCACGTCAGTCCCGGTCACGCCCCCGAATGTCGCGGCTGAGCCTACTCCGCGCACACTTCCCAGCCGTCGCAGCCGCAAAGAGGAGCCCGACACCCCATCTTTTCCCAGCGTGGCCTCGGGAGTGCCCCAAGCCGCAGACGCGACCTGGGAAACCCTGCTGCAGGACACGCAGGTTGCCCCCGCCGAACAACCCGAAGTTACCTTGAGTGAAAATCGTCGGCGCGACAAACGTTCTCGAATTCGGCGTCGCAAAACCATGCGCAATCGCACGTTTGTCATCCTGGCGATTGTGGTCACGCTGCTGGCGGTGGCCATCGTTTTCGGCGCGATTATTTTCAATCGTTGGCTCAGCGCCAAGGGTGCCGACTATGAAGGCAGCGGCACCGGCCAGGTGATGGTGACCGTTCCTGAGGGCGCCCTGGGCTCAGATATTGGCAATATTTTAGCTAAAGCACAGGTTGTGGCGTCTTCGCAGGCGTTCTTTAATGCGTGCCGCGACCAGGAGGCAGCCTGTTCCGCGATTCAGCCCGGAACCTATGCGATGGCCAAACACATGTCGGCCGTCAATGCTTTGTCAATCTTGATTGACAAAGCGAACCGGGTTGACGATCAGATTACGCTTGGTCCGGGTCTGACAAAGTGGCAGGTCAAAGAGCAACTGGTGACTACTGCCGGTTTCAGTGATGCTGACGTTGAGGCGGCTTTTGCCAACGCTCCAGGACTGCCCAAGGTCGCCAACGGAGATATCGAGGGATGGTTAGCTCCGGGAACTTACCTGGTGGGACCCGGTCAGGACGCGACCGAAACGATCCGCCAGATGGTGGGTGCCAGTGTGAAGCGACTGCGGGACGCGGGTATTCCTGAGGCTCAGTGGGAGACGTTCCTGACCAAGGCGTCTATCGTCCAGCGTGAGGGCAGTGACCTGCAAAAACAGGACTACGGTAAGATTGCTAGAGTGCTGGAAAACCGGATGGACGCCAGCAAGGAAACCGTCGGATTTTTGAATATGGATTCCACGGTTATCTACGGTTTGGGCGAAGCCTCGAAGTCACGAAAAATTCCGACCGCTGCCGAGGTTGCTGACGCTTCGAATCCGTACAATACTTACCGCCACAAGGGGCTGCCGCCGGGTCCTATCGGGGTCGTGGGGCAGGATGCTTTTGACGGCACCCGCAACCCGCCGTCGGGCGACTGGCTGTACTTCACTACGGTGGATTTGAACACGGGAGAGACACGTTTCAGCGCGACCATGGAGGAACAGGAAGCTAACGTGGAGTTATTGAAGCAGTTCTGTAAGGATCACCCCGATATTTGTAAAGGGTAGCGGGTCGTGTCGTACTGTTTGGTTTTGGGTGACCCGATTTCGCATTCTTTGTCTCCCGTTATCCACTTGGCGGCGTATCGTGAACTAGGCTTGAACTGGGATTTTCGCCGCCAGCGTGTTCGGTTGGGAACGCTCAAGGCATTTCTGGCCGCGGCAGATTCTCAGTTGCGCGGCTTGGCGGTGACTATGCCTTTGAAACCGGAGGCACTGCAGGCTGCGACTTTTGCTGACGGCCTGGCCAAAGTCACCGGCGCGGTGAACACCCTGGTCCCCGCCGCGGGAGGGGATTGGACCGGATTCAATACTGATGTCCGGGGCATCGTCGAGGCTTTCCGTCACGCGGTAGCGGCAAACTTAGAGACCGGGTCCAGCGCGGTTATTTTCGGGTCAGGTTCCACAGCTGCTTCGGCCCTGGCTGCTTTCACGGAACTCGGGTCCACAGAGCTGACAGTGATATCGCGAACCACCACCCAAACGGGCGCGGCTTTTCGGGCGGCCCAACGTATGGGCTTGAGCGTCCGGGCGGTGGCGTGGCACCAGGCTGAGGACGTTGACCGGGCGCTAAGCTCGGCAGAGCTGGTGATGAGTACTGTTCCCGCCCCATTCCAAGATGCCTTGCCCTTGGCGCAACTGCGGATTAATCCGCACGCGGTGTTCTTAGACGCGGCCTATGCGCCGTGGCCGACCACCCTCGCCAGCTGGGCGGGAGCTTGTGGAGCCCAGGTCATTCCGGGATGGGAGATGCTGCTGCACCAGGGTGTCGCGCAGGTAAAGCTGTTTACCGGACAGGAAATCAACGTCGCAATTTTGCGTCCCGCTTTGCTGAAGTACGTCAACTCGGCGGACTAGAATGATGTCGGCACAAATTGTCTTAACATTTGCCGGCTCCCTATAAAGTCACAGTGTCGTCACAGGAGGGGGGGAAGTTATGCTCTGGCACGTTATGGCGTGGATTGTCAGCGGAATTTGGGGTTTTGCGGTGGGTGCAGCCACGACCAAGATTCTGCGCCAGCGTCACATCGAACTGCCGGATTCGTTCTACCTCCCGTTTTCGCTGTGCCTGACCTTGGCTACGATTCTCCTCAATGTTATCCAGTGGCTCATCCTCAACTACTTTTCCCACGGTTTGTGCTTCACCCATTTCCTCGTCACCTTGCCGGTGTACCTGGGTACCGCCCCTTTCTGCGCGTTGTTCCTGACTGACGCCCGCTACCGGTTGCTGCCTAACCGTCTATTGGGATTGGGTGCCGCGGTGCTTTTGCCTGTGCTGACTATTATCGCCCTGATTCTGCATAGCCCCGAAGCACTGGCGCGGGTCTGGGTTTTGGGGCTAGCCATGGGGTTGGTTCTGGTTCTCGCCACGCATATCGGTTTAGGGATGGGAGACGTCAAGCTCGCGGCTCTGCTCAGCGCTTGGCTAGGTCTTTATGGCTGGTTCGCACCTCTGGTTATGCTGCTGCTGGCGTCCCTTTTGGGCGGTGTATTTGCCCTAATCCTGGTCATCTCTAAGAAGCTTGACTTAGACCAGGACATTGCTTTCGGTCCGTGGCTCATCACAGGCGCGTACATTACGTGGGTAGTGTACCTGCCTTCGGTATCGGTCGGCATCTAGCCGGGTTTTGTCACCACGAGGACGAAGCTGCCCAGTTCGGGATGTGTGGTGAAATGTGGCAAGATGAACTCATGTTGGAATGTGTCACTGCCGGGGAATCACACGGTGCTGCCCTGATTGCCGTACTCAGCGGCCTGCCGGCAGGGATCGAAATCACCACCGATACCCTGACCCAAACCCTGGCCCAGCGGCGAAAAGGCTACGGCCGGGGAACACGTCAAAACTTCGAGCAAGACGCAGTAACCATCCTTTCGGGGCTGCGCCACGGCAAAACGCTGGGTTCCCCGATCGCTGTTGAGATTAAAAACACAGAATGGCCTAAGTGGCAGACGGTCATGAGTCCCGACCCGGTACCTCGTCAGGCGCTGCTGCGAGACGCGGGTCGTGGCGACGAGCGCGAAGTGGCGCGAAACCTGCAGCTTACTAAACCGCGGCCGGGACACGCCGACTTTGCCGGCATGATGAAGTACGGATTCACTGACGCCCGGAACGTGTTGGAACGTTCCTCCGCTCGAGAAACGGCCGCTCGAGTGGCGCTGGGGGCTTTCGCACAAGCGTTGTTGGATCAGGTCGCGGGGATTCGTTTAGTGTCTCATGTGACTTCCGTCGGTTCAGTTTCGGTTCCCCTGGACGCGCCGATGCCGCAGCCGGAAGATGCGGATTATCTTGACAATGACCCGGTACGTTGCCTGGATACGCATACGGCGCAACTTATGGTGCAGGCTATTGACCACGCGCAACACACGGGCGACACCTTAGGGGGAGTAGTCCAGGTCATCGCCTACGGGGTGCCTATCGGTTTAGGGTCTCACGTGAGCCGAGCTCGCCGACTAGACGCGCGTCTGGCCGCCGCCCTAGTCTCTATTCAAGCCGTAAAAGGGGTGGAAATCGGCGCGGCTTTCCTGCAAGCCTCCCTGCCGGGCAGTCAAGCCCACGACCCCCTGTACCGCGGTGACCAGCCAGCCGACGCGAACACGGGCTTGGGAATGGTAACGCGACCGACTAACCTGGCGGGCGGCATCGAAGGCGGGATGTCTAACGGCAATCCGATTGTGGTTTCCGCCGCTGTGAAACCTATCTCTACCGTGCCCCACGCCCTGCCGACCCTGGATTTGGCTGATGGTAGCGTGGCGACCGGGCTGCACCAGCGTTCGGATACGACCGCAGTAGTGCCGGCTGCCGTCATTGCCCAAGCCGAGGTCGCGCTGGTGTTGGCCGACGCTCTACTGGAAAAAACAGGCGGGGACTCGGTGGCGGAATGTTCACGAAACTTACGCGCCTACCTGGATGAAGTCACGCAAAGGACGACTTTCTGATGACGCGCAAAATCGTTCTGATGGGATTGCCCACTTCGGGCAAATCGAAAACTGCCGGGATTCTGGCTCAAATTTTGCACACCACCTGGATTGATACCGATCTGGAAATTCAGCAGCGTTTCGGTCAATCCATCCCCTGGATCTTTAAAGAACTCGGAGAACAGGGCTTTCGCGCCCTCGAATACACGGTGGTTCGCGACGCGCTGCGGGGCTCAGCCCGGATTGTTTCCCTGGGAGGCGGCGCCCCGACCTACGCCCCGACCCGCGAACTGCTGAGCGAACACACCGTTTACTACCTGAAAGCGGACCCGGACTTCCTGGTGAACCTCCAGATTCAACGTTCCGAGCGTTCCGTTCAAAAGAAAGACGCCCAAGTTCGTCCCCTGTTGGCGGGAGACCTGCGAGAACGGATGCATGAGCTGTATCGGCAGCGGAAAGACATCTATGAAAACACCGCCACGGTCATTATCGATGCGCAGAGTAAACGCAGTGAATTGGCTGAGGAAATCATTGCTTATGAAGAACGCCAGGGTGACTGTATTTGGGTGTCCACCCCCGGCCATCCCTATGCCGTCAGCTTCGGGCAGGACCTAAACGCACAGGTCGCGGCCTTGATGAAGGCGCACACAAACAAAGTTTTGGTGCTTAGCGCACCCGCGGTGGCATCAGCGGCGAACAGTTTGGCGCAGCACTTGGATTCATTGGGTAAACAAACCACGGTGAAAGTGCTGCCTGACGGAGAAGCCGCGAAGCAGCTCCCGGTGCTTTCCGAAGTGTGGGAGGCGGCCGCTAGCGCGGGTCTGGAACGCCGCGATGCGATTGTGGCTCTCGGCGGGGGAGCCACCACTGACCTGGGAGGTTTTGCAGCGGCGACCTGGCTGCGTGGCATTAATCTCATCACGGTGCCGACGACTTTGCTGGCGATGGTTGACGCTGCTATCGGAGGCAAGACCGGCATTGACTGGAGCACCGGGAAAAACTTGGTCGGGGCGTTTTATCCTCCTATCGGGGTGGCGGTGGATTTCACGACTTTGCGAACCCTTTCGCCAGACCACCTGCGAGAGGGGCTGGCAGAGGCTCTGAAGTGCGGGTTTATCCGTGACCAACAGATTTTGGACATTGCTCGGGACAACGCATCGGCACTGCTGGACCCGGATTCCTCCTCGCTTCGAGACATTATTCGCCGGACCGTCACGGTGAAATCCGACGTGGTTTCCGCCGATTTGTATGAGTCGGGCCAGCGGGAATACTTGAACTACGGGCATACTTTGGCACACGCCATAGAACGGGTAGAGAACTACCGTTTCCCACACGGTTTAGCGGTTTCTATCGGGATGGTGTTTGCGGCGAACCTCGCCGCGGTGCTGGGGCGAGGGCCAAAAAATCTGGCTGCGCGCCTGCGTGACCAACTGGAAGCAGTTGGCCTGCCCACCACCTATAGTGACCACGTTTTTGCGGAACTGTTACCCATCATGTTCAGCGATAAAAAAGTTCGCGGCGGGCAGCTGCGGTTTGTCCTGCTGGAAGATTGGGGCAAACCCGTGGTTGTTCCCGTCGCCGATGTCGAAGCTCTGGCCAAAGCCGCCCAAATGACGGGGATTCCCCAGTGAAACCGCACTGTTCGTTGGCTTTAGTGTCCCTTCCAGGAGCCCGTCTGAGCCAGTTGGCGCAGACGATTTCACCGGACCTTGGCCTGCCCGTGGCTCCCGGGTCAGGCCTCGATGCTTGGTCGCCGCGCTGCGCTCCCGCCATTTTTGTGTTGCCCTCTGACGTGCTCGAGACCGGTTCATCCGCACCTGTAGAGGACTTTCGACAGGCCGGAAATCCGGTAATTTTCCTTGATTTGCCCTGGGAACAGTCGTGGCAGGCCGTGAACCCGGAAAAACTCAGCGACCCTAACGGCCTGCCTTGGCGCGCCGCCTATCGCCGCTTGGCCAAAGACCGCCGGGAGGAACTAATGGCACACAGTGATTACACGGTGCCAACCGAGGGAACCTTGACAGAACTGGCGCAACGACTGCTGAAAGTTATCGCTGAAAACGGCTGCAGTTAGCCAACGGCCCGCTTTTTCGGTAGACTGTTTGAGCTGATTTGCTAACTGTTAAGACTGTGAAGGATGAAACGTGGCAACGACTAATGATTTGAAAAACGGCTTGGTGATGAAGATTGACAACCAGTTGTGGCAGGTTGTCGAATTCCAACATGTGAAGCCCGGTAAGGGACCGGCCTTCGTGCGCACCAAGATAAAAAACATCCTTTCGGGCAAAATCGTTGACCGGACGTTTAACGCAGGACTAAAGATTGAAACCGCCACCGTGGATCGCCGCGACATGACCTACTCTTACAACGACGGCACCGACTACGTGTTCATGGACGAAAAGACCTTTGAAATGGTCAGTGTGACTCCCGAAGTCGTCGGGGACGCCGCGCACTTCCTGTTGGAAAACCAGAAATGCATCCTGGCTTTCAACGAGGGCAATGTTTTGTTTATTGAGCTGCCGGCCTCGGTTGTGTTAGAGATTTCGCACACCGAACCAGGCTTGCAGGGCGACCGCTCCAATGCGGGCACCAAGCCGGCCACCCTCGAGACGGGCTGGGACATTCAGGTGCCGCTGTTCTTAAATATTGGCGACAAGGTGAAGGTCGATACCCGCACCGGCGAATACATCTCGCGGGTTACCGATTAATACTGCAGTGGACGCGAGTCGGGGCGCAGGCTTCCGGCTCGCGTTACGCATTTTTGCGAGGGGACGAGACAGTGGGACATAAATTGCCGCGGCGCACGAGGGAGCGGGTTCGAGCCGTTGATGTGCTTTATGAGGCGCACGTTCGGGGCTGGGACACTCCCGAGGGCATATTTTCTCTGGCGCAGCTACGTCAGGACGAGACTACCGCGCAGACCCCGCTCCCGGTCTACGCCGTCGAAATTCTGGAGGGGGTGGCCGAGCATTTAGAGCGGATTGATGCGGCTTTGGCGACGTATTCAAAAGCGTGGCCGCTGCAGCGAATGCCCGAGGTGGACCTAGCTATTATGCGGGTCGCGGCTTGGGAAATTTTGTTCAATCCCGACGTGGAGGGAGCCGTAGCTATCACCGCCGCTATGCAAATCGCGGAGGAACGTTCCACTGACGAGTCGCCAAAATTTATCAACGGTCTGTTGGGAGCTATCAACGATATGAAAGATGCGTTGAGCAAAACCGAGTCCGACCAAACTTTGAGCGGCGAGGCGATTGCGAAACTGGAGTCTTCGGTACCGCAGAGCTTTGATACCGCGGCAAAAACGGCCGCAGCGGGCGGCGTTTTGGAACAGATCGACTTAGACACCCTGGAATAAAGTCTGCGGTTAATCTCGATTCATCATTTCGCGCAGGATATCCGCGGATTTTTCCGAATTGTCCAGAGTTTCGTTGATGGTTTGGGCTTTCTGTTGTGCCTTGGCCCACTTTTGGAAACGAGCAGCGGCCTCTGGCGAGTTGTCGGGTTGCGTGACCTCTTGGCTCAGCCCCGGCGTGTCCTCGTTGCCGAATAGAAGCTGCATTAACAGCTCGCGTTTTTCGTCCATGTCTCTATTATCGGCGATTTTGCCAGGAGTTTAGCCCGAAAACGCTCGATGTTGAAAATTTCGCGTCTTTCTGAATTTTCCCCGAGAGTTCCAGCATTCCCGACCCGATTTGCGCCGGCGCGGGCAGGGGATTCGGAGGTAAAGGAAAAAACGTGTACTATGGAGTCGCTATAAAACCTTTAATTTTGCCCCGTGAGGCAGAAAGGAAAAATATGGAAAAAACAGTGTTGGGCAGTGCTGACATTGCCCGTTCGCTGAAACGACTGGCCTTCGAGATTATGGAGAAAAACCAGGGTCTTGAAGATGTCGTTCTGTTAGGAATCCCCACCCGTGGCGTTGAGCTAGCCAATCGGTTGGGGAATTTTTTAAAGGAAAATAATCCCGATACAGACGTCCCGGTTGGCACCCTGGACATCACCCTGTACCGCGATGATCTTTCCCGTCAACCGATACGCGTACCGAAACCCACCGTGATGCCCAAAACCGGCATCGACGGTAAAACGGTCATCCTCGTCGACGACGTGCTCTATTCCGGACGCACCATCCGGGCTGCGCTCGACGCGTTGAACGATCACGGCCGCCCTGCCCAAGTGCAGTTAGCCGTGCTCGTGGACCGCGGTCACCGCGAACTTCCGATTCGCGCTGACTACATTGGAAAGAACCTGCCCACTTCACGGGCGGAACAGGTACTCGTAAAACTTCAAGACAGTGACGGCGAAGACGCCGTGATTATTGCAGACGGGAAGGAATAAAAATCATGCGACATTTGCTCTCTGCGGCTGATCTCAGCCACGAAGATGTCCTGAAAATTTTGGATACTGCCGAAGCCATGGCGATGACCCAGGCTCAAAAGGTGAAAAAACTGCCGACCTTGCGCGGCAAAACTGTGGTCAACCTCTTTTTTGAGAACTCCACCCGGACGCGGATTTCTTTTGAAACCGCGGCCAAGCGCCTCAGCGCGGACGTCATCAACTTTTCTGCGAAAGGTTCCTCGGTTGCGAAAGGCGAATCCCTGAAAGATACGGCCTTGACCCTGCAGGCCATGCGGGTTGATGGCATCGTTATCCGCCATTCCTCCTCCGGGGCGGCCTACCGTTTGGCTAACGCCGGTTGGTCTGACGTACCCGTCCTCAACGCTGGTGACGGCGAACATCAACACCCCACCCAGGCTCTGCTCGACGCGATGACACTGCGCCGGCACTACCTTGGTTTGAGCGGCGGCGACCTCGCAGGTAAAGACCTAAATGGCGCCCACGTGGTTATTGTGGGCGATATCCTGCACTCTCGTGTTGCTCGCTCCAACGTGGACTTGATGTCGACCTTGGGCGCCCACGTGACCCTGGTCGGTCCGCCGACCCTAATGCCGGTTGGGGTAGAAAACTGGAAGTGTGACGTGTCCTACGACTTGGATGTGGCCTTGGCTACCAATCCTGATGCGGTGATGATGCTGCGGGTGCAGCGCGAGCGCATGAGTTCTGCCGGCGGGGGCTACTTCCCGTCTGTGGTCGAATATCACCGGGCCTACGGTTTGAACAACACCCGTTTCACTAACCTGCCCGAACGCACGGTTATCATGCACCCCGGTCCGATGAACCGAGGTATGGAAATCTGCGCCCAAGCCGCAGATTCCGCAAAGTCTGTCATTGTTGAACAAGTTGGAAACGGCGTGAGTGTCCGGATGGCTGCCCTCTACCTTTTGCTCGCGCCGGAAGGAGGCCTGCTGTGAAGGAATATTTGATTAAGAACGTAACCCTGCCGAACGGTCAGGGGGCTGACATTGCTGTCAAGGACGGCATTTTCGCGGGTGTAGGTGCCGACGCGGCGGACGCTGTTTCTGCCGGTGCCACGACCATAGATGGCAACGGCTTGGTGGCTTTGCCCGGCCTGGTCGATATGCACACTCACCTGCGCGAACCCGGCGGTGAGGATGCGGAAACGGTCGCTTCCGGCACGCTCTCGGCGGCCTACGGCGGCTACACCTGCGTCCACGCGATGGCAAACACCACTCCTGTCCAAGACAACGCCGGTATCGTCGAGCAGGTCGTGCACTTGGGGAATCTGGCGGGCTGGGTGCAGGTGTGCCCAGTCGGTGCCGTTTCCGCCGGTCTGCAAGGTGAACACCTGGCGGACTTAGGGTCCATGAACCGTTCGGACGCACACGTTTCGGTGTTCTCTGACGATGGAAAATGCGTCTCTGACCCGGTGTTGATGCGCCGCGCTCTGGAATATGTAAAGACCTTTGATGGTGTGGTAGCTCAGCACGCTCAAGACCCGCGTCTGACTGAAAATGCACAAATGAACGAGTCTCCGCTGTCAGCTGTAATGGGTATGCCCGGATGGCCGGCGGTCGCGGAAGAAGCCATTATCCTGCGCGATATTCAGTTGGCTTCTCACGTGGGTTCACGAGTCCACATCTGTCACGTGTCCACCGCGGGCTCGGTAGACATTGTGCGGTGGGCCAAGAGCCGCGGCATTGCCGTGACTGCCGAAGCCACCCCGCACCACATCTTACTGACCGAAGACATGGCCAAGACCTACGACCCGCGTTACAAGGTCAACCCGCCGCTGCGTACTGCTGCGGACACCGAAGCCGTGGTGGCCGGCCTGATGGACGGCACCATCGACTGTATCGGCACCGACCACGCGCCCCACCCTTTGGAGGAAAAGGACTGCGAGTGGCAGGCCGGGGCTTTCGGCATGATTGGTTTGGAAACCGCTCTGCCGGTGGTTCAGAAAGTCATGGTCGATTCCGGCAAGTTCACGTGGGAAGACGTGGCGCGAGTCATGTCCACCGCGCCGGCGCACATCGGGCGGGTCAAGGAACAGGGCCAGGGCATCGTCACCGGAAAACCGGCGAACCTGACCTTGTGGGATCCCTCCACGCGCCGCACTATTGACCTGGACACGCAGCATTCCCTGTCTACGAATACCCCCTACCTGGGCATGGAACTGCCCGGTCAGGCGCGGTACACCATGTGGAAGGGCGAGTTCACGATTAGGGACGCCACGGCTATCCCGGTCGATCAGCGCTGAGAACCTAACCATGACGGAAATGCTCAGTCAAAGCCATAATCCGCAAGGTATTGACCATCCCGCGCTCCCGATGGATCGGGCGGACGCGGTGCTGGTTCTGGAGGACGGTTTTGCCCTAGCGGGCAAGGCCTTCGGAGCCAGCGGGCGAACTTTGGGTGAAGTCGTGTTTTCCACTGGAATGACCGGCTATCAAGAATCTCTCACGGATCCTTCCTATCATCGGCAAATCTTGGTCATGACCGCGCCACACATCGGTAACACCGGCATGAACACGACCGACCCGGAATCTAACCAGATTTGGGTGGCGGGTTATGTCGTGCGCGATCCGGCCCGCCGAGCCTCGAACTGGCGTGCCGAAAGCGACCTGGAAGAGGAGCTGGTGCGTCACGGCATCGTGGGGATTAGCGATGTGGATACGCGGGCTTTGACTTTGCATATTCGTGAAGCCGGTGCCTTGCGGGGAGGCATTTTTTCGGGCGACGCCCTGCCAGTCGGCGCCGAAAATCTGGAACCCCATGCGGTAGCGGCTTTGCGTTCCATCATTCAAGACTCCCCGCGTATGGCGGGGGCGGCGCTCAGCGCCGAAGTCTCTACCAAAACCCCCTACGTGATTGCTCCCACCGGTGAATTCGCCGGTGGGAGCCCACGGGCGGTGTTAGCGGCATTGGACTTGGGGGTCAAGTCTCGCACCCCGGAAATTTTGGCTTCCCTGGGCGTGGAAGTTCACGTGTTTCCCGCGGACTCGACCCTGAAAGACCTGCAGTCCATCAACCCCGATGGGGTGTTTTTCTCAAACGGGCCCGGCGACCCTAGCGCGGCCACCCATGAAATCGAGTTGCTGCGCGAAGTGTTGGACGCGGGACTGCCGTACTTCGGAATCTGTTTCGGCAATCAGCTGTTGGGCCGCGCCCTGGGATACGGAACGTACAAGCTCGTTTACGGTCACCGGGGAGTGAACCAGCCCGTGCTTGACAGACGCACCGGCAAAGTCGAAATTACCGCCCACAACCACGGTTTTGCGGTAGATATGCCGCTGGGAGAAGCCTCGGTAACGCCCTTCTGCAACGGAAAGTACGGCCGGGCGGAAGTTACCCACATCGGACTGAACGACAATGTCGTGGAAGGTCTGAGATGTTTGGACATTCCGGCCTTTTCCGTGCAGTATCACCCCGAAGCTGCCGCCGGCCCCCACGACGCGTCGCACCTGTTCAACGACTTTTTACAGATGATGTTGCAACATCGCTGTGAAAAACCAACCGGGAAGGCGGAGGCCTGATGCCGCTGCGTCAAGATTTACATTCTGTTATGGTCATCGGCTCCGGGCCGATTGTCATCGGTCAAGCGGCCGAGTTCGACTATTCGGGAACTCAAGCCTGTCGAGTGCTTCGTAACGAAGGTTTGAAAGTCATCCTGGTCAACTCCAACCCCGCCACGATTATGACCGACCCGGAGGTCGCCGACTGCACCTACATCGAACCGATTACCACCGAATTTTTGGAATCGATTATCGCCAAGGAACGCCCCGATGCGTTGCTGCCCACTCTGGGCGGGCAAACGGCCTTGAACGCGGCGATTAACTTGAGCGAAGCCGGGATTTTAGACAAATACCAAGTCGAACTCATTGGCGCCAACGCCGCGGCCATCAACGCGGGCGAGGACCGGGAAGAATTTAAGAAAGTTGTGGAACGCTGCGGCGCGGAAGTGGCGCGGTCTTTCATTGCCCATTCCCTAGAGGAGGTCAACGCGGCGGTCGCGCAGCTCGGCTTTCCCGTCGTGGTGCGCCCGTCGTTTACCATGGGGGGCCTGGGCTCCGGGATTGCCTATAATCAACAGGATTTGGAGCGGATTGCCTTGGCTGGCCTGTCCGACTCGCTGACGAACGAAGTTCTGTTGGAAGAAGCCATCATTGGATGGAAAGAATACGAGCTCGAACTGATGCGGGACCGCGCCGATAACGTCGTGGTGGTGTGTTCTATCGAGAACCTGGACCCGGTTGGGGTGCATACGGGGGATTCCATCACGGTAGCGCCCGCCATGACTTTGACTGATAGGGAAATGCAACGTTTGCGCGACATCGGGATTGCCGTCATTCGCGAGGTCGGTGTGGACACGGGCGGGTGTAATATCCAGTTCGCCGTCCACCCCCAGACCGGTCGGATTATCGTCATTGAGATGAACCCGCGGGTGTCACGTTCTTCGGCCCTGGCGTCAAAAGCAACGGGGTTCCCGATTGCCAAAATCGCCGCTCGGCTGGCAGTGGGTTACACCTTGGACGAGATTCCCAACGACATCACGTTGTCCACCCCGGCGTCCTTCGAGCCCACCTTGGATTATGTGGTGGTGAAAGCGCCGCGGTTTGCTTTTGAAAAGTTCCCCGCGGCTGACCCGACACTGACCACCACCATGAAGTCGGTGGGCGAAGCGATGGCTATCGGCAGAAACTTTACCGAGGCTCTGCAAAAGGCGTTGCGTTCCTTGGACAAGCGCGGGTCCAGTTTTGACTTTGCCCAGCCCGCTCCAAGTCCGGAACAAACCGCGCAGCTGCTGGAACAAATGGCTACCCCCACGGAGCGACGCTTGACCCAAGTGGTGCAGGCAATGCGCGGGGGAGCGTCGGCTGCCGACATTTATGCCGCAACCAAAATAGATCCGTGGTTTATCGACCAGCTGTTTATCCTCTGTGAGGTGGCCAAGCGCCTGCGGGAAGCTCCCGCTTTGCAGCCCCAGCTGCTGCGCGAAGCGAAACGTCACGGATTCTCAGACCTGCAGATTGCCCAGATTAGGGGCATCTCAGAGGACACCGTGCGGGAAGTCCGGGACGCTTTTGGCCTGCACCCGGTGTACAAGAAAGTCGACACCTGCGCCGGCGAATTTGGTGCCAACACGCCTTATCATTATTCGTCTTACGACCTCAGCACCGAGGTACAGCCGCGCGAGAAGCCGGCGGTCATTATTTTGGGTTCCGGGCCGAACCGGATTGGCCAGGGTATCGAATTCGACTATTCTTGCGTGCACGCCGCCCTGACACTGAAAGATGATTACGACACGATTATGGTCAACTGCAACCCTGAGACCGTGTCGACTGACTATGACATCGCGTCCCGGCTGTACTTTGAACCCTTGACTTTTGAAGACGTCTATGAGGTGTACCGGGCGGAACTGGCTTGCGGTCCGGTAGCTGGGATGATTGTCCAGCTGGGGGGCCAAACCCCGCTGTCCCTAGCGCGGCGCCTCACCGATGCCGGAGTGCCGATTTTAGGCACCCAGGCGCGCGCGATTGACCTGGCCGAGGACCGGCAAGAGTTCGAACGCGTCTATACCGCTGCCGGGGTGGCTGCCCCCGCTCATGGCACCGCCACCACGAACGCCGGAGCGCGAGACATAGCTGGCGAAATTGGGTTCCCACTGCTGGCTCGCCCCTCCTACGTGCTGGGGGGACGCGGCATGGAAATCATTTTCAACGCCGACCATTTTGAGGATTACCTCAGTCGATTGGGGCCGGACTCGGCCGGAGTTGGCGCCGGACCGCTGCTCATTGACCATTTCATGGATGATGCCATCGAAATCGATGTGGACGCGCTCTATGACGGTCACGAGCTGTACCTGGCTGGCGTGATGGAGCATATCGAAGAGGCGGGCATTCACTCCGGCGACTCGGCTTGCGTGCTACCTCCCGCCACGCTCTCGGGCACGATAATTAACCAGATACGCTCCGCGACCGAGTCAATTGCCCAAGGCGTGGGCACTGTCGGGCTCATCAACATTCAGTTCGCGTTGGCGGCGGGAGTGCTCAACATTATCGAAGCAAACCCCAGGGCGTCGCGGACAGTTCCGTTCGTGGCGAAAGCGACCGGAGTTCCCCTGGCGAAGGCGGCCGCCAAAGTCATGACCGGCACCACCATCGCCCAGTTGCGTGAGTGCGGGATGCTGCCCGGTGTGGACTTTGCCCAGTGGAGTAACTATCCCGACATTGCCGTCAAGGAAGTCGTCCTTCCGTTCAAGCGTTTCCGTACCTTTAGCGGCACGATGGTCGATACGATTCTGGGACCGGAAATGCGTTCGACCGGCGAGGCAATGGGATTGGGTGTGAATCTGCCGATGGCCTATGCCAAGTCGGAGTTGGCAACGGTAGGGGCATTGCCCAAACCGGGCACGACTATTGTGGTGACGGTATCTGACCGGGACAAACGCCACATTATTTTGCCCTGTTCGCGGCTGCACCAGTTGGGCTACAAGCTGGTGGCTACCGAGGGGACGGCATCGGTCCTGGAGCGCAACGGGATTCCGGTTACCCGAGTGGAAAAGGATCGACAGCTCACCGACGGGTCAGCCGACACGGCCTTCAGCTCTTTCGTGAAATCCGAGGAAGTCGGCATGGTTGTCAACACTCCGGAACGCGGCAAGGGCACTCGCGAAGCGGGATACCGGATTCGTACCGCAGCTGCCACCGCCAACAAGGTCATCATCACAACCATGCGGACCCTGCAAGTTGCGGTGCAGGTGATGGACTTCTTAAGTCAGGGACAGAACTTTACGGTGCGGTCTTTGCAGGAACGTCAAATTGAGATGGAGAAGTCCGGTACCCGCACGCCCGGTAAGGCATAAAATGACTTTTCAGGAAGCTCGGGTTTTGTCGCTCCGAGCGGTTTCCTGATGTCACTTGAGAAAGGGAAGTCATGAGCGCTGCGCCAGAAGCTAATCCGGTTGAACCATTCGGGAAACGTTGCCAGGAAACCATAGCGAACCAGGGACCCTTGTGCGTGGGGATTGATCCTCACCCGGAGTTGCTGGAGGCTTGGGGGTTACCGCGCAGTGGGGCGGGAGTATGGGATTTTTCCATGCGAGTGCTGGACGCGCTGGGCGATTTGTGCGGATTCTTTAAACCGCAATCGGCTCTGTTTGAGGAATATGGCTCGTCCGGGATTTCCGCGCTCACCGCCACTCTGCGGGCGATTCACGATGTTGGGGCACTCAGCATTGTAGATGTGAAGCGTGGCGACATCGGTTCCACTATGAGCGCTTACGCGAGGGCGTACCTGTCAGAAGGGCCGCTGGAGGCTGACGCAATGACGCTGAGTCCGTTCTTGGGATTCGAATCCCTGCGTCCCGCACTGGACCTGGCGAAACAGAAAGGCAAGGGGACGTTCGTATTGGCTTTGACTTCCAACCCGGAGTCTGCCTCGATTCAATCAGCGATGATTATGGACGACGGTGAGACACCTGTGAAGTCCCTAGCCGCGGATATTATGCAACGTGCGGGTGCGGAAAATTGTGAGGCGGCACAAGCGGGGTACTGGGGTCACGTAGGGTTGGTCGTCGGAGCCACTGTGGGGGAGCGTATGCGCGGTTTGGAGTCGCTGCTGGATGCTGCGAATGCGCCCCTGCTGGTGCCCGGTTTTGGCGCTCAGGGTGGAAACGCTGAAAGTGTCGCCAAAGTCTTTGGGAAAGCCGCAGACCGGATTATTGTGTCGAGTTCTCGAGGGATTTTGCGCCGCGGCCCTGAGCCGGGCGCACTGCAAGCCGCCTTTGGAGAAAATTTAGAATCACTTAAATCCCTCATTTCGTGAAGCAATCCTGTATAGAATGCTCACTAGGGTTGGTCGTTGACCAATTCACGTCCATTAAGAAGACAGAAAAACAGGAGTATAGCAAATGGCACTTCCTCCACTTACCGCTGAACAGCGCGCGGAAGCCTTGAAGAAGGCTGCGGCGGCGCGTAAACATCGCGCTGAAATCAAAGCTGATTTAAAGAACCGCAAAAAGACGCTGTCACAGATCTTAAAGGCAGCCGAAAAGGATGAAGCCCTGGCAAAGATGAAAGTTCAATCCTTGCTAGAGTCGCTTCCTCGCGTCGGCTCTAAGACCGCCGCTTTGGCGATGGAAGAAATCGGGATTTCCCCGGCTCGCCGTATCCGTGGCCTCGGTCCTCACCAGACTGCCGAACTCATCAAGCGTTTCGGCTGATGGTAACTGCCGGCGCTACTGCCCGGCTGTTCATACTTAGCGGACCCACCGCTGTTGGAAAGGGAACAGTGGTGGGTTCTCTCTGTGCGAATTTTCCGGGAGAGTTTTACCTATCCGTTTCCGCCACCACTCGTGATCCCCGACCGGGGGAAGTAGACGGACAGTCCTATTTCTTCATGACGAAACCCCAGTTCGAACAGCTCATCGAAGCCGGGGGACTGCTGGAGTGGGCACAGGTTCACGGCAAAAACTACTACGGTACTCCTGCCGCTCCGGTCGATGAGGCTTTACGTCAGGGCAAACCGGTTTTGTTGGAAATTGACTTGGCGGGGGCGCGGCAGGTGAAGGCGAAGCGTCCGGACGCTCACACCATCTTCCTCAAACCTCCGTCTTGGGAGGAACTGGTGCACCGCCTCCAAGGCCGTGGCACGGAATCTTTGGAAGAGCAGCATCTGCGCCTGGAAACGGCGCGCACGGAGCTGGCTGCTGCCCAGGAATTCGACGAAATCGTGGTGAACGACGAAGTGCCTAACGCCACCGCGCAACTGGCTAAAATTATGGGTTTGCGCTAGGATAGCTGGGCTGAAGAAACCAAAAATCACTATTGAGGGGGATTTTTATGACCGGAACCGTCGCCCACCCCGAGGGCATCACCGACCCGCCTATTGATGACCTGTTGGAAAACGTTGATTCCAAGTACGCCCTGGTGGCTTTCGCGGCGGCTCGCGCACGCCAGATTAACACCTACAACCAGCAACTGGAAGCTGGTCTGTTGGACACTATCGGCCCGCTGGTTGATCACGGTCCGCGGGAAAAGCCGCTGTCTATCGCCATGCACGAGATTGCCCAAGGCATGTTGGATATGCAGTTGAAGGGCGATGAGCCTGAGGAAGAGACTCCTGAGGAAGAAACCCCGGCACCGGTGGATCCGCTGGCAGCCTTGGCGGCCTCCTTCCCCGAGGGTCTGGCGAAAGATGACAACGCCTGACTTGGACGCCCCCCACGGTTTAGAGAAAACCGTCATCTTGGGGGTAGGCGCCTCCGTGGCTTCGTTCAAAGCCATCGAAGTGCTGCGCAGTCTCGCTGCTGCCGGGGTCAATGTGTGGGTTTGCCCCACGGTCGATTCCCTCAATTTTGTGGGGAAAGCGACCTGGGAGTCCCTGAGCGGTCACCCGATTCATACCAATGTGTTCCAGACCCCGGACTTCATAACCCACGTCACCTTGGCCAGCCAAGCTGACCTGTTTCTGACGGTGGGTGCTTCCGCCGATTTGATGGCACGGTTCCGCATGGGTCTGGCTGACGAGTTCCTCACCCTGGTCGCTATCACGGTGGACTGCCCGCGTCTCATCGCTCCGTCTATGCACCCCACGATGTGGGAAAACGCGGCAACCCAGGACAACGCGGCGGTGCTGCGTGACCGAGGTTGGCGCTTTATCGGTCCTGAAACTGGCAAGCTGGCCGACAACACTTATGGTATCGGCCGCTTGAGCGAACCCGACGTCATCTGTGACGCGGTTTTGGCGCAGCTGGGCGTGAGCAACCCCGGTTCCATCAGTTAGTTTTCACAAGGCCGCCCATGAGTTTTCGTTCCGTAGTGGTGTCCGCCGGGGGAACCCGCGAGCCTTGGGACGAGGTGCGTTTTTTGGGGAATCGGTCAACCGGACGCCAAGGGTGCGAGGTGGCTCGGGCGGCTCTAGAGACCGGAGCCGACGTCACGTTAGTGGCCGCCAACGTAGAAGCGGCTCTCATTCCTGGCGGGGTGAAGGTCGTGGAGGCTCCAACCGCTGAGGACATGTTGCACCAGATGAACGCCGTCGCCGCGGGGGCGGACCTCGTGGTTATGTGCGCCGCTGTCGCGGACTTTCGCCCGATTCGCGTCTCGGGCAAGATAACCCGCCATGACGCAACTATCCCTACTCTGGAACTGGAACGCACCCCCGACGTCCTTATGAATCTCATTGAGCACCGCCGCGAAAACCAGACCATTGTGGGATTTGGGGCGCTGACCGGTAGCGAGGCACAGGTGCGGGAGCAAGGCCGCAAGAAAGCTCTGGCGAAGGGCGCGGACCTGTTGTGCGTGAATCGGGTCGGGGACGGCCACGGCTTCGCGACTGAGACAAACACCTTGATTTTCTTTGATTCCCAAGGCAACGAACGGGGGCAAGCCAGCGGCACAAAACTTGAGGTCGCCGAGGTCATGCTCCGACTAGCTGGAGAAATCTCGCAAAGTCACTAGAATTCGTTTATGAGTAAAAAAGTCACTTTCACATCTGAATCTGTCACTGAAGGACATCCCGATAAGGTTTGCGACCGGATTGCCGACTCAATCCTGGACGCTATTTTGGAACAAGATCCGGCGGCGCACGTTGCGGTAGAGACGTTCGTCACGACCGGACTGGTTCATGTTATGGGTGAAGTGACGACCGAGGCCTACGTAGAGATTCCCCACATTGTGCGACACGAGATTGCCCAGATTGGCTACACGTCCTCGGAGATTGGCTTTGATGGGCGCAGCTGCGGCGTAATGGTTTCCTTGGGACAGCAGTCCCCGGACATTGAAGCGGGCGTCAGCCATTCCCTGGAAGTGCGTCAAGGTCCCGAAGCCTACGACCCTCTGGATCAGCAAGGCGCCGGGGATCAAGGGATTATGTTCGGCTATGCCTGCGATGAAACTCCGGATTTGATGCCGATGCCGATTTGGCTGGCTCATAAACTTTCCCAACGCCTGGCTCAGGTGCGCAAAGAGGGGATTGTTTCCGGATTGCGTCCCGACGGGAAAACCCAGGTGTCTGTCGAGTACGAGGACGGGGTGCCGCGCGCCCTGTCCACCATCGTGGTTTCGACCCAGCATGCCCCGGATCGCACCCAGGCCGAACTGCGCGCTATGGTCGAAGCGGAGGTTATTCGCCCGGTACTCGATCAGTTGGATATCGAGCTGGACACAAAGGACACGGAAATTTTGGTGAACCCATCGGGTCAGTTCATTATCGGCGGGCCCGCTGCGGATTCCGGTTTGACCGGTCGCAAGATTATTGTGGACACCTACGGGGGCATGGCGCGTCACGGGGGAGGAGCGTTTTCCGGTAAGGACGCCTCAAAGGTCGACCGTTCTGCTTCTTACGCTCTGCGTTGGATTACTAAGAATATCGTGGCGGCAGGTTTGGCGAAGCGCTGCGAAATCCAAACCGCTTACGCGATTGGCCGAGCCAACCCGGTGTCCCTGTCGGTGGAAACCTTCGGGACGGGTGTCGTTGCTGACACGGAACTGGCCGCGGCAATTCGTGAGACTTTCGATTTGCGTCCCGCCGCCATCATTAGGGATTTGGACCTGACTCGTCCAATTTTCCGCTACACCAGCAACTATGGTCATTTTGGGCGCGACGGTTTCAGTTGGGAAGAAACCAATCGGGCGCAAGCTCTCAAAGAGTATTTCCAGTGAAACCCGCTGCGGGGCTGGTTTTGGCTCCGACTTTCGCGATGGATTGGCAACTGCCGGATTTTCGTCTCCGGGGTATGAGCTGTAATTAAGTCGTGCTTGCTGAACCGATATTGCCACTGGACGATTTCGCGCCTCCCGGACCGCGGGAGGTGCGGGTCGATGGTGTGGAAAAGCCCGTGGCGGAGGTACTGCTCAACACGTTCACGCCCGCCTTGTCCCGGCCTCTTGACTTCCTGATTCCCCCAAAGCTCGATGCCGCGGCAGCTCCGGGGGTGCTGGTGAAAGTGAAAGTTGGGACGAAACGCTACACCGGGGTCATCGTGGAGCGGAAAGACAGCACCGAGTGGCAAAAGCCGCTGCGGGAAATCGAACGCACCTTGGGCGACCTGCCCCTGTTAGACGCTTCCACCCTGGAACTGCTGGAAAACGTCTCTCTCTATTACGGGACGGGACCGTCCTCCCTGCTGCGCTACGCCCTGCCGGAGCGGCGCGTCAAGGTAGAACAGGCCTTTTCCACCGACCCTCCTCAGTGGGACACGACCGCGGTCACGGTGGCACCACCAGAGGAAACGACTTGGGCGCGCTACGCCGGGGGAATCGAGTTTTTCTCTGATTTGTGTCAGGGACACCACCCTCGCGCCGTCGTTAGCGCGCTACCGCTGGGTAACAATCCACATTTCCAACCCGCCTCACGTTTCCAGCCCATAGCCGAGTTAGTGGCGGCGACCTGGTCTAACGGGGAACAATCCCTGGTGGTGATGCCTACGGTAGAGCAAGCCGATGAAGCCTATTTGTATCTGCGGGACTACTTTGCCGACTCAAACCAAGTTGTGCTGTATACCTCGGAAATCCCTACCGCCGCATCCTATGAAACGTTCTTGCGTTCTCGTTTCGGCACCGCCGCGGTGGTGGTAGGCACTCGTGGAGCTGTGTTTTTGCCGTTGGCTCGTCCCGGTTTGTTTAACCTCTGGGATGACTTGGCGTGGTCGCTCAGCTCGGATATGTTCCCGAACTTTTCCGCTCGGCAAGTCCTGCTGATGCGTTCCCAGCTATGCGGCGCCGCTCTGGTGTTGGCGCACTATTCTGTCAACGCGGGGGATCTGCAGCTGGTGACCCGCCACTTTGCCCGCGGTCTGGCCCCGCATCGCGACGTTTTGCGCCAATGCACGGGACGATTTGAATTCCTCAGCGAGGATGCTCAGCTGGCGGAAGGCATGACAGGGGCGATGCTCCTGCCAAACGCCGCTCTGCGCCTGGTGAGACACGGTTTGAAATCCGGGCCAGTATTGCTGCTGGTGCCTCCCGACGGGTCTTTTTCGGTCGTGAGCTGTATAAACTGCGGTGCTAACGCGATGTGCGAAGTGTGCGGCGGACCGTTGACCTTTGAGGGTTCCCGCTTGGTTTGCACTCGCTGCGGCAATATCCCCGCCAACTATGCCTGCCCAAACTGTGCCAGTATAAAAATGCGCGGGCGTCACCTGCAGTCACGCACCGTGATTGATGACATTGGGCGAGCGTTTTCGGGAGTGCCGGTGTTGGTTTCCCGTCCTGGAAAAGGCCGGGTCGGTCTCATAGACGGAGCATCACGTCTGGTCATAGCCTATCCGGAGGGCGAACCGTTCGCCGTAGGCGGGTACGAAGCTGCGGTTATCCTACGGGCTCATATGTGGGCCAATCGGACCGCCCTGTGGACCTCCCAAGAAGTCATGCGGCAATTTATGGCAGCCGGAGCCTTGGTGAAACCCGAGGGGCGCATCTTGGTGACAAACCGGATTGACCCGCGCCTAGAACAAGCCCTAGTACGTTGGGATCCCTGGGGTTTCGCTGCCTTAGATCTGCGGGAACGCGAAGAGGGTCACTTTGCTCCCGCGTGGCGCACAGCTTTGTTGCAGGGGGAGTCCCTAGGCGAGGTGCTGGCATTTCTGCGCCAGGGATTTCCCGAAATCACGGTGTTTGGTCCGGTACCGGCACGGGAAAACCCCGCGCTCAGCACCGCGTTTGTGTCGGTGGAGCTGCGTGACAGTCAGGATTTTGGGCGGGCGTTGCGCGCGATAGAACTGCAGTGTGCTCGGCAACGAAAATCCGGCAGCGGCTCTCTGCGCATCGTGGTGGATCCCCCCGATCCCGCCGGTCAAATCGGATAGACCGCGCAGTCGCCTTTAAACCCGTTAGTCGAACTTAGATAGGATAGTTGGTATGCGTATTGTTTTCGCCGGTTCTCCCCAGGCGGCCCTCCCCGTATTGACATACCTCGAACAATCTGCACACGACTTGGTGGCGGTGCTGTCGCGCCCGGACGCACCCTCCGGCCGAGGCCGGAAACTGGCCCCGTCACCGGTTTCCACCTATGCGGCCCAGCACGACCTGATGCTCTATCAGCCCAAAACCCTTAAGAACAATACAGAAGCCGCTGCATTTTTGCGTGACCTCCAGCCAGATTTGGGTGTCATCGTCGCTTACGGAGCGATTTTGCCGGCTGATATTCTAGAAATTCCTCAGTTCGGGTGGATTAATATCCATTTTTCCCTGTTGCCTCGCTGGCGGGGCGCCGCCCCGGTGCAGCGTGCTCTCCAGGCGGGGGACACCCAAACCGGCGTTACGGTCTTTCAGCTGGAACCCGCATTAGATACCGGCCCCATTTACGCAACTTGCTCTTATACGGTGCCGGAGCAAGCGGCGGCGGGGGATGTGTTGCTCGAACTCGCCGAACTAAGCGTCAAACCGCTGGAGCAAGCCCTGTCCCTGATTGAACGGGGAGTTGCCCCCGAACCGCAAGCGGAAGCCGGCATCACTTACGCGCCGCCCCTGCACCCGGCGGAAGGCGAAATCGACTGGTCCGTTCCGGGAGACACGATTGCCAACCACATCAGAGGATTCACGCCGTCTCCCGGCGCCTGGACGATGTGGCAGGATTCCCGCATGAAACTGGGTGTCCTGGAGGCGAATCCGCCCGTGACGATGCCTATCCCGCCTCTGGAGCCCGGTCAGATATTTACCACTCGTCACGAGGTGTGGGTCGGAACCGGTTCGGCTCCCGTGTGTTTAGGCACCGTGGCTCCAGCCGGGAAAAAACCTATGCCGGCTGAGGCTTGGGCGCGCGGAGCTCACTTGGAAAGCGGCGCGAAGTTTGGCAGTTCGAGCCCGATGGGAGGCCAGGAGTGAACCATCCAAGGGGCGCTTCCGGGGGCCAGTCTCGCTCGACGCATCACAGTGCGAAAGCCGGGGGCGCGGCCCGAAATTTTCGTAACTCTCGCACCGGTTATGCCTATCGAAGCAAAGCCCGGCGCGACCCCGCTCGTGACGTCGCTTTTCAAGCCTTGCGCCGCGTAGACCAAGACCATGCTTACGCCAATTTGGTGCTGCCCGGCCTGATTGAACGGGCGCATTTGCATCGCCGCGACGCGGCTTTTGCCACCGAGCTGGTGTACGGAACATTGCGTTTACAAGGGCGCTACGACGCCATTATCGGGCTGCTCAGTGACCGGGACGTCGCGGCTTTGGATCCGGAGCTGCTGACGGTGCTGCGAATGGGGATTCATCAAATCCTCCAGATGCGGGTGGAAAACTACGCCGCGGTAGACACGATGGTAGACCTGGCACGAGACCGCTTATCGGCCGGTCCGGCCGGGATGGTAAACGCGGTGCTGCGCAAAGTCACGGAACATGACCTGTCCTATTGGCTCGATGCCATCACGCAGGGACTGACCGGGGAAAAAGCCCTGAGCCGAGCATTTTCCTATCCGGAATGGATTGTGTGGGCGCTGCGCGATGCCCTGGTCGCCAACGGCCGGGATGCCGCGGAGCTGCCGGGACTCCTTCACGCCCAAAACCGTCCCGCTTACGTGACGCTGTGCGCCCGGCCGGGTTTGATAACTGCTGATGAGCTGGCGACCGCGGCCGAAACTTATCTCGACGTCGATACTCGCTTGGGTGAACTCTCCGATTGTGCAGTGGTGCTGTCCGGAGGCGACCCGCGGCGGCTGCGTGCTATAGAGCGGGGCCTCGCCGGGGTAGAGGACGAAGGTTCGCAACTGGTCGCCAAAGTCCTGGCAGCCGCGCCCGTGGCGGGGGTGGAGCGGACCTGGGTTGATTTGTGTGCCGGACCTGGCGGGAAAACGGCGCTGCTGGCAGGGTTAGCTCGCTCGCGTGACGTCTCTGTCATCGCCAATGAGGTTTCGCCACACCGGGCTGAACTGGTGCGTGATTCCACGAAAGCATTTACGGACCAGCCAGTGCAGGTTTTACAGGGCGATGGCCGCGATTTTGGTGAACTTCATCCGGGTAGAGCCGACCGGGTGCTGGTGGACGCACCCTGTTCTGGCCTGGGTTCGCTGCGGCGCCGCCCCGAAGCCAGATGGAACAAATCCGCCGCCGACCTAAAGGACTTGACCGCCCTACAGCAAGAGCTGCTGCAATCCGCTTTGCAAACGGTGAAGCCGGGGGGAGTCGTGGGATACGCGACCTGCAGCCCGCATTTGGCTGAAACTCGCCAGGTGGTCGAAAACGCGGTGAAAAATCGTGCGGATTTGCGGGTGTTGGATGCTCCCGCGGTGGCCCGCGACATCATCGTCAACCCGGAACATGACCTCGGGTTGGGACCTTACCTGCAGCTGTGGCCTGACCGAGACGGTACCGACGCCATGTTTCTGGCGTTGATTCAAAAACTGCCTGATTCCCAGGAATAAAACCAGGTCAAAATTGTCCGCGACCCACTTCGGAATTAGACAATAGAGGAAAGAAGGGAACCGATATGAGCCTTAAGATTTACCCCTCCGTGCTGAACTGCGACCAGATGCATTTCGCCCAGGCGCTGCAAGACATCAAGAGTGCCGACGGGGTTCACCTCGACATTATGGATAATCATTTTGTGCCCAATCTGACGTGGGGGTTGCCGACTGCCACAGCGGTGCTGAACGCCACGAAACTACCGGTGGACGCTCACTTGATGATTGAAAATCCAGACCGTTGGGCCTTGGAATACGCGAAAGCCGGCTGCGCGATAGTCTGTTTCCACCTGGAAGCCTCGAAAGCCCCGGTGCGAACCGCTGACGTGCTGCACAGTTTAGGCGCCAAATCCGGCATTGCACTGAATCCAGCCACCCCGGCTAGTGCGGTGAAAGACATTTTGGGTCGGTTTGACCAGGTCACGGTCATGAGCGTGGAGCCGGGCTTTGGGGGGCAAAAGTTTATTCCCGAGGTGTTGCCAAAGATTCGCAAGCTACGCAAATATGCCGAAGACGCCCGCCTGAACCTCGATATCGAGGTCGACGGGGGAATTAACGAAGAAACCTTGCCGCTGGTGCTGAAAGCCGGGGCTAACGTGGTGGTGGCCGGCTCCTACGTGTTCAAGCGGAAACCCGCTGAGGCTCTCGCCACGTTGCGCGCCATCGGCGCAGATGCGCACACCCATTAACGCTTTTTCAGGATTGGTCCTGAGTGCACCGCTGAGAGGCTATACTGTAAGTAGCTCTGGGGGCTGTGTAATTCAGCACCGGCGGTAAAGTCCGCGACCTCGTGTGCGCACGAGTTGAATCGGTGAAACTCCGATACCGACGGTTAAAGTCCGGATGGGAAGAGCTGCACGTTTCGCCGCGCCTGCGTATGTTTACTGAGGCATCGGTGAGCGTTCATCTTTCTTTGCCCTGGGCTGTCCAATGAGGTGACAAACCGAAAGGGGTGAAGATGTCAATGAGTCAAAACCGGGCACCGTCAACGGTTAACGCCGTCCCGGAGTTTCGACCACTCAATGTCATTGCCCCACTCGCTTTGGCGTTGCTCATTGTGGCAGTCTGGTTCCTCGCGACAAGTTCTGGAAACATTCCGACATTTATCTTGCCGCGTCCCAGTGACGTAGTTCAGTCCGGTGTGGAGCTGTTGAGCGGCAAAACGTTTTGGCTTTACCTGGGAAACACGTTGCTGGCCGCGGCGGGAGGAACCGTCTTGGGACTGATTGTGAGTGTGCCGCTTTCGTTTGCAATCCATCACCTGCGGCTCCTAAACGCGGCGGTTCAGCCGTTTTTGGGGGCTTCCCAAGCGGTTCCGGCGGTCGCGCTGGCGCCGCTGTTGTTGATTTGGCTGCCGACGCCGCGTTTTGCCATTGCGGTGTTGTGCGCGTTGATGGTGTTTTTCCCCATCTTGGTTTCCACCACCGTGGGTTTGCATCACCTGAACGCCAGCATTTTGGAAGCCGCCAAACTCGATGGCGCCGGGACGTGGGACCTGATGAAATACATGGAGTTTCCGCTGGTGCTACCGTCTCTACTGGGCGGCATCCGAAACGGCGTGACCCTGTCCATCACCGGTGCGGTGGTGGGTGAGATGGTCATCGGCGGACACGGCATGGGCACCCTGATTACCCTGCAGTCACACAACGTGGATACACCGGGAATGTTCGTGAGTTTAATCATGATCTGCACGGTGGCCGCGTTGATATATCTGGGGGTCTATCGCCTGGAGCGTCATTCCAAAACGGTAAACGCGGTTTAGCCGCGTCCCAAAGAAAGGTTCACAAGATGTCACATCGTTTTATCAGGTCCCTAGCCGGGCTGGCTGTCAGTGCCGCCGTTTTGTCCGGCTGTGCTGCCGGTTCCACTGCGGAAAAGGGGAGTTCCGCTGGGTCTGCCGGTAGTCCCGCCGGGGCGGACCGGGCGGTCACAATCGGTTTGACGTATATCCCCAACGTGCAGTTCGCACCGTTCTATGTGGCGGCCCAAGACCAGCTGTTCCGTTGGGATAACGGCGGGGGAGAGCGCCTCCAGCCCGTTCACCTGCGTCATCACGGAGCCGATGAGGGACTGTTCAACGCTCTTCTGTCCCATAAAGAGGACTACGTGGTGGCGTTTGCTGACGAAGCAGTGCAGGCGATTTCGGCCGGTATGGATTTGTGCGTGACGGGTATCCTGTACCAAAAATATCCGGTGGAAGTTATCGCAACCAAGCAGTCAGGGATTACCTCCTGGGCCGATTTGAAAGGGAAAACTGTAGGCGTCCCCGGCCGGTTTGGCTCGAGCTGGTTTGGTTTCCAGGCAGGTTTACAGCAGGCGGGTTTGAGCCTTGAGGACGTAAATATTTCGGAAATCGGATATACCCAGCAGACTCAGATGGCTACCGGGAAAGTCGATGCGGTGGTCGGGTTTTCCAATAACGACCTGGTGCAGTTCCAGCTGGCGGGGCTGGAGGTGACCGAGATTCCCCTGCCGCCGAATCTTCCTTTGGTGGGTGCGGCCGTGGTGACGACCGGCGAACAGTGTGAAAACCAGGACGCCGCGAATGAGGGTGTCATCAACGCTATGGCCCAAGCCATCAACAGTATCCAGCAGGATCCGGAAAAAGCGGTGGAATACACGAAAAAGTATGACCAAACGCTGAACACTGCCGCCTCCCTGCAGGCTGCCCAGAAAGTCAACTTGGCGACGCTGGAGTTGGAACATCTGCCCAACTACGACCCGGCTGACCCCGGACGCGCTGCCGCGCCTGACCCGCAAAAGTTTAAGGCAATGATTGCCCTTTTGGGCCAGGTCGGGGCTTTGGACGACAAAGTTGACCTCAGTTCTTTGGATCAGGCAGGTTTGGAAAAAATCGCTAGGCCGTGGCAATCCCTGCACGCCAAGTCATCCGCCACAAAGTAAATTCGAGGCATTTCGCGGGATTCGGGTGGTACAGACCCGAATCCCGCCCTGTATTGTTAAAATAAATGCAGAAAACCGCACTCGCGTATGTAGTTAGGCAAACCTTATGGCAACGATGGAACAGGAAAGCGCGCAACTCCCGACCCAACCGCCTCGTGAAACGGATAAACAATTTCGAGCCGGGTGGACTCTGACCAAGAAATTGCTGATGAATGGGGTTATCACAATTTTTTCAGCGTGCATGGTCGCCGGTTCTACCACCGTGTTCCTGATCTTGATTGCGCAGGCTTTGCAAAAGGCCGGCGCTACAGCCACCAACCAAGCCACGGTCAAGGCTCTAGCCGAAGCCCAACACCTGTTGAACATCGGAATCGTGGTGGTCATCGTCACCGTCATTTTGGCCTGCATTTTCGTAATGACCCCCATAGTGGTGGTCATTATCCAGGTCACCCGACAGATTAAAACATTGAACGCCTCGGTGGAAGCTTTGAGTGCCGGGAACTTCACCGTTTTGCCCAAAGTCATGGGAGCCGACGATTTGGCGGGAATGTCGTGGAAACTGCGGCAAGCTATCCGAGTTTTGGCGGAAACTATGGGCACGGTAAAGGCGGCTTCCGATAACGTTGATAGGGCATCGGGGGAACTGGGCGTGACTTCCGCTGATTCCAGCCAGGTGGCGCAAAATACTTCCGAAACTTTGGAACAGGCTTTGACGAAGACCGAGATGTCACGTCAGGCTTCTGCCGGGGCTGACGAGTCCCGCATGGAGCTGCAAAAAGAGATGGTGACGATACGCCACGCCACCGAGATTGCCGCCGGTCTTTCTGACGATGCGGTGCAGGCTGTGGGGCAAGCCACCGCCTGCGTCACGGCTTTGAACCAGGCGGCCGACGAAATTTCTTCCGTGGTAAAGATAATTGCGGACATCGCCGAACAAACGAACCTGCTGGCACTGAACGCCACCATCGAAGCGGCGCGCGCGGGAGACGCCGGAGAAGGTTTCGCCGTGGTGGCGGACCAGGTTAAGAGCCTCGCTACTGAAACTGCGGGCGCCACGCACGAGGTCGAAACGAAAGTCACCTCTATTCAAGATTCGACGGTGCAGGCGGTACAGGAGATTGAAAGCATCTCGCGAGTGGTCGAAGAGATGGCGCAGGTCCAGGTTCAGATTTCCGAGTCCTTGAGTGCTCAGGACACCTCCGCGAAACATCTCATGGAATCGTTGACCCAGATGAATGAATGCGTGGGGCAGATGAGCGAGCTGATGCACACAGCGGTGACGTTGTCCGAACAGAACGCCAGCACCGCGGGTGAGGTTTCCACTACGGCAGCCACGTTGGCTCACCAGGCCAAGGGATTGGATACGTTGGTCGGAAAGTTTACTTACCAAACCGCCTAGAGCCCTGGCCGTCAGGATAGAGATTTTTAAAACGCGGCGAGGTTGCATACTCTTAGAGAGTGAATAATTTTGAAGACCTGTACCAGATTATTGTGAGCCGAAAGAACGAGCGCCCGGAGGGGTCCCGTACTGTTGAGGAACTGGACAGGGGAGTCCACGGCATCGGCAAAAAAATCGTAGAAGAAGCCGCCGAAGTGTGGATGGCGTGCGAATACGAATCGGAGGAAGCGGCTCAGATTGAGATGTCACAGCTCATTTATCACTTGCAGGTCATGATGGTGGCGAAAGGCTTTAAGCCCCAAGATATTTACCAGCATATGTAGAGCGGCGTTGCCCGTAGTCCAAATCCGGAACGACTCGGAAAACAGTCAATAACAGCTTGAGAAAAGGGGAGTCAGCCATGTTACGAATCGCGGTGCCGAATAAAGGGTCGCTGTGCGAACCGGCAGTAACGATGCTAAAAGAAGCCGGTTATAAAGTAACTCGGCGCGGACGCGAGTTGACGATTATCGACAAGGGTAACGATGTCGAGTTCTTTTTTCTGCGTCCGCGTGACATTGCGGTTTATGTCGGTTCCGGGGTCGTGTCCTGCGGCATCACCGGTCGGGATTTGTTGATTGACTCCGGGGTCGAAGCGGTGGAATATCTCGGGCTGGACTTTGCCCGCTCCACGTTCCGGTTTGCCGGGCCAGCGGACCAGTTCCACGACTTGGCGGACATTCAAGGCAAACGAGTGGCGACCTCCTATGACCTACTGCTGAAAAAGTTTCTCGATGATCACGGGATTTCCGGGGTTCGCGTGGTACACCTGGACGGCGCGGTGGAGTCTTCCGTTCAGTTGGGCATCGCCGATTTGATTGCCGACGTGGTCGAGACCGGTTCCACGCTGCGGGCTGCCGGTTTGCAAACTTTCGGTGAGCCTCTGTTGGAATCGGAAGCCTTGCTGATTACCACCTCGGGTCAAGAAAATCACACTCAGCTGCAAACGGTGGCGGCACGCCTGCGGGGCGTGATGGTGGCGCGAACCTATGTATTGATGGATTACAACGCTCCGTCAGCCCAGCTCGCGGAACTCTTGGCAATTACGCCCGGTATTGAATCCCCGACGATTTCCGACCTGGCTGAGGACACCTGGAAAGCGGTGCGGGTCATGGTGAAAGCCGCGGACGTGAACCTAATTATGGACCGTCTCTACGCGGCCGGGGCGCGCGGCATCCTGGTGACTGACCTGAAAGCCTGCCGTCTGTAACGCTGTTGCTCCTCAGCTCGCGACGCTGGGGTCTTTCTGTGGTTTCTTGGATTCGCGGGTGGGCACGGTCGCTCCGTAGGCTCCCGCCGCTGCCGCCGCGAGGAAAGCGGCCGGGTCTTCGCCCAGCGTTCGCCCCATCGTGGAAAGTTTCACTGGGAAGGCCTCCAGTGCCGCGTACAGTCCCGTAGTGGGCTGGTTGATGACCCGATGGTGTTCTTGCAAAAGGCTCAGTTGGGACTTCACCAGGGGAGCGAACGTTCCTTTCGGGTCAGCCAGGGCATTTTCGATGGGGTTGTCGAGGTCGAAAACCGGAAGCACCACGTCCAGAGGGGGCAGTCCCATCCAGGTCAACATGGTCAGGGAGTGGTGCGAAATTCCGTAGTGCCGGGGGCGCGCGTCGCCGCTGGACATCCGCAGCACCGCAATGGGATGACCGTTTAACGCCGAAGCCGTATGCAAAAATTGCGCCCCGTCGACCCCCGAGTAGCCCCACCGAGTGCCGGTACCCAGATTGCCCGGACCTTGAGACACAATGACCGCATCGGCCTTGACCACCTCGGAAGCCACGAACAGGGCGGAGGGAAAACTGACAGCTTCAAAATCGCCGCCAAAGCACTGCCCGCAGGTGATGGTGGCGGCTAAACTGCCGGACTCGCGCATTTGGGCTACGGTACGGGAATACGCCAAAGGCAGGGCGCCGCCATCAGTTTGGATATAGACCAGCCGGGCTCGCGGGTTTTGGTACAGGAATCCCGCCACGATAGCTGGCAGAGCTGAATGCAAATCCGTCACCAAAACGGGAAGTCCATCCAGGTTATCCGCCGAACGCAACAGAGAGTGGTAGGGACTGTCCGGCTCGTCGGCACCCAACACCACTTTTTGATGCGGGGTGTAGCGGGCCTTCACCAGGTGGCCAGGATTAGGCAGTTCGTCTGCCGGCAGGCGGGTTTCATTGGCCAGGACCATAGCTTCGCCACCGGTGCCCAAGGCTTTAGCCAGGGGAGAGACTTCAATCTGGATGATATCGCCGGGCTCAGCGTTACCGAGCAGCTCCGGGTAGCAGATGGCTCGGCAGTTGTCACCGGGCTGGAAACTCACGGCGGGCCCGGTTTCCTGGCGGGGAGGCGCAGCCACGATTTCGCAGCGCAGAACCTGATGTGGGGTCTGGCGTTGCACTTCCAGAACGCGTGCTTTCCGAATCATCACGGGTTTAAGCATAGCCGCTTCAACCTAGAGTTCAGACAAATCCCGAAAGTCCGTCGCTATAATTTTTTTATGCACCAGGCACCGAGTGAACCCGACATTTTCGATGAAGATGACGATTACGAATGGCGTAAAGACCTCCCCAGTGAAACGGCACTCGCCTCAGCGTCGCGGCGCTACCAGGGGCTTTTAACAGTTTTTTACCGAGAAGCTCGCCCGCTAACCTATGATGAAATCTACGCCGCCTATACCGCCACCATCGGACCCTACTTCTCGGCTCGTTCCGGTGCTGACTCGACGCAGTCGCATGAAACTTACAGTGACAAAATCCGCGACGATATCCAAATCCTCAACGAAATCCTGGGCGATATCATCGTGGAAGATAAACGCAACAGCGTCGGAACGGAAAATCGTTACCTGTTGCGGCCCGATTCGCGCCGCCAGACGCTGGCTTTTGACGCGGCTGAATCAGTCTGGGTCCACCTGGCGCTGGGATTATTGGAAGGGAACTTTACCAAAATAGATTCCCATGTTCGTTCCGTGAGTGTCATCGACCCCGACAATCCGCTGGAAGTCCAGTCGCAGGTGCTCATTTCGCGTCTGACGCAAGACATTTTTCACGCCATCGCCGCGCATCACTTCATTGAATTCGATTACCAGGCCCGCTATGGTGAATCCACGCATCGACGGGTGCGTCCCACAATGATGATGCTGTCTCGCGGATTTTTCTATGTTCGCGGTTTCGATGAAACCCGCCAAGGTTTCCGAACGTTCAAGCTATCCCGTCTCAGTAAACTGGTTATTACCGACCAGACCTTTGATGTTACCGAGTACGTGGAGTCCCCTCGCGGCGTCTCTCTAGAGAGCCCCTTGGAACGGGTCATGTTTGTGGCAGACCCCGTCAAAGCCTCGGAAGCAGTCATGAACGCGGAACTCATCTGTGAGCATGATGATATTGTTCGCCAGGGAGCGGAACTGGGGTTGACCGGGCTTGAGCGGATCCCTGCCGGGTGGAATCTCTATCGAGCTAAACAACCGGATTTCTATACTTGGAGCCGTCTGGCCGCCGAAGCAATGACCCACCTGGTGGTGCTCGACCCCCCGAAACTTGCGACGGCAACCGTGCAGGCGGCGGAAAGTCTCACTCAGCTCAAGTTGACGGAGGGTGAGTATGAAACCGGACGTCTCAAATTTGACGAGTTCAGACCCCGGAAAACTGGTGTTTCCATTGATAACCAGACGCGTGTGACGGCCGAATCCCTGGCGGTGATGACGTTTATCTTTAATGCGAGCACTGCCGGCGACACCTGCACCGTAGATGAACTGGCGAAACACTTTGGCCTCCAACCTCAGGACATCAAAAACATTATCTGGGATTTCTTGGACTTGGATGCGGCCGCCAGCAACGAAAAATCTGACTACGACAGTTTCCTACCCTCGATACGTAAGGACGGGACCATTGAAGTCAACGGTTCTCGCAGTTGGGTGATGCCCCCGTCCTTCAGTGCTGACGAGGCGTTGTCCCTCCTGTTAGGGCTGGAAGTCGCCGGATATTTGGCGCCGTCGTCACAAGAGGCGATTGCGACCGCTCGCCTGAAGGTCGCCTCTTGGTTGGGCCAGGCGCACGAACTTGCCGCCCCGCAGTTGGTGACGAACACGGTGCCGCCTTCCATACAAAACTCGTTGGAGACGCTAAATCGGGCCATCGAGCGGGGCCACACGGTCGTCTTTACCTACACCAACGCCAGCTGGGACACCGCAGACCGCCGAGTGGCACCCAGGTCTGTCTATACAGACCGCTACCATGTTTATCTGGTGGGGGTGAACCTCGAGAAGAACAAGTGGCACAAATATCGCCTAGATCGCCTCAGTGACCTGCGCGTTACTGAGGAGATGATTCCCGAGAAACTCCCGATAAAACCCAGCTACAAGTACCAGACAGTGGATCTGGAGCTGAAAAATCAGGCGAAATCCTACGTGGACACGATTATTCACGCCCAGACGGTCGATCAGTCCTCCACCACGTACCGGGTGCGTTTAAAGGTTAAGGATTTTGCCTGGCTGCAGCGGGTTATACAGATCCTAGCGAGCGAAATAGAAGCCATTATTGGTGGGCCAGCGATAGAGCCGGTGGTGGCGGCTGCCGGCGAGGTGGGCGCCGCGACCCTTGCGCTCTATGCACAGGTCGGCTCCGCACTATCGACTGCGGACAGGTAAGATTGAGTTATGAGTGTTCAGGGTATCGTGTGGCTCATCGCCGTAATTTGTGCCGTGATTATTTTCGTGGTTACGACCGCGTGGATTATCGTGCGTGGAATACGTCTCTATCGGACGGTTCGCGATATTGAGCTGCCCGCCGCCGACACTGCGGAACCGGTCCGCCCACCGGCTCGAAAGCCAGCTCCCACGGGGGATGCCGCAACTTTGAGCGCGGCACGGGTGGCCCGCGCCGAGGTGAAGCAGGCTCGCAAAGCCAACAAGCAGCGCCGTCTGCGCTCCGCTCATGACCGTTGGGCGAGCTACGATTTGGTGGCACCGCGGCAATAGACATCTGAAACTATGAGTCCCAAACGTCACCGTTACCGCGAGAGCCAGAAAGCCGCCGCGCGATTGGCGCAAACGGAAGGCTCCGAGGCTACCAACCCTTCTCCTGCCCAGCGCTATCAAGCTTTCAGAGCGACCCAGCAATCCCCGGAACTCTACGAGTTCCAAGCCCTGTTCGATTTTCCCCTGGATGACTTTCAAATCGAGGCTTGCCAGGTACTCGATAAGGGGCAAGATGTCCTGGTTAGCGCCCCGACTTCGGCTGGAAAAACCATCGTCGGCCTGTATGGGATTTTCCTGGCTTTGCGGCAGGGCAAACGCCTGTTTTACACGACACCGATTAAAGCCCTGTCCAACCAAAAGTATCTGGAACTGGTGGAGTTATTCGGTGCGGAAAATGTCGGGCTGTTGACCGGCGACACGGCGATAAACGGTGACGCCGCCATCATTGTGATGACCACAGAAGTACTGCGGAACATGATTTATGCAGGCGCGCCGCTGGCGGACCTGGGATATGTCGTCATGGATGAGGTTCACTATCTCTCCGATCATTTCCGCGGGCCGGTGTGGGAAGAAATCATTATTCATCTCGATGCGGCGGTGCGCCTCATTTCCCTTTCTGCCACGATTTCCAACGCCAACGTGTTCGCTCAATGGCTCCAGACCCTGCGCGGTCCCACCACCGTTATCTCGACCTCTGTCCGCCCGGTGCCGTTGAAACACTTTATGATTAGCGCCTCGGGAGAGATTCTGCCCCTGTTCGCCAAAGGCGATGTGGGGGGACACCTGAACCGGGCTCTGCTGGCGCAAGCCGCCCAGCAGGTCATGCCGCGTCGCGGCCGGATGCCCCGCCGGATTCGAGCGGACAGACCGGCGGTAGCGCGCAGTCTGGAACAGCAAGAGCTGCTTCCGACGATAGTGTTTATCTTTTCTCGGCAGGGTTGTAACGACGCGGCGGCGCAAGTGTTTGACGCCGGTTTGCGCTTCACCACCAAACCGGAAGCCGACCAGATTCGCCTCGAAATAGAGACTAACTTGGCAGGTTTCAGCCAGGGCGACTTGAGCGCGATTGATGTTTCGAACTGGGAAGAAACCCTGGCTGCCGGTATCGCCCCGCACCATGCCGGGTTGCTGCCGATTCAAAAGCAGCTGACCGAGTCTCTGTTCGCGAAAGGCCTGATTCGCCTGGTTTTCGCGACCGAAACGCTGGCTCTAGGCATTAATATGCCTGCCCGTACCGTTGTCTTGGAATCACTGAACAAGTGGAACGGCCAAGAACGCGCGAACCTAACTCCGGGGGAATACACCCAGCTCACGGGTCGCGCCGGACGCCGCGGGATCGATTCTGTGGGGTATGCCCTGACCCTTATGGAAGTGAAGAATCCCCCGCAGTTGCTGGCCAACCTGGCCAGTCAGCAAACCTACCCGCTGCACTCAGCCTTCGTCCCGACCTTTAACATGGCGGCAAACCTGCTGGCCCGCACCACCTTGGAGGGTGCGAAAGAAACTGTCGAAAAATCGTTTGCCCAGTATGTGGCGCTGGGAAGTTCGCGCAAACTGTTCTCACAGCTGCGCCGGTTTGAAGAATTGGCCGCGAATCAAGAACGCGAGGCACACTGCGAGCGTGGAGATGTGCTGGCGCTGCTGGACCTGATGAACGCCCTGTCCAAAGCGGAAAAGCAGGCCAAACAGCGGCGTCACAGCGGGGAAAACACCCCCGAGAAACAGCAAGCTGACCGCCGGGCCATTGAACAGGCTCGCGCCCAGATGAAAGCCCACCCGGTCTACAGCTGCCCCGACCGGGACAAACACCTGGTGAAAGCCCGTCAGGCTGCCAAAAACCGGGAATCGGCCCAGACGACTCGCCAGAGGATAGAAAACCGCACCAAGTCCCTGGCTCGCCAGCTGGACCAAACCTGCCAAGTGTTGCGAGAACTGAACTATGTCGATGATGATTTTCGTCTGCGTGACGCCGGAACCATGCTGCAATCGGTGTATAACGAACGGGATTTGCTGGTCGTGGAATGCTTGCGCCGCGGCGTTTTCGATGATTTGAACGTGGCCGATGTGGCGGGGGCACTCTCGGTGTGCTTGGCGCAAAACCGCACCGGAGGATTGTCTCGCTTGATTCCAGCTGAGGCTTCTCCCAGCCTGGCCACGGCGTTGGAATCCATGGGGCGGATTAACTTTGAAATCGCTACCCTGCAGCAAGAACACTACCTCGAGACTTACCCGCCGTTAGAAACGGATTTGTTGCCCGGAGTCGTGGCGTGGGCGCAGGACGTCAGCCTCGGGCAGTGTCTGGAGCTGACCGGCATGAGCGCGGGCGACTTCGTGCGGGTCATTCGCCAAGTCATTGACCTCGCCGACCAGCTACGCAAACTGAATCTCGATCCGGCTCTGCACACAAAATTCCGCAGCGTCATCAACCAGGTCAAGCGGGGAGTGGTGACGTGGGACTTCTGATAGCTCTGCCCCTGGCTTTCATAGGGGGAGTGGCTGGAGCCCTGGCTTTTCCGCACTGGAATCTGTGGCTGTTGCTGGTTCCTTCCGTAATGATTCTGTTGGGCACTCTGCGCTGGCAGTATGAGCGTAGCAAGCCTGGGCGCCGGGTTCTGTTGGTGTCAGCAGTGTGGGGCCTCGGTTTTTTCGGTCCGCAGTTGACCTGGACCGAGGTTTCTGCCGGTTCGGCCCTGCCGTGGATTGCTTTGACCATTTTAGAGACGCTGTTTATCTGTTTATTTGCACAAGTGTGGGTGCGCGGGGAACAGGCCATCCCGCGTTTTCCCCGTTTGTTTGGGTTGGCGCGGCTGGTTTGGGCGCCTTTGGCTTGGGTCGGGGTGGAACAGCTGCGTGCCTTGCTGCCTTTCGGGGGGTTTCCCTGGTCAAAGCTTGCTTTTGCCCTGGTTGATACTCCGCTGTTGGCGTGGGCGCCGTGGGGCGGCAGCGCGCTGGTCAGCGGGGTCTGCGTGTTCATCGCCGCTGCCGTTTTAGAAATTCTGGGCCATCACCGCGGCGTAACGCTGCGGATGGTTTCACTCATTGCTGTTATCGCAGCTACCGTTTTTCCCAACTTGGCACACCCCGCGTTGCCAGAGATTACCGGGCACGTTACGGCAGCGGCGGTCCAGGGTAATACCCCTGGTCGCGAGCCGCAAACGGCATTTGGAAAACGCTACGAAGTGCTACAAAACCACGTGGAGGAGTCTCTCCGTTTGCGCCAACAGACAGCTCAACATGTCGACGTGGTGCTGTGGGCGGAAAACGCGGCAGACGTGGACCCGCGCACCAGCCCTCGTGCGGCCGCTCTCGTGAACGAAGTCACCGCAGCCTTCCAAGCCCCGCTCATCACCGGAACGTTGGGAGCCGGGGCGCGCGGACCGGGCGTCGCCAGCCTTGTCGGGAACGAAGTTGATATGACTTCCCTGCAAAACACCATCTTGGTGTGGGAAAACGGCCAGGCTCGAGACACTTACGCTAAAAAACACCTGGTTCCTTTCGGCGAGTATCTGCCCTGGCGGAAATTTTTTGCAGCTGTCATTCCCACTTTCGCCGCCCTGGTTCCTACTGACCTCACTGCAGGCGAAAGCGTGGCACAGCTAGAGGTCTCGCTGGCCGGTAAAGATGTACACCTAGCCAGCCCGATTTGTTACGAGATTGCCGATGATGACCTGGTGCGCCAAGCGGTCACCGGCGCGAACTTCCTCTACGTGCCGACATCCAACTCTTTCTTCGGTTCCTCCGACGAAGCTGACCAGCAGCTCGCCATCGCCCGCTTTCGCGCTGCCGAACACGGCTTAGACACCATTCAAGTGTCCACGATGGATTCCACCGCGCGGATTGACGCCCGCGGCCGGATAGTAGGCCGGGTCATTCCGAACTTTACAGCCGGCAGTTTCGTTACAGATATTCCTTTGCGCAGCGGGGCTACGCCCGCCACCGTTATCGGGGGACTGCTCGGTCTGGGCTCGCTGATATTAGTGGTCCTAGCTGGGGTTTTACAAGTATTATTAGCTCTGACAGAAAGCTGGAAACGTGAAAAACACTAACCTCAACGCGAAAACCGTTATCGCCATCCCGACTTATAACGAGCGGGAAAACCTGGAATGGATTACCGGCGAGGTTTTAGCCCAAGCTCCGGGGATTCATGTCCTCATTGTGGACGATAACTCGCCTGATGGTACCGGTCAGCTGGCAGACGCCTTGGCTGCGGACCAACCGCAGCTCCACGTGTTGCACCGGGCGGGCAAGGACGGTCTGGGACCGGCATATTTGGCCGCGTTTGCCTGGGCTGATAGTCACGGATTTACCTGGGTCGGGGAATTCGATGCCGACGGCTCGCACCGGCCTCAGGACTTACCGCGTCTGCTGGCTTTGGCCCACGGCAGCGGTCGTCCGGATCTGGTCATCGGCTCGCGGTGGCGCAGTGGGGGAGCGACCGCGGGGTGGTCTGCTTCGCGCCAGCTGCTGAGCCGAGCGGGAAGTTTTTATGTCAACATGGTTCTGGGTCTGGGCGTAGCCGACACGACGGCGGGTTTTCGGGTTTATCGGGTTGATTTTTTGACCCGTCTACTGCAGCGTTACACGATTGAATCAAAAGGGTACGGTTTCCAGATTGAGATGACCTGGCGGACACGCCGGGCGGGGGGCAAGATTGTAGAAGTGCCCATCACCTTTGTGGAACGCCGGGCGGGTACCTCGAAAATGAGCGGGTCAATCATCAAGGAAGCGTTCCTGGAAGTCGCCCGGTGGCGGATTCGGGAACTGCTCCATAATTCATAACGTTATGTCATTTTCGTTGGCTAGAAGCCAACCGATCTCGAAATAGGGTACTTTCAACGTCCGTAGTGGCGCCGTCCGGTGCGCAGGGCTTCCAGACGTTCATCCAACAGAATTTGGAGTTCCTCTTCGCTGCGCCGATCCATCAGCTGTTCCCAGTGGGTGCGCTGCGGTTTAGAGGTTTTTTCCTCTTGGAAATCTTCCACACCGTTGCGTATCGCGGTTTTCGAACAAACCGGGCATTCCCAAGAGTCGGGCACTTCGGCATCTATCGCGAAAGGAACGTCGAAGGCGTGGCCTTCCGGGCAGGTGTAATCCACGTTTTGGCGCTCGACAAAAACAACGCCTTCTTCGGACTCGAGAGAATTGGAACCCATACGCATCCCGCGTAGCGCGCGATCAGCCACGATAAGTGCCTCCTTGTAATGCTTAGCGGTTCATTCTAACCGATTTAGCGGACTTTTGCTCAGGGGCGGTGCCGGGGCGTTCACATTGTTCCTTCACCGGGCCCCTTCAATCCGATAATATATATTATGTCATTTAACGTATGAGGCGTTTGTCCTGCTCAGTCCCCTAGGGTAAGCACATAAAAAAGTGTCCCGGTCGAAACGCATCTCCCTAACCTCCGACCGGGACACCACTGTCGTGCCAAAGTTTGGCACCGCGCTTGTGAACCAGAAAAACTGTCAACTAACTTGGCGACGACGCGCGCGGCGCTCCGCCAGTTCATCGCGAACTACCACGTTGTCATCATTGATATTCTCTACGGGAAGCTGCGCCAGTTCGCCTTCAATTTCGTGCCAGACGCGACCCACCGCGATGCCGAACACACCCTGGCCGCCTTGCACCAAGTCGATAACTTCGTCTTGTGACGTACAGGCGAAAACCGAGGCACCATCACTCATGAGAGTAATCCCCGCCAGGTCTTCCACCCCCATTTTTGACAAGGTCGCTACGGCCACGCGAATCTGTTGCAGGGAAACTCCGGTGTCGAGCAGGCGCTTAACCACCTTAAGTAGCAGGCAGTCTCGGAAAGAATAAAGCCGTTGTGAGCCCGAACCGCGAGCATTGCGCACGGAAGGTTCCACTAAGCCGGTACGAGCCCAGTAGTCGAGCTGCCGATAGGTAATCCCGGCTGCCTTGCAGGCAGTCGGTCCGCGAAAACCGGTTTCTTCGTCGATGACCGGCAGGGTTTCACCAAACAGCATCCCCTGCTTTATCTGCGGTACTCCAGACTTGCTTGGCTTTTCCAAGGCAACCTCCGTTCAAGTGTGTTTCTATTTTAGATTATGCACCATCGAAACGTGGGCAAATGTGCGCGGCGCGCCCAAACCTTGCACTTAAAGTTTAAGTGCAAGCTAGGCCGGGAAACAAACCCATTTCTGCACCCAGCAACAAAAGCTACAGTTCCTCGACTCCGACGCTCAGCAATGCCTCGGCCAGAGACGCCAATTGCGCCGAAAGTTCCACCGCCCGTATCTGGGCGCGATCCTTGGCTGCGGCGTTATTCTTTTGCCGTTCCGGAGCCACCACCCGGTCAATTAAATCCAAAACTGAATTGATGGCAGAGTAAACGGAGCGTAAATTACGCGGTTCGATACCCTGTTTCTCTAAAGCTTCCAAAGCCTGCACCACCGCGACCGTACCGGAAGAAAACCGGGAAGAAAAATCCGGGCTGATAAGTTTCGCATTGACTGCCTTTTCCAATAGTTCCTCGGAAGCCCCGGTATAAACCAGCAAATCTTGCAGTGTGATTCGTGAGCTCACGGGCAGACGTATCTGGCCCTCCGAAGCCACGACCCGCATGACCGGCTGTACTGGCAGGGGTTCCTCCCCCAAATCCAGCAGCCGCAGATTTTCGCCGATCTGATTCAGCGGTAGGTAACTGTCACGCTGGGCTTTCAGGGCGTAACGAATTCGCTCTAAATCGGCCAAAGAATAGCCGCGGTATCCATTTGGCATCCGAGCCGGACACACAATCCCGTGCTTCTCAAAATTGCGCAGCTTAGCCTGAGATACCGAAGGAAATTCCTTCACGATAATCTCGTGGACTCGTCCAATGGACATAGTCGGCTCATGACTTACCTCCGGGGGCCACGAGCTGCCAACGTCATTGACTTTTCGGGCTGCCTGGCTCATTTCTGAAAAGTCACCGCCGGGTAGTAAGCCAATCGAAACTTGCCAATCTGGACTTCCTCCCCCGGTGCCAGCAGGTGAGATTCCACTCTCTCGCGGTCAATATAGGTGCCGTTGAGGGAGCCGACGTCACGAACCAAGTAACCGTTTTCTTGACGGATAAACTCGCAATGCCGGCGCGAAACCGTCACATCATCAAGGAAAATATCCGACTTGGGGTGCCTGCCCGCGGTAATACGCTCCGTATCAAGCAGGAAACGTGCCCCCGCCGAGGGGCCGCGCTGCACAATCAGCAATGCCGAACCTGCCGGCAGAGCCGCGACAGCTTCCTCGTCAGCGGAGGACAAGACTCGCTTACCCAGTTCTGGTTCCGCCTCAGGGGCCCCGCCTATAGCCCCGAAAACAGCAGTTTCAGTAGGGTCCGGTCCTGGATTCGTGTCCGACACTTCGGCCTCCTTTAAGAAAATCTCGATATCTCTACTTTAGTGGAACCGCCGCAAAAAAGTTAACCGATTTGTTACCTTTCGGTCTGTCACAAGCTCGAACGGTACTCCAGGCTCTAAAATGACATTTGCACGTAAGTATTGAGATGGAATCAGGTCAAAGGGGAAGTACAGTGACGGACGCAGCCTCCCGGGGATGGGCGCTTTCTCTGACTGATACACAGGTCGGAGTCACTCCCCTGGCTTCCCCCGCCGCCGCGCTGACTTTTCCCTTTTCCACCAATTCCCTGAACGCGACCTATCGCCAGCTGCGGGCTGGCGGCATTTTCCCGCTCTCTGCCGCCGATGGGGACACAGAGGCGCAGCTCACCACCGCCGAACACTGGCATTGGCTCTTGGCGAACCGGCGCGATGGACTGGATTTACAGCTGGCTTTCGGTTTCCTCGCCGCAAACCGCGGCAACCTCCGATTTCCGGTTTTTCAGTCCCGCTTGACACCCGAACCTGACCGTCCGGTGGGCTACTTACGGCTGGCTAAGGACGAAAAACTGCAGCTCAACAGCACGTTGGTGCGCCTCTTGCAGCAAAAGTTTCAGGTTCCGTCCCGCTGGGTCGGGGCGGGTCGGACTGCCCGCGGTCTCAACCTCGATGCCATTCTCGACGCCTTAGAGCAAGTCCTTCAAGACAGTCCCCTTAGGGACAAAATGCACCTGGAACGTCAAGCTGCCCTGGGATTGGCTCATCGTAACTGGTCGCCGGCACTGACCGACCTGAAAGCCCACCTTGAGGATTACCGCAGCTCCGCCCTGGTGCAGCGCTATGCCGCCAGCAGCGCCCCCACCCAACTGTCAGCGGATACTGCGGATACTGCCCCCCTAGCTGCAGATATTTTCGCACCGCTAAAAGCCGACCGCAAACAACTGCAGGTTCCGAAGTTTTTTGGGCAAGGCCACAGCCTCATTCTCTCTGGGGCCCCGGCGACCGGCAAAACCGATGCTGTCGTAAATACCCTGGCACAGTCCCTGGTACAGCAACACTCCGTGCTGGTGGTGGGCAGCAGAACCAGCCTTACTAAACTGCGCAGCCGGGTACGCAAAGCCGGGTTTGAACACGTGTTCCTCACCCTCGACCCGCAAGCCGCCAACCGTGATGAGAGCAGCCGGGCGTTACTGCGGGCGGCTTGGGATCGCCCGGTCAACGCTGACGAGGGGTACCTCGATTCCTGCCGGGCTTCCCTGAAAACCTTGTCTCAGGATTTGGATCTGTACCTCAACCAGATTCACGAGGTCGGTCCCAACCATGTTTCCGCGTGGCAGGCCTATACCGCGCAAATCATGACGGCCGCCGAGTTGGAGCCGGAGGAACGGGTTTTGGCAGGCCGTTTGGCGGCGGCTCCGAACTTTCCCTACTTGTCTCAAGACCGATCCTCTGCCGCGAAACTTGGTAAAAAACTGGCAAATCTGGACGCCAACTCGGTGAACGGCCTCGGCTCTAATCCCTGGTCCTTGGTAGGTGAAACCGCGCGCAGCGTGGACCGCACGGAACTGAAATTAGCGTTGAAAGCCCTGGAACAAGCCATTGCCCAAGCCCATCCGGCCGTGCTGGAAATCATGTCCGCCACTTCTGAGCTGCAAGCCTGGCCGATTTTTGCCCGCTGGCTCGACTTGCTAGAGATTGGATACGGCAGGGCTCCGGTGGAACTGACCGAAGCGGAACGCCAAGCGGTCACTTCCGGCATTGAAACTTTGCAACAGTCCCTGCAAGACCTGCAAGAGGAGGCCACTCCCCTGCTGGAAGTTGCCGCCCCCGCCTATCGTAGTGGTAAAGATCTGGACTTGTTGATGGACGCCCGCCACGCGGAGGCCTCCGGTGGTTTTACTCGCAACAGTCGGCGTAAAGCCGTGTTGGCTCAGTTGCAGCCCTATCTAACCGAGCCGGTCACTCCCAACAAGGTGGCAGACCTACTGGAGGATCTCAACGCCCTGCGGATGCGTGCCGAAGCCCTGGGCTCGCGAATTAGCGCCAACCCCGTGCTGGGACTGAAAGACTTTGACGCTCTGGCTGACGGCGCCACCGAAAAATTTTTCAACCACGCCGATACAGTGAAATGCGCTATTGAACTGTCCCGGTATCTGCCCAACCGCCGTTCAGATTTGGAGTCTTTGATACCGCTGGCTCGCCAAGGCGGGAATTTAGGCCAGCAGGTCAGAGCCATTTCTGAGGCTTTCGCTGATGTTTTGCAATCTTTACAGGTGTCCAGCCCGGATTTGGAAGCCTGGTCACAAGGCCTGCCGCCCCTGGGTCGTTACCTGCAGGTTCGTAAGGTCTGGGGGACGTCGCTCAGCTCTGAGGACTCGACGTTAGATGATATTTTGGCTTTCCGCGCGCTGACTCCCCAGCTGAGAGACTTGGGTCTGGACGACCTGGTCGGTTGGGTGGCCGAAGGGAAGCTCAGCGGCATGGCAATTCAAGGAGTGTTGGAACACGCCCTGTCGGTCGCGGCGGTACGGGAGCGTCAGCGGGCTATGGTGCAGCAGGGTTTCGAGCCCGAGACCCACGCAGCTCAGGTGGAACGACTGTCGCTGAATTGCACGGAGACTCGCCGCGAAATCGTCAATCAGGTTATTGCCGCGGCAGGTGGGTTCGCACAGCGAGTCGATAAACAGATTCTGCGCCGTTTCGGGGCACGACTGCGTGATGGGGACTTCTCCATCCGCCAGGCTTTACGTGATGATTTGGAAGGGGTTGTGACCCGCACTCCGATTGTGGGTCTGACCCCGCTTGAGGTCATTACCCATTTGCCTGATTTTGCCGATGAAACCCCCCATTTTGATGCCGTGATCATTCTGGACGCAGCCGAGCTGCCATCCGGTGCTGTGGTCAAGGCTCTGGCCGGCGCCACTCAGGCTCTGTTTGTAGCGACCCTGCCCGCCTCCGCGAGCTTTGCAAAAGGCCGGGCGCACAGCGTTTACGAAGCCGCCAAGTCGGCGGGTTTCCCCGAATACGAATTGACTGCTCGCTACGGCCAGGATCTAACCTCCACCCCCGGTCACTTGGCGCGGCTGTTGAGACCCGGCAAATTAGACACGTGGCCGGTAGCGCAGGTTCAGGCCCACCCGGTTTCAATCCTGGAGTTTCCCGCGGTGCATCGCCCTCTGCCCCTGGTTCTCGCCAGTGAAAATCCTGGCTGGAGCGGTCTTGGCGCCGACTACGTGTGGTTTGAAAAAGCCGGAAACCTGTTGATGAATCTGTGCCTAAAGAACCGCGGTAAATCCGTCACGGCACTGACCTGGACGTCTGAACTGGCGGCGGGAATCCGCTGGTATCTCGATGAAGCTAACCGCCAGGGTGAAATCAATCTGATGAATCTGCGGGTCACTCACCTCGGTGCCGCCACAGCCGCATTGCCCAGCGCCGATTCCACCGCACCGGGGTTCGGCGGAGGTTATGACGATGGCGAAGGTCAAGTTCCCTGCGATTTATTGGTGTGTTTCCTGGGTTCCACGGCTCATCCGGAAACAATAAAGACGTCTCTCGGTCGGGATTTGTCCCTGGCTTGGACTCAGGCTTTGCTGCAAACTAACGGTCAGGTGCTGTTCGTGGTGAACAGGGACCTTGACCAGAGCGAGCTGCCCGCCTTGCTGCAAGATGTGTTGAATAGTTCAGGCACCGAACGTGATACCGCCCCCGTTTCGGCGGTGCGAGATTATCTGGCCAAACTGCTGGGACATGCTGGGCTGGAAGTTCGCACCAATTTGGGGCCGGCCCCATTACGCCTGGATTTGGCGGTTCGCGGCGACGCGGGGGCACCTTGGCTGGGTCTGATTTTGGACAGCCCCGAACAGCTGCAGGTGCGTTCCGCCTGGGATCGAGAAGTCGGTATTCCCCAATATCTGCTGGAACATTGTGGTTTTGGCGCTATCGAACACGTGTATTTGACTCAGCTGATGGAAAACACAGATGAAGTGACACGGCGTCTCGTTTCCATAGCCCTGGACCTAGCGTTCCCCGGTGATGTGACGGATGGTTCGGTGGCGAGCGATGACCGCTACACTTCACCCTCACGCATCGCGGCGGCCCAAAATAACCGCGGCGACGAGCCTTGGGAAGTTCCCGATGAAGACGAGTGGGATTTGCCCCTGCCTCTGCGCGAGGCATTGGCGCGACTTCAAGCCGACAAATCAACCGCCGCCCCCGCACCGACGGAGTCTCCGGAAGAAACCGCGACCCCACCTCGTGAACCCCAGCCGGAACCTTCTGCCCCCACCCTGCATCCTGCTGCACAGCCCTCAGCCCGTATCGAGGACCTTCCCCCGGCAGGGCAACGGAAAACCAGTTCGGCACTGCCGGTCATTGCCGATATCCCCGCCGACACCTTTACACACCTGAATCGCAGGGAACTCAACGAAACTCGTGACGCCCCCACCTTGGGAGACCAACTGGGAGCGCAAGAAACCGACCTATTCATGGAGTTAGCCCAAAGTTCCGGGCCGGATGCGGAACTCGGCAAGATTTCTAAGCCCGGTCTGGGGGCGTTCGCGCCCCTCTTTGTCCCACAGGAACCCAAGGACAGTTCAGAAAAACCGGCTGACGTCCCGGCTAGTGCGCCATCGCTTAAGAACCCCGTGCCCCCACCATCCGCACCGGCGGTTTCCGAGCCGACAACTCCCAGTTTTACCGCGCAAATTCCAGCCAAGGCCGGTGCTAAAACCGTTCCACAACCGTTCGTACCCCGCGGCAAACCTTTGCAAAACCAGGGTTCCAAGGAAGTCCTTGATGATTTACAGGATTCCACTAACGCTGCCGCCGTGGCGGACGCGTTGTCTCGAGTGCTCTACACAGAAGGTCCGATTGGCGCGCCCCGGCTGGCTAAACTCGTCGCCGATGCGTTTGGAATGCAGCGGCTGCACCCGAAACGCCGCCAACGAATTTTGGAACTGCTCGATTCCGAAGTTAATCAAACAGTCACGAAATTCGGTACCTTCGTTTGGCCAGCCGGAACTTCGGTTCAGGATTTCACCGTTTTTAGAACCGGATCGATTTATGGCCAACGCGCCCTGATAGACATCTGTGATGAGGAATTCAATAACGCATTGACCTGGGTTATTGACACGCAACATCCCCTTGAAGAGGAAACCTCAGAAGCGGTGGCGCGCGTGTTGGATTTGACTCCGGCTCGCACCGATATTCGTCAACGTATGCAAGCCGGACTGAAATCTTTGGAGCAGGCCGGTCGTCTGCGGCGTCAGGCGGGTCACCTGTACCTGCAATAATTTGCAAATGTTGAAACGTTGTCGCCTCTCAGGGTTTAATGGCTGTAAGTGATTGGAGTTCACAGATGTCAAAACAGAAAAAAGGATCATCTAAGCCGAATCTGACGGTGTCCAAGCCCAGTAATCGTTCCGGCGCCGTTCTGGCTATCGTATTGGTTGCCATTGTGCTGGCTTTGGTTATCGTCTTTATTAAGATTGCGACCACGAAACACGAGCTAGAGGCTCAGCCTACGGACACAATCGCCGGCACGAAAACAATGATTGGCTTCGCCGAACCCCAAACCTACGAGACCGGACGGGGGATTTGGCTCAAAGGCGGCAAAGTCTTGACGAACGAAGAAATTACCGACGAAGCGAAAAAAGGTACCAAAGTCCTCGAACTGTACTATGACTACTTGTGCAACATCTGTAATGACGTCGAAGCCCAGCTCAATCAGGGTCAACAGCTGAACGATTTGGTAGAGGGCGGGAAGGCGATTGTAGTATTGCGCCCGACCCTGACCCATGCCCAGCAGTTGAAGTTCCCCAACATTGCTTATTCCGCTAATAACCTGATGTACTGGACAGCTGAAAATCAGCCCGACAAACTGTGGGAGCTCAGCAAAGATTTGACCGGGTTCGCGATGGACAACTACAAGTCGGCCGATTACGACAAGAACCAGAACAATACCGAATGGGCGCAGACTATCCGCGAACCTGACGCCGAGCTGGCTAAAATCGCTGCCGCACACGGCATCGATTACAAGTCCGTTCCTCCAGCTACTCCCGAATCCGGCTTAGAGTCGATTAATATTCTGGCCGAACAGCGGGTCAAGAGTCTCGGACGTGACAGTGCCGGAACCCCGCTTTACATTGCGAACGGTCGGGTCGTGGACCTCACTGGTCTGGGGTCAGATGATAAGTTGCTAGAAAAAGCGACCCTTTAAAGTCTTCCCGCGGATTTCGGGAGGGATTTAGTACACGTTTCGCCTTTTTGGTCAGATACGCCAATAAGCAGTCTGCGGGCGAGGTTATTCCTGTGGTTGGAAACTCAATGCCACCGAATTCATGCAAAACCGGTTGCCGGTTGGAGTTTGGGGCGCATCGGGAAACACGTGTCCCAAATGGGAACCGCAGTTGGCGCAGCGAACTTCGGTGCGCACCATACCGTGGGAGGTATCAGTGACTTCGCACACCGCCCCCGGTTTCGCCTCGAAGAAACTCGGCCATCCGCACCCGGAATCAAACTTTGTATCGGCATCGAACAGCGGCTCACCACACGCGCCACAACTGTAGATTCCAGAACGCGATTCATAGAGCAGTTTCCCGGTGCCCGGTCGTTCTGTAGCGGCTTGCCGTAATACTGCATAAGCGCGGGGGGTCAGCCGTTCTTTCCATTCCTCGTCGCTGACGTTGATAGTCATTTTTTGCCTTTCGGTTTCAGGATTTTTGCCAGGTATTGCCCGGTAAACGAACCGGGCACTTTCGCCACGGCCTCAGGAGTGCCCTCAGCCACGACCGTACCGCCGCCTTTGCCTCCCTCAGGGCCAAGGTCTATTACCCAATCGGCACACTTGATGACATCTAGATTGTGTTCGATGACCACAACGGTATTGCCTTTCTCGACCAGTCCCTGCAGGATGGCCATAAGTTTGCGGATGTCGTCGACGTGCAGTCCGGTAGTCGGTTCGTCGAGGACGTAAATGGCGCGGCCATTCGTCCGTTTATGCAGTTCACTGGCCAGTTTGACCCGTTGGGCTTCCCCGCCAGACAGCGTAGTCGCGCTCTGGCCAAGTTTCACGTATCCCAAGCCGACCGCGGTCAAAGTGTCCAGGTAGCGTGACACGCTGGGAATAGCGGAAAAGAACTCGGCAGCCTGAGAAATCGGCATGTCCAGGACATCACGTACATTTTTGCCGTGATAGAACACCTCCAAAGTTTCCCGGTTATAGCGCGCTCCGCCGCAAACCTCGCAGGGCACATAGACGTCGGGCAGGAAGTTCATCTCGATTTTCAGGGTACCGTCGCCGCGGCAGGCTTCACAGCGCCCGCCTTTGACGTTAAAGGAAAACCGACCCGGTCCATACCCGCGAATCCGCGCTTCTTCGGTCTGTGCGAACAGTTTTCGGATGGCATCCCAAACGCCGGTATAAGTTGCTGGATTGGAGCGCGGAGTGCGGCCGATGGGCGATTGGTCCACGTGAATAATCTTGTCCAGCAGAGCGGTGCCCTCAATCTGCTTGTGACGTCCCGGAACCACGTGGGCACGGTTCAAATCTCGGGCTAAGGCCTGGTACAGAATGGAGTTGACTAGGGTCGATTTTCCGGATCCTGACACCCCGGTAACCGCGATGAGACACCCCAGAGGGAACGACACGTCGATGTTTTGCAGGTTATTTTCTCGCGCGCCACGTACCGTCAGAATACGCTGGGGGTCAGGTTTGCGGCGTTGACGTGGGATTGCAATAGATTTTCGTCCAGCTAGATAGTCCGCAGTCAGCGAGGACTGGTTTTTCAGCAGATCCTTCACCGTCCCGGAATGGACGATTTGTCCGCCGGACTCACCCGCTCCGGGACCGATGTCCACCACCCAGTCCGCCGACCGGATAGTGTCCTCATCGTGTTCCACCACGATGAGGGTGTTGCCCAAGTCGCGCAGACCTTTCAAGGTGTCGATGAGACGTTGGTTGTCGCGTTGGTGCAGACCAATGGAAGGCTCATCCAACACATAGAGTACTCCTACCAGTCCGGATCCAATCTGGGTAGCTAAACGAATGCGCTGAGCCTCACCCCCGGAGAGGGTATTTGCCGCTCGCGATAAAGTCAGATAGTTCAACCCGACATCAATGAGGAAGGACAAACGCGCCCGCACCTCTTGCAAAATCGGCGTAGCTATTTGAGCTTTCATACCAGATAAAGGAATATCTCTTAAATAGGATTGAACTTCATCGATGGCTAAATCGGTGAGTTCAGAGATATTAAGTTTCCCGATACGAACCGCTAAAACTTCCGGCTTCAAACGCCGCCCCTGACACGTCGGACAGGGCACCTCCCGCATATAACCTTCATATTTAGCTTTGGAAAAATCAGAGTCAGTTTCATCGTAACGACGCTGAATATAGTTTGCAGCTCCTTCAAAGCCCGTGGTGTAGACCCGTTCACGTCCCCACCGGTTGCGATACTTCACCCGTACCTTATAGTTTTTGCCCCACATCAGGTAGTCACGCACCTGCTCGGACAGATCCTGCCACGGAGTGTCGAGGTCGAACCCAACCTCGTCTCCCAGTCCCTTTAGGATGCGTTGCATGGTGTCTTTGGAACTCGTCCAGGGGCTGACAGCACCTTCACGCAGGGTCAATTCAGGGTTTGGCACCACCAGCTCCGGGTCAATGACCAGCCGGGAACCAATCCCCGAACAGTCGGGACAGGCTCCGTAAGGCGCATTAAAGGAAAACGTGCGCGGTTCGATTTCTTCCAAAGCCAGCGGATGATTATTCGGACAGGCTCGTTTTTCCGAAAATCGACGGCTACGTTGGGGATCCTCCGGGTCGCGGTCGACGAAATCGACGACCACCAGCCCTTCTGCCAAACTCAATGCAGTCTCGATAGAATCCGCCACTCGCGAACGGGAACCCTCCCGGATGACCACCCGGTCAACGGACACCGAAATATCATGTTTCAGCTGTTTTTCCAGTGTTGGGGGTTCTTCCAGGCGATGATTTTCGCCGTCCACTCGCATCCGGGTAAAGCCTTTGGCGGCCAGCTGCGCAAACAGTTCCGAGTACTCGCCTTTTCGTCCGCGGACCACCGGGGCCAAAACCTCTAACCGCGTCCCTTCCCCCAAAGTGAACAGCCAGTTCACGATCTGTTCGGCGGACTGGGCAGTAATTTCCTCGCCGCACACCGGACAGTACTGGGTCCCGGCTCGCGCAAACAGCAGGCGCAGGTAGTCATAAATCTCGGTAATAGTACCCACCGTGGAGCGCGGGTTGTGAGAGGTGGACTTTTGGTCAATCGACACCGCGGGAGACAGGCCTTCAATGAAGTCCACCACGGGTTTATCCATCCGCCCTAGAAACTGCCGAGCATAGGAAGATAGGGACTCCACGTAGCGGCGCTGCCCTTCGGCAAAAATCGTGTCAAAAGCGAGCGATGACTTGCCAGAGCCGGACAATCCGGTGAACACCACTAAAGCATTCCGAGGGATTTCAACGTTGACAGCCTTGAGGTTATGTTCGCGCGCTCCGTGGACTTTCAAAGTTTCATGCACCTGTTCAGTTTAATGCCCAAGTGTGTTTCTGACGATTCGGGGTCGGTTTTCGTTGCACGTGACGCGCGCCTAGAATCGACCTATGAGTAAAGTTGTCGTTATCTACCACTATGACCCCACCCGTGAAGCCGACCGGGCCACGATTCGCCCCGAGCATCTGGCTTACTTGGGGAACTTAGAAAAATCCGGGAAACTTCAGGCCGCTGGTGCCTGGATGAACGAAACCGAAAAACCCGGCGCGCTGATACTGATGAACGTCGAGACCCCGGAAGAAGCGTTGACGTATCTGAAACACGATCCGAACCAGGTTCACGGCATAGTGCAGGAAATCGAGACGCATCAGTGGGGACCGGCTATTGGTTCCTAACTGCTGAATTGCTATAGCTGGCTGGCACGGTCCCATGTCTTTCATTCGTTGGTTCTTTACCTACGTAGACTGGTTTGTTTTCACCCTGTTGTTGATTATGATTGCGGGGATTTTTATCCCTCTGCCCGCCGCGGTAGTAACCTTCGTGGGTGCCGTCAGCCACTACGCCATCGCCGTACTGTTCTTTGTTTATGGAGCGCGCCTAAAAACCGCCGAGGTCATGGGCGGACTAAAGAACTACCGCCTGCAGCTGGTCATTTTGGCCTCCACTTTTGTGCTTTATCCCCTGCTGGGAATGTTGAACTATCAAGTCTCCGGGTGGTTTTTGGGACCGAGTTTCGCACTGGGGATGTATTACACCTGCCTGCTGCCTTCCACGGTGCAATCCTCTATCGGCTTTACGTCCATCGCCGGGGGTAATGTCGCCGGAGCGGTCACCGCCGCCACCATCTCTAACTTGGTAGGGACGTTCGCAACTCCCCTGCTGGTCCTGTTTCTGCTGGGCAAGGCCGGTACCGTCTCGTTGACGACGTTGCGCGATATTGCCGTGCTGATTCTGTTACCTTTCGTGCTGGGCCAGCTCAGCGGGCGATGGACCCGCACGTGGTTGAACGCCCACCCCATCATCACGAAAACGGTGGATAAAGGCACGATTTATCTGGTGGTCGTCTCGGCGGTTTCCAGTGCGAAACTGCACGGCTTGTGGGATACCGTGGGGGCTTTAGACTTTGTGCTGATAGGCGCCGATGCCTTGGTCGTTGTCGGTATCATGCTCATCTTGACCTGGTTCGGGTGGGGGAAGCTCTGCGCTTTGAATCGCGCTGACCGCATCGCCGCCATGATGTGCGGTTCGAAAAAATCCCTCGCTACCGGTCTGCCGATGGCGATGATTATTTTTCCGACTTCCCTGTTCGGCGCTATCGCGGTGCCCATCATGCTGCTGCACTTAGAGCAGCTCATCATGTGTTCAGTCATTGCGTCGCAGCTGGGACGCGCAGCTGGTTCTCGCCAGGCTGATTTCTAAAAATCCCTAGCCGCGCACACCCCAAGCTACGGCCTCGCTGACCGCTCCCGGCCCTCCCATAACCACGGAAAAACCACGGTTGGGTAGCTGTGCCAATCGGGCTGCGGTAGGTGCGGACAGGACATTGGGATTGGTCAGCAGCAGACAGGCGTTGCGGTGCGCGGCCAAAGCTGCGCCGGCCAGACCATCGGGAAAGTTCACACCGCTAGCCACCACGGCCGAAGTTGCCGCGGGAGAAAATGCTTGTGCCACCAGCTGAGCGGTTTGATAGCGATCCAAGCCTTGAATGGGTTGCGACTTAAAAGCAGCTAATCCTGCCTGGTTCCACGCCTGCACCGCCGGCCCACCGATGGGAAATATACTTCCCCCCGAGTGGGCTTGGTGGTTTTCAATAAAACCAACCGTTTCTGGCGGAAGGGAAGCTCCGGCGTTCAGCACCACTACGCCATGTGCGAACGCAGCGCCCGCTCCCGAACTCAGCGCATCAGCAAATGAAAGACCGCCTGCCAAGAAAATCGGTGTTTGGACGATACCCCGTTGATTCCATTCCGCAATAGTTTGACCGGCAACCGCCGTCGCAGTTCCGTAGCGATTCATGCCGTAAATGTGACTGACCTGGACCCCACGTGCTTGTAAGGCTCCTAACGTGGCAGAATCAAAAGCCACCTGACCTCCCACCAATCGCACGTCACGAATTCCCCTGGCCTGGATTTCGGCGACCGTACCGGGTTCCACAAAAGGACCGTTAGACAGAACCAGCGGAGCACCCAAAGCCGCGGCCAAGGGGCCGGCGCTCAAAGCATCGGGTGCCGCTCTACCGGTGGCGATGACCAGGGAAGGCCCGGTAAACCCGCCTTGTCGCCAGGCGGCAATAGAGGTGGCGACCCGGTCGGGTCCGAAAACGCGACCCGGCGCGGGGTTGGCGGGTAGCGCTGCTTGGGGCCGCTGGTTGGGAACCTGATTTTGGCCGGGATTGGCAGAAGGATTCGGTTGCGCCGGCACTATCCAAGGCGTGCCTTCCCAGGGAACCGCTTTGATTGACTCAAAAATCCACCTGGCGAAAGCAGCGCTAGGGACAAATTTGTAGTCCTCAGGCTGCAAGTATCCCCGCGGCGCTTGCACCGCCGCGGACAACACACCATAGACCACCCCACTGCTGACCAGAGGACCGCCAGAATCCCCGACTTCTGAAATATTTCCGCTCCCGGAACGAGCGTAAAGAAACCCATCCCCCGGGGAACCCAAGGAACTCAACTGCCCGACTTTCAAATCCACCCCGGTACCAAAACCGTAAAATTGGGACGGGGAACCAGAACTCAGGTTTTGGACGCTAAAAGGCAAGGTAGCTTTACCAGGAGCATTGAGTTTCACCAAAGCTACGTCAAGATAAGGGTGACCCACGATATTGGTGACTTGGTAAGGCCAGTTGTAGTTCACGTGCGCGCCTACGGAAGCATAGGCGTGCTGAAGATCCGCGTTGGCCACACAGTGTCTAGCAGTCAGCACCCAGTATGGGGCGACAAACGTACCGCTGCACTTCATCCACCCGGAATCTATACGGTTCACCATCTGGAGAGCCACAGCCCAATCTGTGCTAGAGCCCCCGGCTAGGTTGCCCCCCTTGATGGCTTGAGCAGGAACCGGAACAGTGAGGAGACTGGCAGAAAAGAAAAAGACAGCAAGCGCGGTCCACAAGTGATGAAGGTTTAGATATCTGCTCACAAAGATAATTTATCGGCGAGTTTGTGAAGTTTTTAGATTTCCGTACTGTTCGGCGGCAAATCACGGCATTCTTTTTTCACGCGATGTCTGCTGACCAGCAGAGAAACTACCGTGGTAATAATTAATACCCCGACGATATAGCCTAAAGACACCGGGATGGTCGCTTCGGGCAGTCCCGTAAAGGGCTGGCCGCCGTTGATGAACGGAATTTCGTTCGTACTCAAAGCATGGACTATAAGTTTGCCCCCGATGAAAGCCAGAATGGCAGCTAAACCGTAATGCAGGAAAATCAGGCGTTCCATCAGACTTTCAATCAGGAAGTACAGCTGCCGCAGGCCCATCAGCGCGAAAGCGTTGGCGGCGAACACGATGAAAGCTTCTTTAGTCAGACCGAAAATGGCGGGAATGGAGTCTACTGCAAACATCACGTCTGCCGTCCCCACCGCCACGACGACCAACAGAAAGGGCGTAATGTGACGTTTGCCATCAATCTTGGCAAAGTATTGATGGCCGACGTAATCGGGCGTAACCGGGAAAATCCGGCGAACCCAGGAAACAAAAAAGTTTTCTTTGTACTCTTCATCCTCATCGGAGCCGGCGCTCCCTTCGCGAACCTGTTGAAAAGCTGTAAACAGCAGGAACACCCCAAAGATATAGAAAATCCAGCTGAAATGTTCGATGAGGGCGGCCCCCAGGAGGATGAAAATCAGACGGAACACCAGCGCCAAAGTGATGCCGACCGCAATAATTTTTTGCTGAACCTCACGCGGCGCTTTAAAGGCAGAAATGATGATGACAAACACGAACAAATTATCCAGAGACAGCGACCACTCGGTGACCCAACCGGCGAAGTACTGTCCTCCTAAGTCCCAGCCCAAAGTTAGGCCGATGACCAGTCCTGCCACCACCGCTATGGAAATGTAGATGGCAGTCCACGTCGCAGATTCCTTCATGGAAGGGAAATGGTCTTTGCGGACGTGGGCGAAAAAATCAAAGGTCAAGATGCCGATAATAACGACAAACAGAATTATCCAGGCCAGTAGGGGAATATGCATACGTAAACGTTCCTCCGGTACGAAAATAGTCGGGTACCGAAGGTCTCTCCCCGCCTGACGGTTCGCAGGCCGGTGGCACCGAGTTTCGCGGTTCCGCGGCATGTGCGGCGGACGGCTTCACTGTGATGACGATGCCCTCGTTAGTGGGAATACTCCCCCTCGTACCTGCGATTCTATCAGGAGTCAGGACACGTTTCTTAAATGTGGGACTTAAGTACTATGATGTCGCTTGTCGATGTACTCGGCTCGCATCGTTGCAGGCCGAATTATTTTCAGAAAGGTTCAGTTTATGAGCATAACTACAGTTGTACCCGCAGGAGCCGCTGGAACCACGGCTAATCCCGCAGGCATCGCTATCGCGATGATTATCTATTTCGTAGCCATGATTATGATTGGTATCTATGGCTATACCCGTTCCAAGAGCCTGGACGACTATATGCTGGGCGGGCGTGATCTGCCCCCCTTTGTAGCCGCCCTTTCCGCTGGTGCGGCTGATATGTCCGGCTGGTTGATGATGGGTCTGCCCGGCGCCATGTACCTCAGCGGGATTTTCAACGGCTGGATTGCGATTGGTCTGACCGTCGGAGCCTGGATTAACTGGCTGGTTACTGCGCCGCGCTTGCGCGCTTACACGGAAGTCGCCGGCGACTCGATTACGGTCCCGTCGTTCTTTTCCAACCGTACTCACGATAAGTCAAAGATCATCCGCTACGTAGCGGGCATTATCATCGTGGTGTTCTTTACCCTGTACGTGTCCTCCGGCATGGTGGCCGGTGGAACTTTCTTCCATTCGACCTTTGGCTGGGACTACCACGTCGGCATGGTGTTTGTGGCCGGCATCGTGATTCTCTATACCCTGGTCGGCGGCTTCCTGGCCGTGTCTTGGACAGATATGGTGCAAGGTCTCATCATGATGGTGGCCTTGATAGCGGTGCCGATCATGGGCCTAGTGGTGATTGGCGGATTTAGCGGTGTCGCCGAAGGTTTGTCGACCACCGGAGATAACTCCCTGCTGAACCCCATGGGCACCGGACTTGACGCAGTAGGGTGGATGGACTGGATTTCCAATGTGGCATGGGGCTTTGGTTACTTCGGAATGCCCCACATCATTGTGCGTTTCATGGCGTTGCGTTCCCCGCGCCAAGCCACTCCCGCCCGGCGCTTCTGGCTGGGTTGGATGGTATTCTGCCTGCTCGGCACCGGCATGACCGCAATTATCGGCCGTGCCATGAGCGAAAAGGGCATCATTCCCGACCTGATGCCGAAAGAGGGCGTGGAGGGCAACCCCCAGGAGACCGTGTTCCTGGTTATGGGTACCAGACTGTTCCCGGCTATTCTGGCTGGCTTTATGTTGGCCGCTATCCTAGCCGCGATTATGTCTACCGTGTCCTCGCAACTGTTGGTGACGTCTTCAGCCATGGTGGAAGACATCTACCACGGGGCCACTAAGAAAGAACTCAGCGACTACAAGGGCGTGCTGTTGGGTCGTATCACGGTTCTGTTGGTGTCTGTGGTGGCTGCTGTGCTGGCCATAGATCCGTCAAACTCCGTACTGGGACTGGTGTCCTTCGCTTGGGCAGGTTTCGGGGCCGCCTTCGGTCCCATCGTCATCTTGTCGCTGTATTGGAAGCGACTGACCTGGCAAGGAGCGGCTTCCGGCATGGCCGTGGGTGCCGTGGTCGCGATACTGTGGAACAAGGCGTTCAACAACGGCGATGCTTCGTGGATCGCTTATACACACCTGTATGAAATCGTGCCGGGATTCCTGCTGTGTCTGCTGGTGGCTTGGCTAGTTTCCAAAGCGACCTGGCGAGACGACCCCGTTATTCTCGAGGAGTTTGAACGTGCGGTGGCCATCGCTAAGGGGCAGCCCGATCCGAAAGGTCTGATTAAGACTCTTGAGGAAAAACAGTCTGAATCCGCGGCTGAGAAACAGAATTCCTGATTTCTTCGCAAAATAGACAGTTAAAGACTCTGCAAAACGTGTCAGTAAATGATAGGTAAAAGGTGACGGAATTGCTCTGGTGAGCAACGAGTACCCCGAGCGAAAACACAACCCAAAGGAGACAAGTTGAAACCGCTCAATGAACAAGAATTAGCTGAACTGAGGGAAGTCGGTCAGCTGGCTGTAAAACGAGCTCAGAAGTGGATTGAGGCCTCAAAGAAATACCCGGTCGATTACGCTTCTAAGCTGCTGTCACGCACTTTAAAAGATCCGCGTGGCTTGGACTTCACCGTGGCGTTCGTCGATGAAGTCGTGCGTCCGGAGGATATCAAGATTGCCGGCGAGAATCTGGCAGCATTGGTGAAAGAAAATAAGCCGTCTTTCCTGCCTCCCTACCTGAAGTTGCCGGCTGTGTACGGCGGGGCTTTGGGTACGGTCATCCCCGATATTGCGGTTCCGGCGGCCCGGCGAGTGTTCCGTGAACTGGTGGGCGACTTGGCTATCGATGTCACCAACAAGTCCTTGGGGCGGGCTATTGCGAAGCTACGCGCGGACGGATCCCGGCTGAACATGAACCTTTTGGGTGAAGCGGTGCTGGGCAACAAGGAAGCCTCTCGACGTCTGAGTGACGTGGTGGAACTGCTGCAGCGTGACGATGTGGACTACGTGTCTATCAAAGTGTCCGCGGTAACCGGCCCCCACATCGCTTGGGACTACCAAAAGATGGTGGCATACGCGGTCGAGAACCTGGTGCCGCTGTACCGGGAAGCCAACAAGTTCAGCCCCAAGAAGTTCATTAACTTGGACATGGAGGAATACCACGACCTGCACATGACCATCGATGTGTTCAAGCAGTTGCTGGACCGCGAGGAATTCAAGGACCTGGAGGCGGGTATCGTACTCCAGGCTTACCTGCCGGATTCGCTGGGAGCCATGCAAGACTTGCAGGCTTGGGCGGCGAAACGTGTCGAAAGCGGTGGAGCGCGAGTCAAGGTGCGTGTGGTCAAAGGCGCGAACCTGTCTATGGAGCACGTCGACGCCATGATGCACGGCTGGCCGATGACCCCGCAGCCCTCGAAACAGCACACCGACGCAAACTATATGCGCATCCTCAACTATGCGTTGACACCTGAACATACTCGGAACATCCGTATCGGCGTGGCTGGCATGAACGTGTTTACCGCCGGTTTCGCTTACGAGTTGGCGAACAAGCGCGGGGTGTTCCAGTCCCACGGCTGCGAGTTTGAGATGCTGACGGGCATGAACAGCTCCATGGCTCGCGCAGTCATGGGAGACACTGGCCCGCTGCTGTACTACGTTCCGGTGGTTCACCCTGAGGAGTTTGACGTCGCCATCAGCTACCTGGTGCGTCGTCTGGAAGAAATCGCCGCGGAAGAAAACTTCATGAGCGCGGCTTTTGAGTTGACCACGAACCAGGCTATGTACGAACGGGAACGCAACCGTTTCGAGAAAGCCATTTCTATGGTCAACGACCTGGAGTTCGGGCCGCGCCGTCACCAGGATCGCAATAACGAAACCGCTGAGGAACTGGCCAAACTCGTCCAGGACGACTCCGGTAAGTGGGCGTTCCGCAACGTTCCGGATTCCGATCCGTCCCTGCCGGCTAACTTGGCTTGGGGCGAAGCGATTGCCGCCAAGATGCAGGATTCTCAGATTGGTAAGGACACAGTAGAGGCCTCCAAGATTAATAACGAAGACGAACTGCAGGGTGTACTGCATCGTGCTGAGGAAGGCGGTGCGAAGTGGTGGGCACTCAGCCCGGAGGAACGCGGCGAAATTCTGCACCGCGCCGGTGTCATCATGAGCCAACATCGCGCCGAGTTTATCGAAGTGATGGGTTCCGAGGCCGGTAAAGCCATCGACCAGGGCGACGTGGAAGTTTCCGAGGCTGTTGATTACGCTCACTACTACGCCGAAGAAGCTGTGGCGATGTCTCAGGTGGCGGGTGCCAAGTTTACTCCCGCCAAGATTACCGTGGTGACTCCGCCGTGGAACTTCCCGGTGGCGATTCCCGGTGGTTCGACCATTGCCGGTCTGGCGGCAGGTTCTCCGGTTATTTTGAAGCCGGCCTCCCCCGCTCGCCGCTGCGGAGCGTTGCTCGCAGAATGCCTGTGGGAAGCGGGCGTTCCCAAGGACGTGTTGCAGCTGGTGACGCTGGCCAACCACGGCTTGGGCAAGATTTTGGTCACCGATCCGCGGGTGGAACGCGTTATTCTGACCGGCGGTATCGAAACCGCGCAAATGTTCCGCTCCTGGCGTCCCGACCTGGGTCTGCTGGCTGAGACTTCTGGCAAGAACGCCATCATCGTCACTCCTTCGGCCGACCTTGACTTGGCGGTAAAGGACGTTGTCACCAGTGCGTTCGGTCACGCGGGGCAGAAGTGTTCGGCCGCGTCTCTGGTCATTTTGGTGGGTACGGTTGGTACCTCCAAGCGTTTCCACAACCAGTTGATTGACGCGGTGCAGTCGCTGAAAGTTGGTTACCCGTGGGATTTGGGTATCCAGATGGGGCCGGTCGTGGAAAAGCCCGGCGAAAAGCTGCTGCGCGGCTTGACCCAGTTGGAGCCTGGCCAGAGCTGGGCGGTGAAGCCGAAGGAACTTGACGATTCCGGACTGTTGTGGAGCCCGGGCGTGCGCGCCAATGTGAAACCCGGCAGCGAATACCACATGACTGAGTACTTCGGCCCGATTTTGGGTGTGATGCGTTGCGACACTTTGGAAGAAGCCGTCGAGCTGCAAAATCAGGTCGAATACGGCTTGACCGGCGGTATTCACTCCCTGAATCCGGACGAAATCAAGTACTGGCTGGATCATGTTCAGGTCGGTAACGCTTACATCAACCGTGGTATTACCGGTGCCATCGTGCGGCGTCAGCCGTTCGGCGGCTGGAAGCGTTCCGTAGTGGGTGCCGGTTCCAAGGCCGGTGGCCCCTCCTACCTGTACGCTTTGGGCGAATGGAGCCCGGATGACGCGACCTTAGGTAGCATTGCCGGTTCGGCTTCTGGCGATTTGGCACGGGAATTGACCGCGCTGGCCGATGAAATCGGAGACAATGACAAACTCGAAAAGTCTTTGGCTGGCGATGAAACCGCTTATGCCCAGGAATTCCAGGTCAATCGCGATCCATCCCAGCTTGGTGTGGAACGTAACATCTTCCGTTGCCTGCCGGTTCCGGTGGTCGTGCGGATCGGTGAAAACGTCAAGAACTGGGAGATTGCCCACGTGTTGCACTCCGGCTTGCTGGTGGGTTCCAAGATTACGGTTTCTACCGTTAAGCCGTTGACCCCCGGTTTGGCTGGTTTTGCCTCCAAGCACGGTGTCAGCGTGATGGTTCAAGATGAAGCCGCCTGGTTGAACTGGGCCAAGAGCTGGGCCGCTCACGATGCCGGCTTTGACGGGCGGATTCGTATCATCGGTGAAAGCCGTACCAAGGTCGCTGAAGCTATCGACGGTTCTGTTGATGTTGCCATCTGGGATCACCCGGTCACCTATTCCGGTCGGGTCGAAATGATCCCGTTCCTCCACGAACAGGCGGTTGCTTTGACGAACCACCGCTTTGGCGATCCCACGCCAATCACCAACGGCATTCTCGAGGACCACGTGGTGGACTACTAATCCGCCCATTGGGCTTTGAGCTCATAACTTAATCCATCCGGTGGCTGCTGAAACACAGCAGCCACCGGTGTTTATCGTGCATTTGCAAACTTAGACTCCGCAATTCCGAGTGCGCCAAAGCGGGCGAAACCAAGCCAACCCAGCCGCCCTTGTGCGCATGCTTTGACCTGAAACACAACCCGAAACGCTAGTTGCCCAAGGCTTTCCCGCGGCGGATTTCTTTCTTTAGGTCAGCGATTTCATCGCGCAGCCGAGCCGCCAGCTCAAACCGCAACTCGCTGGCGGCCGCGTGCATCTGTTCGGTCAGTTCCGTGACCAGCGAAACCAAGTCCACGGTATCGTCGTGCTCGCCAGCCTGAGCTGACTGGTCATCTGCTGCATTGGCTCGCGCTCGATTGATGACCTCCAGAGCCGCGCGGGCTGCTGCCGCGTCCTGAGCCGCGCTCCGGGCGGCGGGGGAAGGCTTTTGGTCAGGCTGACGATACCCGGTTCCCAACAATTCTGCGGTGTCGATGTCCTCGCGTGCCAACATATCGGTCACGTCAGAGATTTTCTTGCGCAGCGGCTGCGGATCAATACCGTGGGCTTCGTTATAGGCAATCTGCTTTTGGCGGCGCCGCTCAGTTTCGTCGATGGCTTCGCGCATCGCGTCGGAAATCGCGTCGGCGTACATATGAACTTCCCCGTGGACATTTCGGGCGGCGCGCCCAATCGTTTGAATGAGCGACTTCGCGGAACGCAAAAAACCTTGCTTGTCGGCATCCAAAATCGAAACCAGCGACACTTCGGGCAAATCCAACCCCTCGCGCAGCAGGTTGATGCCCACCAGCACGTCGAACTCACCTTGACGCAACGATCGTAGCAGCTCCACCCGACGCAGGGTATCTACATCCGAGTGCAGGTATTCAACCCTAATCCCGCGCTGAGCCAGGTATTTGGTCAAGTCCTCCGCCATGCGTTTGGTCAGGGTAGTCACCAATACCCGCTCATCCGCTTCGGTGCGCAGGCGAATCTGTTCCATCAGGTCGTCAATCTGACCCTCTACCGGTTTCACCACAATCTTGGGGTCAACCAGGCCGGTGGGGCGAATGATCTGTTCCACTACCCCATCGCTCAGACCCAGTTCATAATCCCCCGGTGTCGCGGACAGATACACCGTTTGCCCGATACGGTCTTGGAACTCCTCCCACTTTAGAGGACGATTATCCATCGCGGAAGGCAACCGGAACCCAAAGTCCACCAGCGTGCGTTTGCGCGACATGTCGCCTTCAAACATGCCCCCAATCTGGGGCACCGTGACGTGAGACTCGTCAATGACCAGCAGAAAATCCTCCGGAAAGTAATCCAGCAAGGTGTGCGGCGGTTCGCCGGGCTGCCGGCCGTCAATATGCAGGGAATAATTCTCAATGCCCGCACACAACCCAATCTGGCGCAGCATCTCTAAGTCGTAGGTGGTGCGCATCCTGAGGCGCTGTTCTTCCAACAGTTTGCCCTGGTCATGAAACCACTTGCAGCGTTCCTCTAGTTCGCGCTCGATTCCGGCCAAAGCGCGTTCCATGCGTTCGGGACCGGCGACGTAGTGCGAGGCGGGGAACACATAGATTTCGTTCACTTCGTGCAAAGTCGCCCCGGTCACGGGGTGCAGCAAGGCCAGGGCGTCAATCTCGTCGCCAAACATTTCCACCCGCACCCCGAGTTCTTCATACATGGGAATGATGTCAATAGTGTCCCCGCGCACCCGAAAATTGCCGCGCGTGAAATCCACGTCATTGCGGTTGTACTGCATCTGCACGAATCGCTTGATGAGGTCTTGACGTCCAATCTGCATCCCTCGAGTCAGGTGAATGCCGCGCGACACGTACTCTTCCGGTGTGCCCAAACCATAGATGCAGGATACCGAGGAAACGACCACCACATCGCGGCGTGTCAGCAGGGAGTTTGTCGCCGAGTGCCGCAGACGTTCCACTTCATCGTTGATAGAGGAATCCTTTTCGATGTAGGTATCGGTTTGCGGCACGTAGGCTTCGGGCTGGTAGTAGTCGTAATAAGACACGAAGTATTCCACGGCGTTTTTCGGCAGCAGTTCCCGAAACTCGGCGGTCAGCTGGGCCGCCAACGTTTTGTTTGGTTCCAGCACAAGGGTGGGGCGCTGCAGTTTTTCGATGAGCCAAGCGGTGGTGGCGGTCTTGCCGGTGCCGGTCGCCCCCAACAGCACGACATCTTTTTCACCAGCATTGATTCTCTCAGCAAGCTCCGCGATGGCTTCCGGCTGGTCCCCGGAAGGGGTGTATTCGCTGACGACTTCCAGCGGAATCGGATTTTCCACCAAATCGCGAGGCAGCGCCTTTGTTTCAGTCATAGTCCCAGTGTAGGCAAATCCGAGTCACCGTGCTTTGCAAAGTTTGAAAGCTCCGGCACCGAGCGGGCGGACAGAATCTTCCACAGCGCTGCCGCGTCCGCTTCCAGATCCTCGCGCGTACCGCAGTTTTCCACCCAAAACGTCGCGATGGCTTCCCGCTGGTCACGGCTGGCTTGTGCGTCAATCCGCTCGCAAGCTTGCGCCTCGGTCAGCTGACGATCCCGGGTGAGGCGCGCCAAGCGCACTTCCAGGGGGGCATCCACCATGACACAGCAGTCAAAACGGGTGTGGTTACCGGTTTCGGTTAACAGAGGTATCTCGGCCACCAGCACGTCTTGCGCTCCCAATTGAGCTAACAACCGGTCCATTTCCTGCCAGACGAGGGGGTGCAAGATGCCTTCCAAGCGGGCTTTCGCGGCGGGGTCAGAAAAAATGAGCTGTGCCAGGGCGGCCCGATTCAGCTGTCCCCCCGATTCCCACACCTCCGTGCCAAAAGCTTCTCGGATTTGTGCCGTGGCACATCCCTGCGGACCGGTGGCAGCGCGCAACACTTCATCGGCATCAAAACGAACTCCGCCGAGAGCAGCCAAACAGTTGGTGAACTCCGTCTTTCCCGAACCGATGCCACCGCTGATAGCAACTTTTAGAGCGCGATTATCCGGAACGGAAAACGCACGCAGCTGTTTAATCATCAAGCGCTTTCAGCAAGATGTCGCTGATGGCGGGATTCGCCCCCACCGTCATCAGCTGCAAAGTCAAAGTTACCGCGTCCTCCAACAAGATAGATGCTTTGTCGATGGCAGCTTTTTCACCGGTCATAGCCTGGTGCATGATGGGAATAATCGCGGTGAATCCGTCCTGCAGCAAAATCTCATGTCCCAAGCCCAGGCGCGCGGTGAATGCCAAAACTGGAATGTCGTGTTGGCGAGCCAGTTGGGCCACTCCCCAGGGTGTCTTGCCGCGTTGGGTTTGGCGATCGAGCTGACCTTCGCCGGTTAGCACCAGGTCGGCGCCTGCCATAGCTGCGTTGAGATTCGTCGCTTCAGCCACGACCTCGAAACCGCGACGATTTTCCGCGCCCAAAGCGAGGAAAGCGGCTCCCATACCTCCGGCGGCACCGGCCCCTTCCACGTCCGTCACTTTGACGCCGGTGGTTTCCTCCAACAGTCGGCCCCAGTTCTTAAGGCAGCGATCGAGCTTACCCAACTGCAACGGTTTGGCGCCTTTTTGCGGACCAAACGAGGCCGAAGCCCCGCTGGGGCCGGTCAGGGGGTTACGCACATCGTTTGCGGCGACAATTTTTACTTTACTCAAACGCGGATCCAACCCCGACAAATCCAGCCGAGCGGCGTTAGCCAGAACGTGAACTTTCGGTTCGAGCTCGTGACCAGCCTCGTCAAACAGTTTTGCACCGAGATTGTGCATCATGCCCCAGCCGCCATCATTGGTCGTCGAACCACCCAAACCGACCACTATAGTCTCGGGCTCCAAGTCCAAAGCGGCTTTCAGCAACATCCCCACACCTTCGGTGTTGGAATCCATAATGTTGCGTTCCAGCATGGAAATGTACATAATTCCGCAGGCCTCGGCGGTGTCCAAGACGACCATCCGTCGCGCGGGAATCCAAGTAAATTCGCCCTGACGTTCACGACCCAGGGCATCTACTGTCTGAGCAGTTTTCACTTCCCCGCCATAAGCATTGAGCATGACCGCGGCGGTCCCCTCCCCACCGTCAGCCACCGGCACCGCGACCGTTTCGGCGTCAGGGAATATGGCCTCAACGCCGCGCTTCATCGCAGCTACTGCTTCCTCGGCGGATAAAGAACCCTTGAACGAATCCGGGGCAATGACAATTTTCACGGCAGTTACCTCTCTATGCTGCGCTCAAAAATCTGGCGGTGCTAAATATTTCATCCGGTCATCGAAAACCGCGGTATTTCTCAGCTTAAGCCACCCCGCAGGGAAATGTGGCTGAATGCCGGAGCAAAAATTCGGGCATAAAAGTGATGCGGAAACCAGTTCGTTTCCGCATCACTATTAAAATTGTTGCCGGCTCTGTAGCCGCGCCGGGGCTAACTGGAGTTTTACTCTCCGGCCAGCTTGTCGCGCAGCGCCGCCAAAGCCTCGTCATCCGCCAAGGTACCAGAGGTATCGGCTTCTTCCTCAGTGGTGGAGCTGTAAGAAGTCTGTTCAGCTACGCCTTGAGCGATAGCAGCTTCCTTGTCGGCTTCCTGAGCGACCTTGACCTGTTCCTTGTGGGCTTCAAAACGAGCCTGAGCCGCAGCGTAGGAGGCCTCCCAAGCAGCGCGCTGTTCCTCGTAGCCATCCATCCACTCGTTCGTTTCCGGATCGAAGCCTTCGGGGTACTTGTAGTTGCCCTCCGCGTCGTATTCGGCGGACATACCGTAAAGGGAAGGATCAAAGTCATCAGAGGTCACGTCCAGACCCTCGTTGGCCTGCTTCAAGGACAGCGAGATCCGGCGGCGTTCGAGGTCAATGTCGATAACCTTGACAAAGATTTCATCACCAATCTTGGCGACCTGTTCGGGAACCTCCACGTGACGAGTGGCCAACTCGGAGACGTGCACCAAGCCCTCGATACCGTCTTCGACCCGGACAAACACACCGAAAGGCACCAACTTGGTAACCTTACCCGGAACGATTTGACCGATCTTGTGGGTACGAGCAAAGGTCTGCCACGGATCTTCCTGAGTAGCCTTCAAGGACAGGGACACGCGTTCACGATCAAAGTCAACGTCAAGAACTTCCACGGTGACTTCCTGGCCGACCTGAACCACCTCGGAGGGGTGATCAATGTGCTTCCAGGACAGCTCGGACACGTGCACCAGGCCGTCCACCCCGCCCAAATCGACGAACGCGCCGAAGTTGACGATGGAGGACACCACGCCCTTGCGAACCTGACCCTTTTGCAAGGTAGACAGGAAGGTGGTGCGCACCTCGGACTGGGTCTGTTCCAGGAAAGCGCGACGGGACAAGACCACATTGTTGCGGTTCTTGTCCAACTCAATGATCTTGGTTTCCAGCTGACGGCCGATGTAAGGCTGCAGGTCGCGCACGCGGCGCATCTCCACCAGGGAGGCCGGCAGGAATCCGCGCAGGCCGATGTCGATGATCAAACCGCCCTTGACAACCTCGATAACGGTGCCGTTGACGACCCCGTCTTCCTGCTTCACCTTTTCGATGTCGCCCCAAGCGCGTTCGTACTGAGCGCGCTTCTTGGACAGCAGCAAGCGGCCTTCTTTGTCTTCCTTTTGGAGGACCAGAGCTTCGATTTCGTCACCAACTTTGACTTCCGCGTCGGGGTCCACATCATGCTTAATGGACAGTTCGCGGGAAAGAATAACGCCTTCGGTTTTGTAACCGATATCGAGCAAAACTTCGTCGCGATCAACTTTCACGACGGTTCCGGAGACAAGATCGCCATCGTTGAAGTACTTGATGGTCTTGTCGATTTCTTTGATGAGGTCCTCGGTCGAGCCGATGTCATTAATGGCAACCTGAGGAACGGTAGTAGGGACATTAGTAGTATTGGACATTTAGTTGGTGACTCCAAGGTCAGGTAGTAGGAATAATTACCGGTGCTGCCTCGCTCCTAGAAGGCTCAAAAAACCACCTGAAAGCGATAAAACACCAAGCATCCATCTTACTGGATAGCGCCAGCGTGTCCAAATTAAAACCGAAATAGACCCCCAGAATTTACTTTCCGAGACTCTCCGGCAAGTACTGCGACCAAAAGCGGGTTTTTCGCGGGGCCAGCCCGGGTCAGCGGGCGAGAGTCAACCAGATGAAAGAGGTATGTGAAAAGTGTGGTTTAATGCAGGAATGCAGTCTCTAGTTAATTTTTTCAAAAAGGGTGGCATCTTGCTCTGGGTTGTCATCGCGATTGTCCTGGGCATTATTTTTGGGTTTTTCGTTCCCAAGACCGTCGTTGTGGTTTTTGCCACGTTCAACTCTTTGTTCGGCCAGTTCCTGAACTTCTGTATCCCGCTGATCATTATCGGTTTGGTGACCCCCGCTATTGCTGACCTCGGTTCCGGTTCAGCGAAGTGGCTGGGACTGACCGCTCTGGTCGCCTATATCTCGACTATGTATTCCGGTTTCCTGACCTATGGCATTTCCGAGAACGTCTTGCCAAACTTCTTGCGCAAGGGTTCTCTGGCCTCCGTTGCGGATCCTTCGGCGTCAAGCATTGCCCCGGCGGTGACTTTGGAGATTCCCGCCCCGATTTCCGTGCTGGGCGCGCTCATTTTGTCCTTCATTATGGGTATCGGTTTGTCTATGGTGTCCCGCGGCACGTTGCGTCGCGCCTTCGTGGAGTTCCGCGCCATCATCATCAAGTTGATTGAAAAAGTTATCATCCCCCTGCTGCCGATTCACATCTTTGGTATCTTCCTCAACATGACAAAGACCGGCGAGGTTTACAACGTCATTGCCGTGCTGGCAGTGGTGGTCATCCTGGTCTTGGTGCTGGAGGTCGTTATCCTGGTCACTCAGTACCTGGTCGGCGGTTTGGCTTTCGGGGTCAATCCTTTCAAGGCTCTGTTGACGATGCTGCCTGCCTACGCGACCGCTCTAGGGACGTCTTCGTCTGCCGCCACGATTCCGGTGACACTGCGTCAAGTCAAGAAGATTGGGGTTCCCGACCCGGTCGCATCGTTCACGGTGCCGCTGTGCGCCACGATTCACTTGGCGGGATCGACCTCGAAGATTACTGCTTTCGCGCTGGCTATCATTATGACCTCCGATATTAAGGTTACTGTCGCCCAGTTCGTCGGGTTCATCTTTATGCTGGGTGTCACTATGGTGGCGGCTCCGGGCGTTCCCGGCGGTGCGATTATGGCGGCGACCGGCATCTTGTCCTCCATGCTGGGATTCAACGATGCCCAAGTTGCGTTGATGATTGCTTCTTACATCGCCCTCGATCCGTTTGGGACAGCTACGAACGTGACCGGCGATGGTGCTATCGCTATGCTTATGGCGCGGTTCTCGAGCGGCAAGATTGACGACAACGACAAAGAAATCGCCCAGAGCTTTGCCAGTGAAAACAACTTCGACACCGATAAATATCTGGAAGACGTGAAGTAACCGATTCCAACTTACCGCGGACCGGTGCCGGGTCTTCCGGTGCCGGTTCCTGGTTTTTAGTGCGCTGCAGCTCTCCAGTTAGGTCCGATGCCCACCGAGACTTCCAACGGAACCCGCAGTTTCGCGATACCCGTCATCGCTCTACGTACCAAGGTTTCCAAGCTCTCCTCTTCTCCGGGAGCTACCTCTAAGACGAGTTCATCGTGGACTTGCAGTAAAACGCGAGACTGCAAATGTTCACGTTGCAAATCAGCATCAACCTGAAGCATCGCTTCTTTCATAAGGTCGGCCGCACTGCCCTGGATGGGGGCGTTTAGTGCCGCGCGTCGGGCATTATCAGCCACGTTACGATTCGGAGAACGCAAATCCGGCAGGTAACGGCGCCGTCCGCGCATGGTTTCCGTGTAACCGACCTTAGTGGCAGCAGCGACAATGGAATTCAAATAATCCCGCACCTTTCCGAACCGCTCAAAATAGGTGTCCATCAGCTCCTTGGCTTCCCTCTGAGAGATATTCAGCTGACCGGCCAAACCAAAAGCGCTCAATCCGTACGCCAGCCCGTAAGAAGTCGCCTTAACGTGGGAGCGCTGGGTGGAGGTCACTTCATCGGGTGTCACTCCATAAACCAAAGCCGCCACCGAACGGTGCAGGTCCTCGCCGGAAGCAAACGCCGCCAACAGTCCCTCGTCTCCGGACAGATGCGCCATAATCCGCATCTCAATCTGTGAATAATCCGCTGTCATCAGCGCGGTGTAGGGTTTCTGAGGCACAAAGGCTTCCCGAATTTTTTGCCCGTCCGCGGTGCGCGCCGGAATGTTTTGCAAGTTCGGATCAATGGAGGACAACCGTCCGGTCGCAGCCACGGTTTGCCCAAAAGTGGTATGAATCCTGCCGTCATCGCCCACCCGGTCGTGCAGATTGCGCACAATCTGTAAAAGTTTTATCCGATCACGATGGTATAAAAGTGCTTCGAGGAACGGGTGTGGGTTGTACCGCGCAAGTTCCTCCAATGCTTTCGCATCAGTTGTATACCCTGTTTTAGTCTTTTTAGTTTTTGGTAACTCGAGCTGGGTAAACAGAACATCCTGCAGCTGCTTTGGGGAGGATAGATTGACCTCGCGACCAATGGATTCGAAAGCGGATTGCTCAGCCATAGTAACTTCAGATTGCAAACTCTGAGCAAATTCATCAAGGCAAAAAGTATCAATACCTATCCCGGTATATTCCATTTTTTCTAAAACCAGGGACAGTGGGTTCTCCAATTCCAGTAACCCGTCGACCCTCCGGAAACGCGCCAGCTGCTGGAGCATGGGCTGCATCCGCAGCAAAGCGTAAGCATAGATACCTTGATTAATCAGGGTTTGTGGCCACGGTTGAGCCGCGGACTCTCCGTCCAGTTCCATACCCAAGTCCAAAGTCATCTGTTCACTGATCTTGCTGATGTCGGAGGGTTTCTCATCAATTTCCCAACCCAGCAGGCGCTTCGTCACCCCGGCGAACTTGGTACGGTTCCCGTCGGGATTGACCAGGTAATCGAGCATATTCACGTCCGTGACCGCGCCGTGTAATTCCCAGCCGTGGGCGCGCAGCGCGTGACGCAGCGATTTCGCGTCATATACGGTTTTTTCCCGGTTTCCCATCATAGCATCGCGCAGCATACGTTCCGTTTCCGGTGTCAGCTCGTCAGGGACAATCAACACGCACTGCCCCTGGGGAGTTTGGTCTGTAGCCAAAAACAGCCAGTCAATCCGCGGATTGGTGACCCCGATGTTGCCCACTGCCCAAATACCTAAACTGTTTTTCTCCGTACTTTGCAGCCATTGGGCAAACTGTGCCGGGGTGAAGTCACTCCCCAGACGGAACCGCTCAGGATTCGGTATCACCCCAAAACCGTCAGCATCCTGTGGTTCAGGTTCCTCTATCTCGCTGGACGCACCACCGGAGGCTACTGCATTGGCGGACGTCATCCCGAGAGTTTGACCAAGTTTCAGTATCTGGGTGCGCAGCTGATTGAACTCCAGCTCATCGCACACGGCTTTTACTGCCTCAGCATCGAAGCCGGTCCAGTGCAAGTCCTCTAAACCGACCCGAAGCTGCAGGTCGGTGCGTAGCCGATTGAGCTGGCGATTCCGCAAGACGTCTTCTATGTGTTGACGCAAATTTTCCCCACGTTTGCCTGTGAGCTCGTCGCGATGCTCCAGCAAAGCGTCCAGGGAACCGTATTCATTAATCCAAGCCGCAGCGACTTTTTCCCCGACCAAAGGAACGCCCGGCAAATTATCGGCGTGCTCGCCCACCAGGGCGGCGATTTCCGGGTACTGCTGGGGCCAGACATCGTATTTGTCTTTTACTGCTTGGGGAGTCATCCGTTTTGTGTCCGCAATACTGCGTCCCGGGTAAAGCACGGTGACGTTGTCGGAAATAAGCTGAAAAGTGTCGCGGTCCCCTGACGAAACCAATACCTCCATGCCGTTTTTAATCCCTTTTGCCGTCAAAGTCGCCAAAATGTCATCGGCCTCAACGTTGGGTTCTGTCAACCACTTAATCCCCATTGCGGTCAGCAGCTTTTGAATATTTTCGACCTGTCCAATGAATTCTTCGGGGGTGTCGCTGCGTCCTCCCTTGTATTCAGGATAAATATCAGTACGGAAAGAATGACGCGACAAATCGAAGGCCGCCCCGATATGGGTCGGCTTTTCGCTGCGAATCATTTTTAGTAACATAGAGCAAAATCCGTGTACTGCATTGGTATAGACACCCGTGGAGGTGCGGAAACTTTCCGGATCCCGCGAAAAGAAAGCGCGGAACGCGAGGGAGTGTCCGTCCAATACCAGTAAACGTTTTTCAGCCATGACTTAAGGCTACCAGTAACCCAGGAGGCGAAAATGGACGAGAACAACATTGGTGCAGCGATTGCGAAAATGGGCATCACTTTCCGTGAGATTACGCCCGAACACGCCGTTGGAATTATGCCGGTGGAAGGCAACACCCAGCCTTTTGGAATTTTGCACGGCGGCGCGGCCGCTTTGCTGGCTGAGACAGTGGCGTCATTTGCAGCCTATAAGTGGGCCCAAAAGTCCGGAAAATCCACTGTGGGGGCACACCTTGACATAACCCACATTAAACCGGGATTGGGCGGAAACATTGTTTGTACCGTAGACGCGGTACATTTGGGGCGACGCACTGCGGTTTACCGTTTTGAGAACGTCAGCGAAGACAGCGGCAAGGTCATTTCCACCGGGGTGATGAGCTGCGCAATCGTCGAACACCTGGAAAAGTGACCTTTTCCAAATGGTGAGGACGCAAACTATTGAACGGAACTAATCCCCCAGCTGGTCAATGACCGCGTCGGCAACCTCCCGCATGGACAAGCGGCGATCCATCGAAGTTTTTTGAATCCAGCGGAACGCTTCTGGCTCGGTCAGCTCCATTTTTTCCATCAAAAGACCTTTGGCGCGGTCGACCTGTTTGCGGGTGCTGAGCCGGTCTTGCAGGTCCGCGATGGAATCTTCCAAAGAGAGCAGCTCCTGGTGGCGCGACAGGGCTACTTCCACCGCGGGCAGTAAATCTTTGGGGTCAAAGGGTTTCACCAGGTACGCCATGGTGCCGGCATCTTTGGCGCGTTCGATGAGTTCCTTATCGGAAAAAGCGGTGAGCATCACGATGGCGCAGGGGGCTTCCTTCATGATTTTTTCAGCTGCCGCGATGCCATCTAGTTTCGGCATTTTTATGTCCATGACAATCAAGTCAGGTTCCAGTTCCAAAGCCAAGGTTACGGCTTCCTCGCCGTCGGCAGCTTCGCCAACGACTTCGAAGTCGTTTTCTTTCATGGTTTCGATAATGTCGAGACGAATTAGTGCCTCGTCTTCGGCCACAATTACTCGCCTGTGTACTTTGGTGTCCTTTGCTGCAGATGCCGTCTTCGCCATCTTTTCAGATCCCCCTCATGAGTGGACTCGATTTGCTTTTCTCGTTAGATACTTTAGTATATATGAAGTCTTTGCGACGGGTTATTTACCAAACCTTCACAAAGCATGCCCTGGTAGCCCAACTGGTAGAGGCGGTCGGCTCAAACCCGGCTTGTTAAGGGTTCGAATCCCTTCCGGGGTACCAAAAATTACCGATTATCCGAGGATAATCGGTAATTTTTATTTTGCGAAAAAGTTGCGTTAAGTTCTGGTAAATTCACGAATTTGCACTTTGGGGCGGGTCTACGATGTTGGAGAACTCATAGGCCACGGCGCAAGGAAACATAGTGTCAAACGTGATTGAAGTCCAGGGACTGACCAAGGACTACAAGACATTACGAGCCCTAGACGGACTGAGCTTGGAAGTCCGCCAAGGCGAGATTTTGGGACTACTGGGGCCCAATGGCTCCGGCAAATCTACCGCCATCAACTGTATGTTGTCACTGTTGAAATTTCACAGCGGGACAGTCAAAATTTTTGGAAAAGAAATGCGCCCCGACGCTTATGACATAAAGCGCCGCATTGGTGTGGTGTTTCAAGACGTGGCAGTGTTCAACGAACTTAGCGTGGCGCAAAACCTGGAGTACTTCTGCGGTCTGTACGTGTCAAACAAGGCGAAACGTGACCAAATGATTGCCGCTGCGGTAGAGCTGGTGGGGCTCCAGGATTACCTGAAATTCCGCCCCAAACAGCTTTCTGGCGGCCTACTACGCCGACTGAACCTAGCTTGTGGCATAGCCCACGAACCGGAACTCATTTTTCTCGATGAGCCGACTGTCGCGGTAGACCCGCAAAGCCGCAACAACATTCTCGACGGTATCGTCACCCTGCGTGACCGGGGTGCGACGGTGGTTTACACCACGCACTACATGGAGGAAGTCGAACAGATTTGCGACCGTATCATCATCCTCGACAAGGGAAAAATCATAGCTCAGGGCAGCGTCAACGAACTCAAACAACTGTCGAATATCGAGGAAAAGATCACTCTGCAAGGCGCGGAACTGCCCGAAGCGCTGTTGGAAAAACTGCGCAGTGATTCCCAAATCCAATCCGTCGAGACCAAGAACCGCAGCGTGGAAATCATCTATGGACACGGTCAAAACAATGTCTCGGCGCTGATTCACGACCTCGTGGAATCAAAAGTTGCCTACGAGTCAATCTATTCCGAACGCCCCACGCTGAACGACGTGTTTTTGCAGCTCACCGGCAAGGAACTGCGTGACTGAGATGGGACACCTGGTTTTATATAACGTCAAAGTCCTGGTCAGCAACCGCTCTTTAGTGTTTTGGACCTTGGCTTTCCCGATTCTTTTAGGGATATTGTTCAAGGTGGCTTTGGGCGACATTGTCAACAAGGAAGCTTTTGACACGGTGCCGGTAGCGGTCGTAAACTCCCAGGTCTACAAGGACAGTGCCTTTAAGATTGCCTTCGCCGAGTTGGCGAAGACCGGAGATTCCAGCGTGACCGGCAGCGACAAACCTCTTCTGAAGGTTACGGAAGTGTCCAGCCTAGAGGCAGGCAAGGAGCTGCTCCAGAATGAAAAAGTCGACGGAATCGTCGAAATTACCGGCACCCCTAGCGAAGGGATGGTCAAAAACGCCCAAGCAAAACTGACCATCGCCACCAACGGCCTAAACCAGACCATCCTCAAGATAATTCTTGACGAAATTACCCAACGGGTGGATATGATTTCCACTCTCACCGAGCGAGAAATCACCGCGCAGCAGGGCGCATTGACACCATCCGCGACCGGCATAGTTGATGGCCCTGCCGGTCCTCCGCCTGGGACGCCCGCTTTCAACCCCGGACAAATAGCCAAATCCGTCCAAAACCAGCTCAGTTCCAGCGGCTTTACCCTGCAAGACCGCAGCCCCAAGTCGATGGACCTGTTAATGGCGGAGTTCTTTTCCCTTGTAGCTATGGCGGCTCTCTACGGGGGAATGTTTTCGCTGACAATCATGAATAACGCTCAACCACCGCTGGGGGTTATCGGTCGGCGCATCGCCGTGTCCCCGACCAGTAAGTCTAAGCTGATTATTTCCGGCATTATCACCAGCTACCTGGTGGAATTGATTGGACTGCTGGCGCTGCTAATGCTGTGCCATTTCCTATTCCAGGTCGATTTTGGCGCAAACTGGGGGTTAACCGTGTTGCTGGCCTCAGTGGGAGCCCTGGCAGGTCTGAGTTTCGGGGCGGCCATTTCCACGTTGGTTCCCGGCGGAGAGAACGCCAAGATTGGCGTCCTCATCGCGGTGACCATGTTGGGGGCGATGTTGGCAGGCATGATGGGCGGAGCGATGCGCTACGCGGTGGATTTCCGCTTTCCGATGGTCAACAAGTTTAATCCGGTTGCCCTCATCACCGATGGCTACTATAACTTGTTCTTTCACCCCGGATACGACGGATACTGGCAGGATATCGTCATTCTGCTGGTTATTTCCGCGGTCTTGCTCGGTGCTTCCGTTATTGTCCTGAGGAGGCAGCGCTATGACAGTCTTTAAAGGTTTCGTGCGGGTACTGCTCCGCAATCTCGGTTTTGTCTTTGTCTTTACCGCCATCATGGTGGTGATAGGTCTGACGGCTTACCAGGCGCCTGCCGGCGGTGCCGCAAACTTTACCGCCGATAAGCCCAAAACGATACTGATAAATCAAGGTTCAGAAACCCCCCTGACCCGCGCATTTGACAGCTATCTGCGTCAGCGGACCAGCAAAGCCGATGTGAAAAGCAGCGAACGCGAAATTGACGACGCCCTGTATTACGAGGCGCTGGCCTACGCGGTTTATCTGCCGCCGGACTTCACCGACAAGATTCTGAAAGGTCAAGAACCGACGGTCGGAATCAAGTCGCGCGCCTCCGCGCAGAGTGCTTCGGCAGAGGCGCTGGTGACGCGTTTCCTGCGTTTGGCCACCGGCTACGGGAAATACCTTAACGACGAAGACGAGCTGGTCAAAGCAATTGAGTCCAGCGCGAAGCTCTCGGCGGATGTCGTCCTCACCAGCCAACTGGACACTAAAACCTTGATGCTGACGGCGGGGCTGTACAACTTCGGCAGCTACACCCTCATGGCCGGTTCCATCTATGTCATGACCATGGTGCTGGCAGCGTTCGCGGAGATAAACGTCCGCCGGCGCACCGTTGTTTCCTCAGCGAAACCACTACGAATAGACCTAAATCTTAATATCGGTTGCGCCATTATTATGCTGCTGCTGGCAGCCTTGAACGTGGGGCTGGTGTCGGTGTTGATACCAGCGTCCTGGTCTACGGGACGCGGAGGACTTTTTGCCCTAAACACTTTTGTCTTTGGTCTGCCGGTGCTGGCTTTGGGATTCCTCATGTCAAAGATTACAACCAACAAGCAGGCCTTGAGCGCAATCGTAAACGTGATAGCTCTGGCCAGCTCGTTCCTGTGTGGTGCTTTCATTCCCACGCGCCTGATGCCCGAGGCGGTCGTTGCTGTCGGACAGGTGCTGCCCGCCTTTTACTACATCGACAACAACAATACCCTGGCGCAAATGACAACCTTCAGCGGGGATGACGCCAACCATTTCTGGATTAATATCGCCGTCCAGATTGGATTCGCGATTGTGTTCTGGATAGCTTCTCTGGTCCTGGAACGCTATCGACGCAGGGTCTAGGTTTTGGCACTCGGTAAGGCAAGTTTTGGTTTTTGGCTAAACCAGATTTGGCTGTGTTTTCATCATGAAATGCGTTTACTGGCCTAAAAGGCTGATTTCATCGGGTTTCTCAGGTAAAACTTTGCGAATGTAAGAGTCAATGGCCTCGTGTAAACTGACCCGCTTCCCGCGGTTTTCCGACAGATACCAGCGGTGATCCAGAATCTCGTGAAACACCTGAGCCGGCTCCAGCTTAGAGAGCAGTTCCTCCGGGAGGGCCGCCAAAATCGGCTCATACACTTTGGTCAGCCAGCGGTGCGCCACTACGTCAAGCGGCACGTTTTCGAGATGATTGAGCATTCGGAAAGTCTGCATATCGTTAATCATGCGCCGCCCCTGGTTTTCCTGAACATCAAGACCTGTCAGGCGCATTACCTGGCGGTGATAATGCCCCGAATCCACGACCTTGGGCTGAATCAGCAGTTGACGCGCCCCGTCCGTGGTGTCGGTCTTCATCTTAAGCTCCCCCACGTCAAAGCCCAGATCATTCAAACGCCGAATGCGGTCCTCGATACGCCAGGTTTCATCCGCATTGAACGTTTCCACAGAGGTCAGTTCCTCCCACAAGGCGTCGTAGCGGTCTTGTAGCAGATTACCGATTTCAACGGTGTCGGCGGCTTCGTCAAGAGTGCCCCCGGCCTGGAGATCCATCAGCTCACCGATGATGTTCACGCGAGCGATTTCGACATCGTAGGAACGTTGCCCGTAAGTCAGGCCTTCGGGATGTAGTTCCCCGGTTTCCGCGTCGACCAGGTAAGCGGCAAATGCTCCGGCGTCACGGCGAAATAACGTGTTCGAAAGCGAAACATCGCCCCAATAGAACCCCAACAAATGCAGTCTGACCAGCAACACAGCTAGAGAATCTATGAGGCGAGTGGCGGTCTCGGGACTCATGTTTGCGGTAAACAGAGTTCGGTAGGGCAGGGAAAACGGCAGGTGATAGGTCACAAGGGCGCTGTTCAGCTCTTCCTCGGCAGCATCGGTACGGTGGGTGACGTAAGCCAGCGGTTGCACCACCGGCTGTTCCAAACGAACTAGATCACGCAACAGGGAATACTCGTGACGGGCCTTTTCCTCAGAGATTTCCTTCACCGCTATGATTCGCGGTCCGAGGTTCACGAAACGCACGATGTGGCGTGAAATTCCGTGCGGGAAAGAGGCAATATAGCGTTCTGGCCATTCCGCGAGGGGCAATTCCCAAGGCAAATCCAGTAAAGCGGGTTCCGCGGTGGCCGCGGTCACTGAGAACGTCACTCCCCTAGTGTAAGCTAAGACAATAATTAATTAACGATGCCTGGCTGAAACATTTGGGAAAGTGAAGTATTTATGAGCCGAAAAATTGGGTTTGACCATGACTTATACATTAAGATGCAGTCCGCACACATTGCGGAGCGCCGCGAAGAAATCGGGGGGCGACTCTACCTAGAGATGGGTGGCAAGCTCTACGACGATATGCACGCCTCCAGAGTGCTGCCGGGGTTCACACCAGACAACAAAATTTCGATGCTGCGCCAGTTAAAGGACGAAATTGAGATTTTGGTTTGCGTCAGTGCCTTGGACTTGCAGCGGCAAAAACGGCGCGCCGATTTAGATATTACTTACGAGGACGACGTGCTGCGACTCATTGACGTGTTCCGCGAAGGCGGTTTCCTGGTAGAAAACGTGGTGATGACCCAGCTCGCGGACGACAACGCCCTGGCTTTCGCGTTCAAGGAGCGCCTGGAACGACTGGGGTTGAAGGTCGCCAGACACCGTATTATAGAGGGGTATCCCTCAAATACGAAGCTGGTTTTGTCCGAGGATGGTTTCGGTCGGAATGACTATGTGGAGGTCAGCCGCGACCTCATTGTAGTTACCGCCCCCGGCCCGGGGTCCGGCAAACTGGCAACCTGCCTCTCTCAGGTCTACCACGACAATAAACGCGGTATCGAAGCCGGCTACGCCAAGTTTGAGACCTTCCCAATCTGGAACCTGCCCTTGGAACATCCGGTGAACCTGGCTTACCAAGCCGCCACCGCGGACTTGGAGGACATCAACCTCATTGACCCCTACCACTTGGCGGCACACGGCGTGCAGGTCACCAGCTACAATCGCGACACCGAAACGTTCCCACTGCTGAAAACCATGTTGGAACAACTCACCGGTAAATCCCCCTACCAAAGCCCTACTGACATGGGTGTAAACATGGCGGGCTACTGCATCAGCGACGACGAAGTGTGTAAGGAAGCCTCTCGTCAAGAAATTATCCGCCGCTACTATAAAGCCTTGGTTGAACAGGCTCGGGACGGCAGAGATTCCGAGGAATCCAACCGGATTGCGGTGTTAATGGCAAAAGCGGGCATCTCCACTTGGGAACGTCGCGTAGTGGGAGCCGCCCTGGAAGTCGAAGCCGCCACCAACCAGCCCGGCAGCGCTATTGAACTGCACGACGGCACGATTATCACCGGCAAGACCTCTCCCCTGCTGGGCTGTTCCGCCGCGATGCTGCTGAACGCGCTGAAATACCTAGCGGACATCGATCCGGAGCTGGACTTGCTGTCACGCGAGTCGATTGAGCCTATTCAAACCCTAAAGACTCAGCATTTGGGTTCGCGCAACCCCCGCCTGCACACCGATGAAGTGCTGATTGCCCTGTCCGTTTCGGCTGGGACTTCCCCCGAAGCCCGCGCCGCCCTGGGGATGCTCAAGGAACTAGAGGGCACGAACGTCCACACCACCACCATTCTGGGGTCGGTGGACGAAGGGATTTTTAGAAACCTCGGAATTCAAGTCACTTCGGAACCGAAGTTCCAGCGCAAGCGCCTGTACCGCAAACGCTAACCCTTACCCAATCGCGGCGTGCGCTAGGTCACAAAAAACCGATTCCGGGTGAGTCCCCGCGGACTCACCCGGAAAACGGAACTAAACGACAATCTGGGTTTAGAACTCGGTGATCACCGAACGGATGACCTCGCCGCGCATGAGTTGTTCATACGCTTCGGTAATCTGGTCCAAACGGATGCGCTGGGTGACGATGTCGTGCATATTGAGCCGGCCGTCCACCGCCAGGTCCGCATAATAGGGAATGTCGTGCTTCGGGTTTGTCGCCCCCATCCACACGCCCTTGAAGCCGCGCTGCATAAACAGCAGGTTGATGGGGTCAATCTCTAAGGAAACCGTGGCATCCGGTTTCGCCAAGCCGATGCAGTAGGCGGTGCCGCCCTGGGCCAGCATATCCCAGCACTGTTTCATCGTTTCCGCAAATCCGATGGCTTCGAAGGACTTGTCCACCCCGCCGCCGGTGATGCGGCGCACAGCCTCGACCGGATCTTCTTTCTTGGCATTGACCACGTGGGTGGCACCGAACTTCTTGGCGAATTCGAGCTTGTTGTCGAACACGTCAATAGCAATGATGGTGCGCGCGCCGCACACCCGCGCTCCGGAGATTACGTTCAGTCCGATGCCGCCGGTGCCGATAACCGCAACCAAATCCCCTGGCTGCACTTTCGCCGAGTTCTTCGCTGCTCCGAATCCGGTGATGGTGGCGCAGCCGATGCAGGCGGCCTCAGCCATATCCACCTGATTGTTCACGACCGCCAACTGATTTTGGTGAATCAGGGACTTGGAAGCGAAACCGCCGATCCCCAGCGCTTGGGTAATCGGACGCCCATCAGGGAACTTGAGACGCGGCGGCTCCCCCGGCTGACGCACACATTCTTCCTGGTGACGGCAGGAATGCGCTTTTCCTCCCATGCATTTATCGCAATGTCCGCAAATTTGCTCCAGGGTGGCCACCACGTGGTCTCCCGGTTTAATCCCCACGACCTCCGGGCCGACGGCTTCTACCGTACCAGCGACCTCGTGACCTAAAACAGCCGGGAATTCAAACATCTTGTCGTCGTCTTCCACCAGGTGTAAATCCGAGTGGCACAGGCCGGAAGCCTCGATATTGACCAGCACTTCGGCTTTGATGGGATCATCGAGGATGAGTTCTTCGGGTTTAGAAAACCCTTTACCAACGCCATACGCGATGGAGGCGCGAATCTTTTGAGGCATGACTTTCTCCTTTGATAGTCCGTTGGGTACTTGATTGGAATCTCCAACCTTATACTCAATTCTTTCGCCTCTCTGTTTTTTCACAAGGGACCGGGGTCCTTTTTTTGTAAACTATTTCACCTGTTTTTCCGCGAGTAAGGATTGCTTTGCTTAATATTTCCGCTTTTGCGCCGCTGTGTTAGCGCACCAGAGCCAGCTCGGACCAGTGCGTCGTGCCGCGGTTAGACAGCATCTCTCGTTTCATGGTCCAATCCGGGGCAGCTTTCAGACCCGCGAGACCCAGCCCTACAGAGCCCTCTCCCACCGCCGCGTTGACCCGGTCAATAATTTTCCCCCGCCGCCGCGTTGCCGGGTCCGGGGCAAACATGGGCAGCGGCTCTTGCGGGTCAGGTTTGCCCAGGTCTGTCAGGCAGATGCCCGCCCGCACGTAATCAGCCTGCGGATCGACCTGTCCCAGCAGGACTTTCGCGGCTGCCCTCAAGACTGTCACCGGGTCGTCAGTGCGCGGGTGCAGCGGAGCCATCGCGCTGATCCGTGAGAAAGGCTCCTTGTACCAGGCAGTGGACGCAAAAGCCCACAGAGCTCCGGCGGTCATCTGTTGGCGGCGCAGACGGCGCGTCACATTTTGGGAATAGATGGACAGGACCTGATAAGCCTGGGTGACCCCGCGCACCGGCGTGGAAAATGAACGCGAATACATGACCTGATAAGTACGCACCGCATCCCGCTCAATAATCTCGATGCAGGGCACCCCGTTGAGTTCCAGCACCGTTTGCTGCAGATTTACGTTGAAACGGCGGCGAATTTCGCTGGGGTCAGCCCTCTGTAGTTGCAGCGCGTCCGTAATCCCCAGAGCCTCCAGGCGGCTTTTCAGGCGCCGCCCCACTCCCCATAAATCGCCAATCTCGGTACCGCGTAAAATCTGGTCGTGTTGGGCTGGAGTATAAGCGTCCCAGCTGGCCACCCCGCCTAGGGCCGGAGTATGTTTGGCGCCGTGGGAAGCGAGTTTTGCCAAAGTTCGGCTCGGAGCGATTCCGACCGAAACCGGCACCCCCAGGTCGTGCAGGATTCGGGACCGTAAGTTGCGGGCTATGCCCACGAACTCCGCGGGTCTGCCGTAGAGCGTCAGAAACGCCTCGTCGATGGAATAGACCTCTACCGAGGCGGAAAACTGACGCAAGATTTCCATAATTCGCGCCGAGATAGAGCCGTAAAGTTCGTAGTTGCTGGACCGTGCCACGACGCCGCAGGCCTCGGCCCACGCTCGGATTTGAAACCACGGCATGCCCATCTTAATGCCCAAAGCTTTCGCCTCCCGCGAGCGCGCCACCACGCAACCGTCATTGTTAGACAACACCACTACCGGACGCCCGGAAAGCTCCGGATGAAAAATCCGTTCGCAGCTGGCAAAACAGGAATCTACGTCTACTAAGGCAAACCGATGCACCAGCCCGCTCTGGTATTCCTCCGTCTCGCGGGCTGTTTCCCCGCAGCTGGGAGTGTACTCAAGTGCGCGGCGGACCCCTGGGCTCAGAGTCGGTGCAGACATCGCGTCACCACCCCCCAAATTTGCAATTCGGAGGGGTGAAGTATGGGATAGGTCGGATTAGCGGGGTGCAGTTCCGGACCGTGAGCCCCAAAGTGCAGGCGTTTCACTGTCATTTCACCGTCAATAACAGCGATAACGACACTGCCGTCCCCTGCCTCTAAGGAACGGTCCACAATGAGTTCGTCTCCATCGCTGATGCCCGCGTTAATCATGGAATCCCCCGCAACCCGCACCAGGAAAGTCGCGGGTCGATTGCGGATAAGGTGTTCGTTCAAATCAATGTCGCGGTCAAAGTAATCCTGAGACGGTGAAGGCCACCCTGCCGGCACCAAATCCGGCGCAAAAGGAAGGCCGGGGTGCGGCGCTGACTGCGCTAATGCGTAGGGGCGCCACGATTTCACAGACCGCACAGTATCGAACATATGTTCGATTTTAGCACGTTTTGTCCCATTTGGTCAGTAAGCCAAAAATTCGCGGCAAGCCTATGGCTTACCGCGAATTCACACTGAAAGTGCCTAGCTGTTAGGCAGCTGCCGAAACCAAATCCAATCCCAAGAAATCCAGGGCCCGAATCCGGCGAACACCGTCCTCGTTCAAGTCACGCAGAGCCGACTCAATCATCGGATCATGACGGTAAGCGTCAAACCAGGGACGCGCCACCTCGGACAGAATCGACCGCGGGGACAAGTTAAGAGCTTGACGATCAGAGTTACGGTCAAAAAGCGACCAAGTCAGATGATGTATAGATTCATTCATATTCATTATGTTTACCTTCTTCCTCTTCATCTTCTGAGGGGCTGACGCATAGGTTGCGCCGGTAACCCCCCGCAGTAAAACCCCCTAGGAATTACTGCTTCAATACAACCATTATACCGTAACATCCGTAAAATCGCTGTTTAAACGGGGTAAGAGTCAGGTACAAGTTTATTTTTTGGGGTTTTTTACAGTATCGGCGGTCGTTTTTGCCTCGGGTTCGGACTCGGGGTCACAAGGGGATTTTTCCTGGTTGGGTGCTGCGGGTTGCGTTTCCGGGGAATCCGGAGCTGGCTGGGGGACCTCGGTCAGAACGGCAGGCAGTTTCCGGTAGCGAGCCGCCGCAAACACGACTAACCCTACAACAGCGATGATTCCGGCGACGACTTGGAACCAGCGGACTCCCCCGGCCACCGTGTACTGGTAGTCGATACGCACGAACTCCAGGAAAAACCGTCCCAAACTGTACAGGAACAGGTACAGGCCGCCGATTTCCCAAGAACACAGGTGTCCCCAAGACTGGCCGGTCGCTCGGCAAACGTTGACTTGTTGGGCGAACTCGGAATCACGGGAACGTTTGCGAATTGTTTCATACAGCAGCAAGAGGCTCATGGCCACAAGGTTCCAGATGATTTCATAGAGAAAAGTCGGGTGGAACAGGGTGCCCGGTGCCGTGTTTGCCGGAGCCATCTGGGGGCTAATCTCTAGCCCCCAGGGCAGGGTCGTGGCTTTGCCATAGACTTCTTGGTTAAAGTAGTTGCCCAGGCGTCCTAAGGCTTGGGCGGCCAGGACCGTGGGGGCCAGGGCATCGAAGAACACTCCCAGGGGCTGTTTCTTGAAACGCAGGAAGCCCACGGCGGCGAGGAATCCGCCGATGAGGCCACCGTAGATGGCCAAACCCCCTTGCCAGATGGCAAAAGGTTTCCACCACGGGATACCCGGACCAAAGTAGTCGCCGGGATAGGAAAACACTGCCATGGCACGCGCCCCGACAATGCCCAGCAAGCAAATCCAAATCCCGATGTCACCCACGAGTTGAGGGTTTCCTCCACGGGCTTGGTAACGCTTGGAGGTCCAGAAAATCGCCAGTGCCATGCCCAAGATAATCCAAAAAGCGTACCAGCGAATCGTGAGCGGCCCCAGGCTGAGCAGGATTGGTGAAGGAGGGGAAGGAATACTGGTGCGAACGGCAGAAAAAAGGCTGTTGGAGGAAAACGGCACCGAAAGCACGGCGGCAAAAGTCAGGGCGGACATCAATCGGTGCCTTCGGTCTTGTGACGATACCGAGAGGCCCGGTCGGGACGCAAAGCGGGATGCTGCGCCGCGGAAGTCATCTTGCGCAACAGGCCCACGGGGTCCGGGGAACGGACCAGCGCCTCACCGACCAAGATAGCGTCAGCTCCGACCCGGGCATAGTCAAAAACCTCCTGCGGGCCGTGGACCCCCGATTCAGCCACCACGGTGATGTCGGGAGGAATGACGTCAATAGTTTGCTCGCACATGGACAGGTCCACCGCACCTGTTTCCCGGTCCCGAGCGTTGATGCCAATGAGACGCGCCCCAGCAGAAATAGCTTGGCGCGCCTCCAGACGAGAATGGCATTCCACCAGGGCACACATCCCCAGCGAATGAGTCCGTTCCACCAACGCCTCCAGCACCATCGGCTCCAGCAAGGCCACCATCAGCAGCACCATATCCGCGCCCATCGCCCGAGACTCGTGAATCTGGTAGGGGGTGACTACGTACTCTTTACGCAGCAGCGGCACGTCTAGCGCGCGGCGGACCTGCACGAAGTCTTCACTAGAGCCCAAGTAGTTCGGGTAATCGGTCACCACGGAGACCGCCACGGCGCCGCCTTCGACGTATTCCCTGGCTAACTCCACCGGGTCTTCGATGGGATTGAGAAAACCGGCAGTCGGAGTTTGCCGTTTGATTTCCCCCATGATGGCCACAAAACCGGGACGGGAGTGCAGCACCGCCAGGCCGTCTTTCGGGCTGAGAGCGTGGCGGGCCTGTTCTTTCACAAGTTCCAAAGGTACCGTGGCCTCACGCAGGGCGACCTCGGCTGTAGCTTGACGGTAAAACTCCTCATACGTCAGCATCAGCGTCCCGCCGTCTCTGTCTGCTGTTCGGCGGGAACGCACAAGGGAGCCGGGGTCGCCATATCGGCGTCCACCCGTGCCGGCTCGATGACCCCTCCAGCATCGAAGCAAGACTTGGTGCCGGTGTGGCAAGCCGCGCCTACCTGCTTGACCTGCAGCAGCAGCGCGTCTCCATCGCAGTCAATCTCGATGCGGCGCAGGAATTGAAAATGGCCGGAAGTATCGCCTTTACGCCAGTACTCCTCACGGCTGCGTGACCAAAAGGTCACTCGCCCTTCGTGCAGAGTGCGAGCTAAAGCCTCATCGTTCATGTAACCGACCATCAGCACACGTTTCGTGTCAAAATCTTGGATGACCGCGGCAAACAGCCCCCGGGCATCACGTTTTAGACGCCGGGACACATCATTGGGTAATTCGGTCACGGAATTATAATGCCAGCTGACGTGATATTTACCCAAATCGCTCAGAGCAAAATTATCCTCTGGAACTGCGGCGACTGACTGGGGCGTCAAATGGGTAAACCGAGATTTATCGAGATGACGCGAAAAGCTAGCGAACTGGGAAGCCGGCCGTCTCTAGGGCTGCCTTAACTTCAGCTACTGTAATCTCACCGAAGTGAAAGACGGAAGCGCCCAAAACCGCATCCGCCCCGGCTTGTGCGGCCGCCACGAAATGTTCGACAGTCCCCGCCCCGCCCGAAGCAATGAGGGGAACTGGACAGACCGGACGCACCGCCTGCAGCATCTCAATATCGAAGCCAGCCTTGGTGCCGTCAGCATCCATCGAGTTCAACAGCACTTCCCCGGCTCCGTGTTCGCAGGCCTGACCAATCCATTCCAACAGGTCAATCCCCGTCGATTGTTTGCCGCCATGCGTGGTGACTTCATAGCCCGAGGGGGTGCGTACCTCGCCTTGAACCCGCCGAGCATCGGCCGACAGTACCAACACTTGCACCCCAAAGCGGGACGCAATCTCAGAAATAAGTTCCGGGCGGGCAATCGCGGCGGTATTGATACTGACCTTATCGGCACCGGATTTCAGTAATCGTTCCACATCCGCAACGCTGCGCACGCCCCCGCCGACGGTCAGGGGCACAAAAATCTCACGAGCGCACTGCTGCACGACTTCGGCCATCGTCGCCCGGCCTTCCACGGAGGCGGACACATCCAGGAACGTGATTTCGTCTGCCCCGGCCACGCAGTACCGCGCCGCCAACTCGACCGGATCCCCCGCATCGCGTAAGTTTTCAAAGTTGACCCCTTTGACTACCCGACCCGCGTTCACGTCCAAACAGGGAATCACGCGCACCGTCAGAGTGTCGTCGGCATAACGATTCGGCATTTTGTTACCTCAAGATTCTTTCGTCATTTTAGGATTATCCCAAGCCGCCAAAATGTCTACCACCAGGATAGTTGCCTGATTGCCGGAGCCTTCGGCGGGCGGCACTTCCAGCAACATCCGTGAACCAATCTTGCGGTCCACAATGCCGCGCGCCACTCCCTGCTGCACTTTATCGTCCAGTTTTAGCTTCACCGGTTCGGACCAGTGGTCTTTCAGCACCGCGGGCGGATTCGAGTAGGAAAACTCCTGATATTTCACCAGTACGGTCTGACCGGGAGCAACCGTCGCGCCGGAGCCGGTAATCAAGGGGTAGGAACGAAAATCACCGCTAAAATCCGAGACAATAGCGAGGCGAACCTGTCCCTGATCTTCACTCACGGTCAGCCCAGCATCGGGGGGCAATGCCTCCATCTGGGCGTTCAGGGTGGTGGGAATGATATCTATAACCCCGATTTCCATGGTGGAAGTACCCTGCTGCTCGACAGGCTGTTTCAATAGATAGCGCGAGCCTTCGGTGGCACCCCGCACCGCGTTATACAGTTCCGTACCGAAAACCTTGGCCGAAAGCGGGCCTACCAGCACGGATTCATCGCCAGAAGTGGACTGCAGTTTTCCGGTCATTCCTGAAAAAACTGTGACTCGCAGTGCGACGATGGAGCCGTCCTGAATCTTTTGTCCGTCGCCTTTGATCAGGCGTTCGGTGGAACTTTTCTCGAGGGGGATGGGCTCGGACAGGGTCAGCACAGGTTGGGCACCAAGCGCTCCCAAGACTTCAATTTTTGATTTCGCGGGGTCACTGACCGCCACGGCACTGCGATACCACATAATCAACAGCACCAAAGCCACGCTCAGTGCCAGCAAAATCCCCAAGGTCAGGGCAACGGGCACAACTTTCGTTTTTGCCAGCGGTTTCGGCCTTCGGGGTAAAGATGCGGCTAGACGGAGTTTTGCCGCCCGGCGGGGACTGTGAGTTTTCGGCTTTTTTGGTTCCGTTACAGCAACGTTTTGTACGTCTTCACGGCGCAAGCTGACCGTGGGCACCATCTCGGGAGGAAGATTCAATGCCGAGTCTGGTGCCGGCGCTTGTGGTGGCGCAGACACCTGAGCTGGGGCGTCAGCGGTATCTATAGACGAGGCTGCTGGCGCCGCCGGGAACGTGTGAGGCGATGCAACATCAGGCACTCCAGGCGCTGGACGCGAGGGAAGATTTAGTTGGCGAGGAGCCGGGGCGGGAGTTTTCGTAGTGAGGCGTGTCCCCGAACGAGTGGCTCGGGACGGCAAGACGGCTGGCTTTACCGGTAGTGACGAGGGCGCCGCAAGATTCGTTGCGGCATCAGAAGCGTTCTTGGGTAGTTCCGCAGAACTGGGCAGAGAGGGGGTGGTGCTCGATGGTGGAGATGGGCGAAGTTGCGATTCAGCTTTCCGGGTCATTTCCTGGAAAGACTCCAAATCCTCGAACCCGTTGGCTATCAGCCAAGAGGACAGCAAGTCTTTGGCGCCCTCCGTAATCGGCGGAGCGGCCGGCGCGGACTGTTTCTCGACAGCTTGCGCCAGCATTTTGGCACGCCGACGCGGCGAAAGGTTCGGGTCGACCTCACGCCTGACGTAAGTTCCTCCATCAACCGGACCCGCGGCCCGGTGCGAGGAGCGCCGGGGTGTTTCTTCGCTCAAGCTGCCTCCATACTTTTCATAAGCATATCGACTTCCGCGCTGGTAATCGCGAAGGGGTCGCTGAGTGTCACGGTTCCCAATCCCGATTCCGGCAGACGTAAATGAGTCCAGTCCGCTTGCAAATCCGCCCGATGCTCCTGCGCCGCGGCAATCAACGCGCCACGCACTTTGGCGCGAGTATTTTGCGGAGGCACAGTTTTCGCAGCCTCGACCGCATCCGGACAGGTCAGCCGCGTTGCTAGGCCGCGTTCATCCAAGCGAAGCCCTCCGGGGGTGATGTCGTGGTAAGCCAAATCTATACGGGCTACCTTCGGGTCAGATAACGCCAAATCATGGCGCTCGCGCAGGCTATGGAGCAAAGACAGTTTTGTCGCCCAATCCAGCTGGCCAGTCAAAACCTGTAAATCCTGATTCCGCAGAGCCTCCAGCCATTGCCCCCACTGGACTAAAACCTCGCGGTAGTCCGCACCCAGCTCGGCTCCGGAAAACACTTCTAACAGGCGGTCGCAAAAAACCTCTTGCACCTCCAGGGCGCTGTAGCGCCGACCGTCCGTCAGTTCCACCCGGACTTGCCCCCCGAAACTTGTGACATCGTCAGTAATGTCGCGTAACGCGGCAATAGGCGAAACCAGAGATAGGTCGGAGAAATCCACCCCGGCCTCCAAAGCAGCCAGCAACAAGTTCATCGTCGCGATTTTGAAACGTGTCGGAGGCTCCAAAACGTTGGAATCACCGACAATGACGTGCAGACGGCGATACCGTTTCGCGTCCGCGTGGGGTTCGTCACGAGTATTCACCAAAGGTCGGGTGGAGGTGGTGGCCCCAGACACGGCGTCATCTATCTGGAAAGCGCGCTGTGAGAAGCAAAAACGGGTTTCGCCCTGAATCCGCAGCAAGGCACCGGCTCCGGTAATGACTTGGCGCGTCACCAGGAATGAGACGAGGGAATCCACTAGGGCACGAAACTTCCCGTCCCGGTAGAGCAGATAGTTTTCGTGGCAGCCACACGAGTGACCCGCCGCGTCCAAGTTGTTCTTAAACAGGTGTACCTGGGTTTTTGTACCAGTTTGGGCGCTCAGGCGCTCGCTGGCACCACCTGCCATTTCCGCCAGGATTTCCGCCCCGGCCCGATCCTGGTTCAGCACATCGTCCAAGCTCAAGCATTCCGCGGTAGCGTATTCGGGGTGTGACCCGACATCGAGATAGAGCCGCGCTCCGTTGGGGAGAAACGCCGAAGTGCTTTGGCTGCGTGCTAACACGTCATGAAATAACACTCGTCCGGCCGCGTCCGCGTCCGTCACCGGGGCGCCGCCCGAAACGGCCGCGGCGAGAATGCCGTATTCCGTTTCGATACCGAAAATGCGGCGCGGCAATTGGTCCAGGTGAGGATTTCGCGCCAAGATTCACTCCCCGCCCTTTTGCACGAACCCTTGCACGAAAGTCCCGGCGTCTTCGGCAACCAGGTCCTCGATTTCGTCGAGCAGGTCGTCCAGTCCGGCCGGTTCTTGAATTTGCCCTTGTCCGGCCGGTATAGCGCCCGGTTCAGATCCTTCGGGCAAAGCCGGATAGTTTGTCTGGTCTTGTTTCATAACAGTCTCCATTGTGCCACTTCGTCTAAAACCCTAGGGTATGCGTTATTTACGCAATCACGAAGTTAACGACTCATTTGAGAATGGATCGCGCAACTCAATTCGCTGTAGTCGATCCCACCCGGCACGGACCACCAAAGATGTCCAACTGGCCGCTACCAGGTCTTTTCGGTGGGTCACTGCGTTCCCGCGCACTTTCGCGCGGGTGCCGGTAGGAGGCTGGGTGGCCGCCATAATGATTTCGGTGGCGGGCGCGACGTCCTCAACGTGACCTTTGGCTCGCAACTTATCGACCGGGGACAAGCCGGGACGCAAATCTGCCCATTGAATGTCCAATGCCGCCAGTTTGGCGCTGGACCAGCCGCCGGGAATCCGCTCGCTCAAGGCTTGGAAAATCGTGCGTTTCGCTACCCATTCGACGCGCCGCGCCGCCGCTACAGGATCTTCGCGCAGCATGCGCACAGTATCTACCCAGGTCAAAGCGTCAGTAAGCGCGTCCGCCAGCAAAACGTCCCGGTCTTGGGAATGCAAGAAATCAGCTACCGTGTTCGCCGCGGCCCACTGCCACTCCAAAGCGCTGCGCTCTCTCCCATCGGCACACCGCAGTGTCGTAACAAAGTCAATGTCGTGGGAGACCTGCCACCCGGCCTCCACCGGATCACAATCCAGGAACAAGCCCTCTATCGGTGGAGCGCTGTGAGCGGTCTTCCACGCCGCTTCCAAAGCCGCCAGCCACGCCCGGCTCGAAGCAACTTTAGCCAGGATAGAGCCAGGGAACCGGTTGGCGTCACCGTTGATGACGTGCAGGCGGCGCCACTTTGAACCGGCGTGAGATTCATCACGAGTATTGACGATGGGACGGTTGAAAGTGGTTTGCAAACCAACCAAATCCCCCACAAAATCCGCACGCTGCGACATTTGAAAACCGCAAGTTTCGCTGTTTTTTCCGATGCCGACCCGGCCAGCACCGCAGATAACCGGGCGCGTCACCAAAAACGGCACCAGGCAGTCGCGCAGCAGCGCAAACGGCACCTCGCGCGCCAACAGATAGTTCTCATGCGAACCGTAGGCCAGTCCTTTGGAATCGGTATTGTTCTTGTACAGCGCAATCGGCGAACCGTAGCTGGCGGCGACCTTCATGGCACGTCTGGCTACGTGCTCCCCAGCTACGTCCCACACCACCGCATCGCGAGCGGTCAAAACTTCGGGGGTGGAGTATTCCGGATGTGCGTGGTCCACGTAGAACCGTCCCCCATTCGTCATCACCACATTTGTGAGCATGGGAGAGGATTGGCCCACCAGCTCCTGCACCGAAAACGTGTCGTCCTCGGCGCTGTGTGCCTCAGAGGACGCCGGGGCAAAACGGTGGGGATCATCGGTCAGCATGGTCGGGTCGGCGCTGGCACGATCCAACCGAGTACCGCGCAGGTCGTTCAAGGGGTCTTCCCCCTCCCAGTCCCAGCCAATGGCTCGTCCGTCAGGACGCAAACTGGCCTGCCAAGAACGCACGGCCTGCGCCGTGACTACTGACAAGCCCTCGGGAGTGTGCCGAAGATTGGGAATTGCGCCAACTTCCGTATCCGGGTCAAGCGCTACGCCGTACTCGGTCTCGATTCCTACCACACGCTGATTTGTCATCATCCCGACCCCTGACTATGAATATGACGGGTCGCGGACTACCCCACTGGCGACACAGTTGATTCCCAAATCCCGCGCCAGAGCCTCCGGGGGCAGCAGCGCCGTGAGCGCCGCGGTTTGAGCGATGGTGTCGGAAAGCGCGGCGTTGAGGTCCTCCAGACGAACCCCGCGACCCTCACCGTTCAATTCGCGGCCGATGGCCAGATTTTTGGCTTGGTTCGCGATGGACACCAGTAGCGCCCCAGAAATCATGTCGTTAAAGAACACTTTGCGCTCTTGCTCTTTGCCCCCTACCTCAACGTAGCGCAGGGTACACAGATACGTAGCTGGTTCCTGGACAAACAGGCGATTGACCGCGGCTTCCACCAGATTTACGGCAAAAATTGTCGCTCCCCCGGCCGCGTTCATCTGCGCCTCATCGAAAGGGGTCGCCGGACTGAGATGGTGTGCCAAAATGCTGCGCGCCGCCGACACATCGGGACGCCCCACGCGAATTTTGACGTCAAAACGACCGGGACGCAGCAGCGCCGGATCAATCATGTCCTCACGGTTAGACGCGCCGATGACAATGACATCGCGCAGTTCGTCCAAGCCATCCATCTCGGTTAATAACTGCGGCACCAGCATATTTTCCACATCTGAGGAAATGCCGGAACCGCGGGTGCGGAACAGGGCTTCCATCTCGTCAAAGAACACCACCACTGGGTGAGTACCCGCCGCCAACTCCCGGGCGCGGTCAAAAATGGCGCGAATCTGCCGTTCGGTTTCACCCACGAACTTGCTGAGCAGTTCGGGACCTTTCACGGAGAGGAACACACTGGGCTGATCGTATTGCACCGCCAAAGACGTGGCCACGGCCTTGGCCAGCATAGTTTTTCCGCAGCCGGGAGGCCCGTACAGCAAGACACCTTTCGGTGCGCTCAGGCCGTAAGAGGCGAACAGGTCGCGATGGGTGTAGGGCATTTCCACGGCAGCGCGGATATGGGCGATTTCCGTGTCCAGTCCCCCAATATCGTCATAGGTGACCCCCGGCACTTCGGGTTGCAGAGCCTGTTCCACGCCGGCGCTTTCCAGCAATTCCAAGCCCCAACCGGACCGCGGATCCATCAGCAGGGTGTCGCCGACTTTCAGGGTTTTGGCGAATCCGGCGCGCAGCCGCACCACAACTTCAGTTCCGCTGGACAGCCGCACGACCGCCCGGTCCATCTTTAGGTCGCGAATAACCGCCACGCTGCCGGACGGGGGTCTGGTCGCACTACCCACCACCACCGGGGTGGCGTCTATCCACACGGCATCCCCCGGCTGCAGCTGATCCACCCCCGCAAACTCCTGCACCGCCAAGCGGACGTGTTTGCCATCCCAAGCCACTTCGGCCAGCCGGGAGGGCTGGCTCGCGTCCGTACCGGGGACAGTGTCGGTGGAAAAGCCTTCAAAAATTGCTCGTGACAAGGGCGGTTGGCCGATTTGTCGCAGTTGGGAACGCAGGGACTCGAGTTGCGTTTTTGATTCACGCAGAGCGGTTTTCAGGCGAGCATTGTGTTCGCCTACGGAGATGACCTCGCGTTTCAGCTCTTCGATATTCGTGTCGGAATCATTCATCGTTTTCCTCCTCAAGCACGGTGCGGCGAGCCGTCTGTTCCCGCTGGTACGCAGCTTTTTCCGTGGCGTCCCTGATAACGCGACGCAATTTTTGGTCCGAAATCGGCCGCGAAGCTTCGTAGTCAAGGTCCTCGTTTTCCCACAGGGCGTCGCGGGGATCGAACTGCCCAACCGCCTCTTCGCCGTGACGAATGGAAGTTTCCCCATCAGCCAGACGACGTGCCGTAAATATGAATCCGGTGTGGGCAATCATGCGGTGATCGGGTCGTACCGCCAAACCGTCAACGTGCCAGGGCCGAACCAAGGACTCCCAAGAGCGTAAGGACGTGAATCCGCCGAAGTTTCGTAAGTCTTGCACCATCCGCGCCAGCTGCGTAATGGTAGTGAGATAGCAGGTCAGCACTCCCCCGGGCACCAGCACCCGATGAACCTGCTCCAGGTGTTCCCACGGTTTCAACATATCCAACACCACGCGGTCCACCGTCTGATCCGCCACGCCCTCGCGCAGTCCCTCACTGAGATCGGCTAGGCGCAACTCCCAGTTGCTCACATCCCCGCTGAACCACATTTCCACGTTGCAACGCGCTACTTCGGCAAAATCTGGGCGCACCTCAAAACTGGTGACGTGCCCTGATGACCCCACGGCTCCCAATAGGCTCATGGTCATCGCGCCGCTGCCCGCCCCGGCTTCCACCACATTCGCGCCGGGGAAAATATCGCCTTCCATCACGATTTGCGCGGCGTCTTTCGGATAGAGGATTTGCGCCCCGCGCGGCATGGACAGATGATAATCAACCAGCAGGGGACGCAGGGCGGTGAACCGGTGTTCGCCGCGTTCCGCAGGAACAATTGTGCCCTCCGGTTTCCCGATGATTGTCCGGTGATGCAGGGCTCCTTGATGGCACTGGAAATAGCCGTCTTCACGCAGCAGGGTCGTATGCACCCGGCCTTTTTCATCGGTCAGCTGGACCCACTCTCCACTGCGAAAAGGGCCGCGGCGACTCGCTGGACCGCCGGGGACGCATGGTTTTTCTTGAGATTGAGCCATAGACCTTATCTTAACCTATGGTTTTTCACCACGTCACAATCGGTTCGTAAACGGGAGGATTTTTGGCGTCCAGGCGATTAGCCTGAAAGCATGAGTGAGTCAGTTCCTGCCCAGGCCTCTCGTCCCCCGGCGCTCTCGGCATCTTCGGCGAAACAGTTTCAACAATGCCCCCTGAAGTGGCGTTTCAAATATGTCGATAAACTTCCTGAGCCACAAAGTCCCGCCGCCCTGCGCGGTAGTTTGGTGCATAAGGTACTGGAGGACATGTTCGATTTGCCGCCCGCCGACCGCCAAGCCCCCACGGTACGTGAAACCGTGGACAGTGCTTGGGAAAAAGTCACGGACGGAGCCTACAAACTGTCCGAAATACTGGCCCAGACATCCGAGGAGGAATTGAAAGCTGCGGCCCGACAGCTTATTGATGCCTATTTTTCCCTCGAAGATCCGCGTCGGCTGCACCCCAGCGGTCGGGAGCTGGGGGTGGAAACGGTATTATCCAGCGGTTTAAGGCTGCGCGGTTTCATTGACCGGGTGGAGCGCGCGGACAACGGGGACGTGCGCATCATTGATTACAAGACCGGCAAGGCTCCCGATATGCGCTTTACCGGGGAATATGTCTTTCAGATGCGGATGTATGCCCTGCTGTATCGGGAACAGTATCAGGTCACTCCCAAACGTACCCAGCTGCTGTTTTTGGGAGGCAGCCCCCAGGTCTTAACCTTTGACCCCACCGACACCGACGTGAGCGAATTCGAAACTGAACTCAACGACTTGTGGCTTGACATAGCCGCTCACCTGCAGGCGCAACGTTTTGAAACCCGGCAATCCCGACTCTGCGACTGGTGCTACTTTCAAAACCTGTGTCCCGCTTTTGGCGGCACGCCACCCAACGTTGACCCGGCGATGCTGGAAAAAATTTCAGAAATCGGTCCTGCCGCCGCGGGCTAGGTAGTTCCGGGCACTTCCTCGGTTAGGCTGGAAACCATGGAAATGCGTCGTCTGGGAAATACCGGTATGCGGGTTTCAGCTTTGGGACTGGGAACCCTGACTTGGGGTCGGGATACTTTAGAATCCGAAGCGGCTGCTCAACTGGAGGCTTTTGTCGAGGCCGGGGGGAACTTGGTCGATACGTCCCCGACCTACGGAGACGGCCAGGCTGAACAGGTGCTGGGGCGTCTGTTGAAGCGCTCCAGTTCAACGGCAACGGATGCCGCCGGCGCGGCCTGTCCCGCTGTGACCCGCGAGGATTTGGTTATCGTCTCAAAAGCGGGGGTTTCGCGGTGTCACGATGAATCTTTCGTGGATGCCTCGCGCCTCAACCTGTTAAGCAGCTTGGATCGCACCTTGGCGAACCTCGGCACTGATTACGTGGACTTGTGGCTGATTCAGGTCCCCGATCCGCACACGGACTTTGACCTGGTGCTGGGCGCGTTGTGGTCGGCGTGGTCGAGTGGAAAAGCACGGTTCGTAGGGTTGTCTAATCATGCGGGTTGGCAGTGTGCTTACGCGGCGGCACGCCTGCGTGAAGGCACCGTCAACGTGCCGGGTTTAGCGGCGGTGGAAAATGAATACTCGTTGTTGAATCGCCAGGCAGAAGCCGAAGTCTTGCCCGCCGCCCAGTCGCTCGGATTCGGATTTTTGGGGTGGTCGGCGCTGGGACGCGGGGTTCTGACCGGTAAATATCGCACCTCGGTGCCGCCGGATTCCCGCGCCGCCTCCCTTCATCTGCAGGGTTTTGTGCAGCCCTACCTGCAAGGACGTTGCCGCAGCATTGTGGAATCGGTGGCGACCGCGGCCCAGGGCCTGGAAGTTTCCCCACTGGCGGTTTCGCTTGCCTGGGCCCTGCAAAAGCCCGGTGTGTCCAGCGCTATCGTGGGGGCGCGCAGTGCCGAACAGTTCCACCAAATCTTGGGGGCGCTAGGCACAAAAGTGCCGCGTCAAGTCATGACGGCTCTGGATGAGGTTTCCGACCCGCGCCTCCCGGCGGCCTAGTGCTTTTGCACCCCGCAGCCCAGCGTGACCTCTCAGAGGCGACACCGAGACAGACGAAATCAGTCCTCGCCGTGCAGGTCAAAGTTTTCTAAATCGCCTTCATCGAGATAATCGTTATCATCGTCGTCATCACCGTCGAAGTCATCGATGAGATCATCTTCATCATCGAGGTCATCTACGAAATCATCGTCGTCGTTGTCATCATCATCGTAGTCATCGTCGTCCTCGTCTAAGATGTCGAAAGGCAACTCAACCCCGGTGGCGGTAAACAGCGCGTCGTCATAGGTAAAGAAAGCGTCGCGAAGTTTTTCTTCGGCGTCGCTCAGAACCGGCGAATCGTCCAAATCACTGTCCGCCGCAGACGCCACTTCCAGATGCCGCTGCAACGCGGCAATCAAATTATCTAACTCCGTACGAGGATCTTTCATAAGCTCAATTCTAATCGGCATGGCCCAAGCTTGCAGGGGAATTTTTACGAAACCAGCAAGCTCACCCCATCAATGTGAGCTAACCGACAACACTTCTGAACCGCCCTTGTATAACCCCGCCAGCAGCACCCGACTCGGTTGGGGGAACCAAAACAAACTATGGCAGGTGCAGCTGACCTCTGACCATGGTCACCATCAGGTCGGTGCCTTTGATTTCCGAAGTTTCATCGGGACCCACGATTTGAGATTCTCCGTTGGGACCGTTCAACTGGGACGCTCCCCCCTCGACACCCAAGGGCAAAACAATCCACATCTTGCCGGGAGTATAGGTGGTGGAAGGGGCTTGACCAGCGATTTCCGCTTTAATATTTGCCACGACTACCCGCGCGTGCGCCCGAGCGGCGTCAGCCCGTTTAGACTCGTGAACATCGGTAATGTCGCCAACTGCGTAAACGTGATTCTGGCCCTTGACCCGCAGGTACTCATCCACGGCGACCTGTCCCTCACTGTTCAGGGAATCACCGTAGTTCGCCCGCAGATAGCCAGAAGCCGTTTGCGCACCGTAGCACAGGAACCACATATCCGCATCGATTCCCACTCCGGCCTGGGTCTCGACGTGGAAAGGAGCCAACTCACCAATATCGGTCGGGGGCAGGTAAGCCAAAGGAGCACCCAAAACCAACTGCACTCCGGCCTGCTGCAGCTCCGCGGTCAAAACGCTACGCAGGTCTTCGGCATATTCGTTGGACCCCAAAATATGCGGGGAACGGTCCACCATAATAATTTCCATATCGGGGAAGTTCGTGAACAGCTCCCCGGCGAATTCGATAGCGACAGTACCCGCACCGACCAACATAACCCGCTTCGCTTGCGACAAATTATTCCGGGTTTCCTCCAGACGGCGTTTCGCCAACGAGGCCGTCGGGATATTGTGTTTCGCCGGATAAGGGTAGGTCGTGCCGGTGGCTAGAACCAGGTAGTCCGCTTCAATAGGGTCGTGATTTGCCAGGTGAACGGTGGTTCCCTCGACGCGGGTCGCTTCCCCGTGCACGACCCGGCCGTGCTTTAACAGGCGCGAATAGGGCATGAAAATGGTGTGGGTCCAAATATCATCAACCGCGGCGCGCAAAGCCGCCGCGTGATGCACGAACTGGTCTTTTTGTTCCACCAAAGTCACTTCGGCGACATCGTCCAAACCGCCGGCCACGGTGATTCCCCCGTATCCGCCGCCGACTACAGTAACTCGAACCACACTACCTCCCGCTTCGGCTGCCCTAGGATAGATAATTTTCAAACAAAACGTCTTAATCCTAACCTAATAGCCCGCCAGTGCACCGGTTTCGCGTCAGATATTTCTGCCCGCCAGACGTAGGCGTGTTTATAGTTCCGCGGCCAGCGGAACCTGCAAGGCTCGGGCGATATTCGGGGGAAAGAATCCCTCACCTTTCAGAACTTTGCCGTCTTCGCGATAAATCGGTTTCCCGTCCGGTCCCAGCTTTGACATATTGGATGCCTGAACTTCCTGCAATACTGCCGGCAGGTTGATGCCGGCTTCCAAAGCCATGCCGTAAACCACATAGGTCAAATCCGCCAAAGCATCGGCGACCTCGACAGTATCGCGAGCGCCCTCGTCCAGCTCGCTGATTCCGTCCATGACCCCGCGCAGGGCCGCATAGGCTTTCTGACCATACAGGGCGCGCACTAGCTCGGAAGTTTCTTCTAAAATCAGCGACAAGCGCATATGCATTCGCTCATTTTCAATATTTGGTCCGGTAGTCACCACCGGCAGACCATAAACTTGATGAAATTGCCGCACGAGGGCTTCGGGGTCGCGCGGGTCGGGGGCTGGCAGTGTTGGTTCACTCATTTTTGTACTTCTTTCCCTAGTCCGAGGCGTTTCCCCGGTGACTTTGCTGCAATAGTTTCATAAGGGCGGTCCACGAGGTCGCCGGTTCCAGCGGGTCCCCCGGCAGCAGCGTCGCCATGGCCCTGTCTTCCCGCTGGTCCTGATGCATTCCAATACCGCGCAAGATGCCGCCAAAACGGAATCCGCAACGCCAGGCAACTCGGATAGACGCCAGATTATCCGGATGAGCCTGCAAAGTCACGCATTGGAAACCCAACAGGTTAAACGCAGTGGTGACCGCCAGTTGCAGCACCTCGCGCATCAACCCGCGGCCCCGCCACTCTGGCGCCATCCAGTACCCGACATTGGCGGTCTTTTCCAACCCGACCCGCAAAGAAATCGTGCCCGCCACGTGGGGAGTTTGGAATTCATAAGTGCGGATGATCCAGCTGGCTCCCCCCTCGTCCCACAACTGGGGGCAAAGTTCGTTTAAAAAGTTATCCGCGTGTTCCGGGCCGAAAGGCACCGGGACCGTCGTAAAACGCTGGATTTCAGGATCCTGGCAAGCGGCCGCAACTTCGGGGGCGTCCGCAGCCCGCGGCACGTCCAAGGTCAGGTTGGTGCCATGCACCGGAAAGGGCCGATGGGCGCCGATTTCCCCCATTGCGGCACTGGTAGAAACAGATTTGGCGATTCCTCGAACGAAAGGTGTTTCAGACATACAACCTCCCGAACGAAAATACGACAAAGACCCGGATTTCCGGGTCTTGTGCGAGGAAAGGGACTTGAACCCTCACGACCGCAATTGGTCACAAGCACCTCAAGCTTGCGCGTCTACCATTCCGCCACCCTCGCTGGTGCTAAAGGCAAATCAAATTTAGCGGGTTTAGGCAACATTCTCAAAACGAAGTCCGCAACGCAAAAACACCGGTACGAAACTTTGGCGCAAAACCCCGGGATTGCCGGCTCGCGGAGCGAATTGAACTCAATCGGCTTCAGCGAACTGCCAAATCTCGACCATTGAAGCGGTCGGGGTCAGGAAAAAGGCATTCTCATCCACATCATCTTTGCCGGTTGCGCTGGCTTTCACCAACACGTAACCACTGGCTAACTTGATGCCAATCTGAGCTGGATCAGTCGCCGCTTCAGCGGAAAGCGTGCCATCAGGACGCATGAAACGAACCGTCTTTGCCGAGCCGCGCATCACCTCAGCGACTTCAGCGTTACCCGAGTACACCCCAATGACAATCAGACCCGAACCCACCAGTGGGTCGCCGCGTACCAAGGACTTCGCCCGGACGGCGGAACGTTGGAAATAATTACGCCCTTCAACAATGTCATCATTCATAGCTTCATTGTTTCATGCCCTTTCAGACAGCGCCGGAATTTGGGAAAAAATTACCGCGTGCCACCCCTCGGCTATCCTGCCGAAAGCCCTAGCCCAGAAGGCTGCGCAACTGTTCCAGGGTGATTCCCGCGGACATATCCCGGTTTTCTTGACCGGAGAGCACCGCCCCGATGAGATCGCGTTTCTTTTCTTGCAGCTCCAAAACGCGCTGTTCGATAGTGTCGGCGGCGACCAGCCGATAGACATTCACGAACCGTTTTTGACCCAGCCGGTGCGCCCGGTCGACTGCTTGGGCCTCCGCCGCCGGATTCCACCACGGGTCGGTGAGAAACACGTAATCCGCCTCAGTGAGGTTCAAACCAAACCCACCGGCCTTCAAAGAAATCAGGAACACGTCGACTTCCCCGTTTTGGAATCGTGCCACTTGCCGGTCGCGGTCGCGACTGGTGCCGTCCAGGTAGGCGTAATCAATTCCCGCCTCGTCCAGTTTTTCCCGCAGTATCGCCAGGAAAGAAGTGAACTGAGAAAACACCAGCGCCTTGTGGCGCTGCCGTGCCGTCACGCTGCTATCGTCGCGCAGGCCCTCCAACGTTTGCAGCAGATACGTGACTTTCGCACCGTCCTCGTGCGCGTGATGGTCGATGAGCCGAGCGCTCAAAGCGAGTTGCCGCAGGCGGGTCAGCGCCGTAAGTATGTTGATGCGAGGAGAGTTAGCGTCCGCCGCCTGGGCTCGGGCCGCCGTCAAATACTTGGCGTACCAGGTTCGCTGCACCGGCTCCAGGTCGATAGAGACTATCTGTTCGATCTTTTCGGGCAGTTCCTGGGCAACACTGTCTTTGGTGCGACGCAGCAGGAACGGTGCCACCCGATCCGAAAGCTCGGCAGCCGCCTCGCTGCGATCGCTGAGTGTCTCGGCGGCAAAACGGCGCGTAAATACCGGCAAGCTGGGCAGCACCGTAGGAACTGTCAGGGACATAATTGACCACAAGTCGGTGGCGGTATTCTCGATAGGTGTGCCTGTCAGGGCAAAAGCCCACTTCGCGCGCAGACGCACCAAGGCTTTATGGGTGGCGGTGGAAGGGTTTTTCACAAACTGGGCTTCATCGAAAACTAGACCCGAGAAACTCTGAGTTTGCCAGAAATCTATGTCCATTCGCGCCAGCGTATAGGTGGTCAGCACCAGGTCGGCTTGCTGAACCTCGCGGGCGACCTGATTCCAGTCCGCGGCGGCTTTGCCCACGCTCGTCCTTTGGGTATATACCCGCAAGTCCGGGAACCATCGCGAGGCTTGTTCCTCCCACGTCCCCATCAAACTGGCCGGGACCACCACGAACACCGCTGCGGCGTCCGCGGGACTACCCGCCAACTGCAGCTTTTGCCCAACAATGACCGCCAGCATCTGCATAGTCTTGCCCAAGCCCATGTCGTCAGCCAAGATGCCGCCCAAACCGGCCTCGGCCCGAGCCGTCATCCAACGGAAACCATCCTCTTGATACCCACGCCAAGTGCCTTGTGCCAACGCGGGAGTCGATACTTCGGGCGGATTCACCAGCAGATTGACGGCGTGTTCCCAATCGCCGGAAAACTGGCGCGTTGCGGCCATCGCATCCAATGCCGAAATTAGCCCGAAATTAGAAATCCCGACCGTAAAATCAGCGCTGCCGGAAAAATCGTTGAGCCCCAAATCGGTGAACTCGCGAATCAGGCGTTTCAGCTGCTGATTTTTTGCCGCATACAAATCCACCCAGTTGCCTCCGGGAGTTTGCCACCAGCGCTCCACCCGCCCCAGAGCCGCCAGAAACTCTTTCGTGTCCAAATCCTCCTGCCCCAGGCGCAACCCCAGGTTCAGCCCGTAACGCAGCCCCCAGCCACGCGGCTCGCCCTCGGGAGGTTCGCCTAAATCCGCGTCAAAGTCCGGGGCGTCGTCTGGCCGGGGTGTCCCTTGAGCAGAGGAAAGTGCCTGGTCAATCCGCAAGTCGAGCACGGGACCGTCAGAGAAAATCTGAATGTGTTGCAGTTCGGGGGAAATGTTGACTTCAGCGCGTTCGGAAACGTTGATGGTGTTGATAAACTCGCGAATCCGGTCCAACTCAAAAATGGGAAATTTTTTCGTAAAGAACGTCTGAATTTCGGATTCATTCCAGCCCCCCAGGGAGCCGACGCCCCGCATAGTTTCCTGAATTTCCAAATCGGGGGTGTCGGGGTCCAAAGCCACTTCTACCGCTGCGGCAGCCGAGCGGCGGCGCACGGTCCAGCGGATTTCAACCAGTTTGGGGTTCATTTCGTTCAGTCGCAGCAATCCGCACAATCGGGGAGGACCAAAAACGTGTTCGTGGGTCAGATGCATCGAGTCGCGGGACAGTACTCCCAGCTTCCCCAGACGTTTGGCGTAGTTGGCCCAAAATTCGTTGGCTTGCGCAGCCGGGATCTCCCATCGAGCCTGAGCCGCAGCCAACGCGTTCAGCTCCTCGTTCACACCAGCTTTTAAGCCGGCGCACGCCACGAAACGCCCGTGCAAGGCGTCCAGTCGCGGCCCGAGAGGCTGGCAGACGGCCTCTGTGTTCTCGGGCGCTTCTGAGGGCTCGCCAGCACTAGCAGTTTCGGCGCCGGCCGCCACCGTCACCGAGCCACCCTCGTGCTGGGTAATGACCAAGACAGTTTGAGGGTCGGGAGCCGCGGGACGCAACACGGTGGTGCGAGTAGTGTCAGAAAACACGCTAACTCCGCTGGTGATGCACTTTTCCAGGAGGTCCAGCCCGGTAGCGTCCAGGTTGCTCAACTTTACGAGCTGGGCTCGGGCACTGTGTTCAAAAAGATGGCGCATCGCGGCGAGTTGCGTCGCGTTCAGTCCCTTGGTGACCGAGGCCCAGCGCGAGGTCAGATCACGCCAAGTGGCACGCTTTTCTGACCAGTCTCCGGACGGGTTGATACGCAGGGGAACCAAGGTTTCTCCCTCTATCTGGATTGCCAGAGGCTGGTTCGTAGCATCAACCTCGCCAGCGTTGAGCAAGCTGCCGAGCCCCGCGCGCCAATCCATTTCGTAAGCCATTCTGTCTATTTTACAGATTTCAGCGCCGGATTTTCCGCTGCAGCGAAAAACCTCCCTAGAATAGGGACGTTATGTTGCACGTGATTTTCTTTCAACCTCGCATTGCCGGGAATACCGGTGCCGCTATTCGTTTGGCCGCCTGCACCGGCGCTACCCTACACGTGGTCGAGCCGACCGTGTTTGACCTGGATAACGACACCAAGTTGAAACGGGCAGGACTGGACTATCACGACCTGGCGCACCTGGAGCGTCACCCCAATTTGGACGACTGCTTAGCGCACGTGCCCGGAAACATTTACGCCTTTACCGGCCACACGGACATCCTGCTGCCCCAGATTCAGTTCCAGGACGGGGACGGCCTCATGTTTGGCCCCGAAGATACCGGGCTGCCGGTTGAAGTCATGGACGACCCGCGTGTCACCAGTCGGGTTCGGATTCCCATGTTGGAAGGGCGCCGTTCCCTGAACCTCTCTATTTCAGCGGCCATTGGGCTGTATTACGCCTGGGGTCAGCTCGGCTACACCGGCGGTATGTAGTTTCATTTTTCCTGGTCACAAGTCTCGATTTCCCGTTTTTCCGTGTGCCTGCGCGGTTTTTCCCGTTTCCTCATGTTAATCTCGAGGAAAAGAGGGAGCACGTGTGATTAAGTACCTGGGTTCAAAACGCACTTTGGTGCCGGCATTGGCACAGATTGCGGACCTGTCGGGCGCACGCACCGCCCTTGACGCCTTTACCGGGACGACCCGGGTCGCTCAGGCTTTTAAAGCCCTCGGGATTACCACCGCTGCCAACGATGTGGCCAGCTATTCGAGGGTACTCGCGGACTGCTATATCGCCACCGACAAACGTCAGATAAACGACCGCGAGCTGCGAACTCTCTTGTGCGATCTAGAAGCCACCCCCGGCGAGCCTGGCTACTTCACGGAAACGTTTTGCGAAAAGTCTCGGTTCTTCCAACCGCGGAACGGAGCGCGTATTGACGCTATCCGCGATCGTATTGAGACGGAGTTTGCCACCGACCCCCGCTACCCTATCCTGCTGACCTCCCTGATGGAGGCGGCGGACCGGGTAGACTCCACGACCGGACTGCAGATGGCGTACCTGAAACAGTGGGCTCCGCGCTCGTACAATGACCTGGAACTGCGGGTGCCCGAGCTTTTGGACGGTACGGGCACCACCTACCAGCGCGACACGAACGCACTCATCGCCGACCCTGCGACCCCGCGTTTTGACCTGGTTTACCTCGATCCGCCCTATAACCAGCATCGTTACTTTACGAACTATCACATTTGGGAGACGCTGATTCGCTGGGATTGCCCCGAGGCGTACGGCGTGGCGCAAAAGCGGGTGGACGCTCGGGATTCTGCCACGCATTCGGCGTATAACCGGAAACGCGAGATGCCCCAGGCTCTGCAAAGCCTGATTGCGCAGGTCGACACGGACACGCTGGTGCTGTCCTATAACAATGAATCTTGGATTGATTTTGACACCCTGTTTGACGCGGTGGCGGCTGGTTTTGAGGACTGCGTGGCGCTGGCTTTTGACTATAAACGCTACGTGGGTGCCCAAATCGGTATCTATAACCCGGAGGGAACCAAGGTCGGTAAAGTCACCCACCTGCGGAATCTGGAATACCTGTTCGTCGGCTGCAGCGCGCAGGTTGGCGCGCGTATCCGCGCCGCTTTCCACGTTCCCGACACCCCGGAAGCGCCCTCAGAAGCCCGTCTCCTCGCCCAAGTGGGCTAGCCCCGGCCGGATTTTTCTGTTACTTTTGCGTCTTTTTGAGAGACAGGGCGCGTGGTGCCTCATGTCATTTTGAGCGCGAAGTGGGGGTTAGGCGCTGCAGGTTTTGATGCCTTGGGTGAGTAGGGCTTTCAATTCTTCGGGTGTGTCATAACGGTAGTGGAAGCCGTATTTACGCACTACATGGTTGTTTTTAGATTCCACATGTGCCTGGTCGTTCTTCTTGTAAGGGCGTGAGCGTGTGAAGAATACGTCCAGGCTAGATGCCCGGTTAATGACTTCCCGGTTAATGAACTCGCTACCGTTATCACAGTCCAGGCCCTGGACATGGTACGGGATGGCTTCTATCGCAGAGTCTAGAGCTTTGAGCATATGCACCCGGGCATTATTCCGTAGGGCTTCTAAATGTATCCAGCCTGTGTTCACGTCGGTTAACGTCAGGGTACGGACGAACTCTCCCTTCAGGCTCGGCCCGCAATGCGCCACCGTGTCCACCTCGAAAAACCCCGGCTCGCAAGCAATCTCATCCCCGGCTCTTCCAATCACCAGTTCCTCATGCGTTTGAAGGAAATCAAGCCAAACACGCATCGATACTGCCAAATATTTACTGCATTGGCATCCTGATAGCACCCAAACCCGTTGTAGTATTCTCTTCGCCACCGTGGAATACTTTGTGGCCCGACCTTACGGTAATCAATCCTGACCACGCCAGGATTCCCAGTGACATCACTGGTCAGATACCTCCTCGCGGTAGCCCTGGACAATCCCGTAGATTCACAAAAACCATCTAGCACCCTGCCCTTTTCCTTTTTCGAAGCCCCGCGATACGCCCGGCGTAACCGCTTCGTGACCTCAACACGCGCACCCATAGAAACCACTCCATCATTCATACCAACAATATATTTTCGCGCTCAAACTATATGAGGCACCAGACCGCCTACGCGCTCAAAATACATAAGGTACGCTGCATGTTTGCAAACTCATATAGGTTAGGCTAACCTAAGTTCTGACATGGTTGTCATGTCATCCCTACAAGATAGGAGATTGTTATGAGTACGAAGGTGGAAATTAAGAAGGTCGAAGAGCGTCGCTCGGAGAAAACCATTCTTGCTCCGAATTCGAATCATCATCCTGGGCCGCATCCGACTACAGCTTTCCAGGTTGCAAGTAACAAGTGAAAGATTTAGTTCCTGGGGTTGCTCCGGTGGGTGTGGAAGATGCATTCGTTCAAGTGTGGCTCGTTGACGGTGGCTGCTTGGCTCGAGATGCACACGGCGACTTATTGCGACTATCTTTTGAAGGTGCAATAGATGATTTGGGTGCACGTGTATCGTGCCCACCCACCGTAGCAACCCTAAACTGTCAGATACCTGTACCTGAAGGCGTAAAGAACCTTGTTATTAAGGTCTGGAATCCGTTTCTAACAGAAGAAGATCAAACTGTTCTTCTTCAATGCGCTAAGGATTGTCTATCGGATTCCCCTTTTTTTGAAAATATCTGCATTTTACCTGCAGATGTTGATTGTGGTGAATCCATGGGGGATCAAGGCTCGTCAACTCTGGTGGTTCAACTTTTCTTAACGCCGGACATGGAGCAAATTCAGCGCGCCGAAGATCAAGCCCTTGCATGTGGTGCAATGTTTTGTGCAGTGATAGTGCGCTTCCCGCTGCTGCTTGTAGGACCATGTGCTGACAGTGAACATGCTGGGTTGTACAGTCAGTTTTATAAGCGTTTAGTTTCAGCCAGTCTGGAGCCGCTAATGACGCATGTTTCACTGACAAAACCGTTGTTGGACGGATTTGCCAGCCAGCTGGATGTTTGCTTGCAAGCTATAAGAGGGATGGGTTTCGGTGAATTCGCAAACCTTCTTTCTTGGTCTAGCCTAAATTTAGTCAATGGCGAGTATGAAAACCATTGGCTCGTGCCCTGGATTGATTGGGCTGGATATGCGCAAGGTAATGATTTCCCACGATTGCCGGCACAGGCTTTGATGGATTCTGAAGTGGGAGTCGTAACCCAACTTCGTCATATTAGACACAATGAGAATCTGCCTGATTGTCTCACTACTGTTCAATCAGATGTTGCAGATATAAGGGTCATATCCCAATGGGCAAATAACAGCGTTTGCCAGGGTAGCGCCATCAATGATTGGCAGGATGCTTCTAACGCAGCGGTTGGCGAGGCGATTGAGCGTTACTGCATTAATATCCTTGATTTGCCGCGAATCATCGTCGGATCGTGGACTGATCTTGAGCGGCAGGGATTACACCCGTGGTCGCCACAGAGTTTTGTGTTGTTCAGCGATGAGCAATACGCTCGGGATGGTTTCCCTTTTGAGAGATTTACAAAAGACACCATAATTCCATGGATTGATGGTGTCGTATTGGGGACGGGAGAGCCTGTATACGTTCCCGTATCTATGGTTTATGTTAACTATAACCATACGGGATTCGTTGATGGAGTCTCCCTTTCAAACTATCCCCTGATTAACCCGGTTCCTTATGCAGGGGTTGCTGCTGGGTCTAGCGAATATGATCCGATCGTCAATGGGCTTGAAGAGATTATTGAGCGTGATGCCACCATGATTTGGTGGCATAGTAAGCCTGCTATAGACCCAGTGAAGATTAACAGCCCACAGGTTGACGCAGTTATTCAAGAATTTGAAGCCAAGAGATTCTCAGTGAAACTGTTTATTCTCCCTAACGAGTTTAGAATTCCTGTTGTCGCTGCCTGTCTGACAAACGAGCAATTCGAAACGTGCAATATAGGGTTTTCGTGTCGCCCCAACGTAGAAGATGCCGCCTTGAAAGCTGTTACCGAAGCGGGAACGCTATTCGATGGTTCGATTGATTTGCTTGACCAGAATGGACGCCTTTACGAGGCGATACGCAAACGAGAACTCTCAGAAAAGATGGCTTTGCCGTGGCGTGCTGATAGACACTACTTAGATTCTATTGATTGGGATTTTAGCCGCGTTACAGACCTGATGATTCAACAACACATTAATATTGATCCGCGAGCAAAACAGTACCGCTCCGGTCATTTGAATCGCCAAGAGCACAGCGCCGACCTATCATGGCTTGACCAATCTGAACAGCGCAATAGGGAATACTACCTTGAACGACTGGAGGCTCACGGATACGACACAATTTGTGTTGATGTAACGACTCCTGATATTCGAATGTGTGGCGGTCGGGTCGTCCGGGTATTGGTTCCTGGGCTCGTGCCGAACTTTGCTGCCGGCCATATCACCCTCGGTCATCGCAGAATACAAGATGCTTACTTCAAAATGGGGCTGCTAGACAGTCCACAAGAATTTGCTGATTTAAACTATTTCCCTTTGCCTCATGCCTAACACTGAACTCGTGACTAAACGTTCCGCACCTCCCGACGAGAAGCTCATAGCTCCTGGTCTGTTAGCCGCAAAAAGATGGGTCTCGTTGCCCTCTTACGTGGGGCTTACGCTCATCCTTATTGTGGTATGGATTCTAGCTTTGGGAGTAGGTGCTGTCAGCATCAATCCGCTTGTCACCCTACGAGTAGTTCTGGAGAATATCTTTCCCGGACTCTACTTTACGGGGCTTCCTGCCCCCGCAAGTACCGATCATGATGTTATCTGGAATCTGCGTATGCCGCGAACTCTCCTTAGCGTCATCTGTGGTGCTGGTTTGGCTGTGTGTGGGCTCGCTACACAAGCCCTGCTCCGCAATATTTTGGCCGATCCTTATATTCTGGGGATTTCTTCCGGGGCATCTACAGGTGCTGCGATGGTTATGGTTCTCGGGATTGGACTCGGTTTTGCTTCGCCCTCAATCGCGGTCATGTGCGGAGCATTTATCGGATGCCTTGTCTCGGTATGCCTTGTTTTTGTTCTTGCTGGGTTGAATGGCAGAAACTCTACAACAAAAGTGGTTTTTGCTGGCATGGCAGTAAACTTCTTCTTTTCGGCTTTGACAAGTCTGCTCATCATGGTGGCAAAGAATCCTTCTGTCACGAAAAGTGTTATGTTTTGGATGCTAGGTTCCTTTAGCGCCACCCGCTGGAGGGAAATCCCAATTGTATTCTTCGGTGTCCTCCTAGGTTGCCTCTGGCTGTTTATAAGTGGCAGGAAAATAGATGCGATGACACTGGGTGATGATGCAGCGCGTGGTCTTGGACTCAGACCAGATCGCACTCGGCTCCATGTGTTCTTTGTAGTTGCGTTTATCGTCGCCACGCTAGTGTCTGTGAGCGGAACAATTGGGTTCGTCGGTCTTGTCGTACCGCATATAGCAAAGAAACTTTACGGAGGAATTTTCCGTAACGCTATCTTCGGATGTGCCCTTGTTGGCGCCACATTGATGCTAGGTGCCGACTTGTTGTCACGTATTTTGGTATCCCCCGGGGAACTGTCTGTTGGTATCATTACCGCTCTGATCGGCACTCCACTACTCATGTCACTTATTCGTAGGAATGCGGTTAACGATGCTTAACTCACACTTTTGCGCTCAAGTATCTGAAACGCCATTGTTTTCACTCGATGATGTGACGGTAAAATTCGGGAAAACGGTTGCGCTGAACCAACTGTCGGGGACTATTCCAGCAGGTATGCATGTTGGTTTAATAGGCCCGAACGGGTCGGGCAAGACGACACTTATGCGAGCCTTATACGGGGCAGTTAAACCTAATCGTGGTCGAATTAAGTTGGTTGGGGAACCTCTCGACAGTCTCCAACCGCACGAGATAGCAACCAAGATTGCTCTAGTTCCACAAAACCAAATTGTGCCGCAAAGAGTCAAGGTTATTGACGAAGTACTACTTGGCAGAATCCCTTTCTTATCCGCTTTTGCAACATATTCTCACAGTGACTATGACCTAGCCGCGAAGGCGCTTGACACAGTAGGGTTGACAGGCGTTCGCGAGAAGTATTCTGATCAACTCTCCGGGGGAGAGCGGCAACGAACCGTTATCGCCCGGGCGCTGACCCAAGACACGAACTGTGTGCTACTTGATGAGCCTACGAATCACCTCGACATTTTCTACCAGCATAAGGTGCTGAGTTTACTCAGGCGGCTGGCTCCCAATGTGGTCACGGTGCTTCACGATATTAACCTCGCAGCAAAATACTGCGACTGGTTGCTCATGCTCGACCACGGCAAAGTTTTCGCTTCCGGGAAACCCCACGAGGTACTAACCGAAAGCAATATCGAGCACGTGTACGGTGTTCAAGCAACAACCATCCATCACGAAGGCAAACTGCAATATTGCTTCAGTGTTAACAACGATAAGGAGAAATCATGATAAAAACTAGGCTGCAGATTCCACGAGCAATAACCTGCGTAGCGCTATTGGTAGCGTGCGGACTTGCTGGATGCACGACGCAAAAGCCTGATGATTCCGGTCAGAATACCCCTTCTGCTGCGAACAGTGCTGCGTATCCGCAGGAATACGATTCGTGTGGGACAAAAGTTACTTTAGATCAGCGCCCAGAGAGAATTATTGCGTCAGGCAGAGAAGGGGTTGCTAACCTTGTAGCTGCTGGCGGCGCGGATCGGATGATTGGTAGATTCGAAGAACACGGGGCGCAACAGTCCGATGAGGTTGAAGCAGCCGTCAAGGATGTCAAACAACTCGAGAATAGTTCGGGAGAAGCCCACGGCGAACTCTCGTTCGAAGCAATCCTCAAACTCAAGCCTGACATGATTTACGGCAATGATTACGGCGAAGTCGACGAACTTGAAAAATATGGGATTAAAGAAATTATTAGCCAATCTTCATGCGTTTATCTAACAAATGTTGATGAGGTTGATCGGGCTGACCTTACGGGTATTACGAAAACGATTCGCAACCTTGGTAAGTTGATTGATTCGGAAAAGGCAGCTAACGAAAATGCCGATAAACTAGATCAAGAGCTGCAGGACGCGCAAAAAGCTGGTGAAAGCCTGAAAGAAATGACCGTCGCCGGGTTGTATTACTGGGATGCGTCTGATGATCTGTTCGCATATGGTGCTAATTCCACCTTGCAGGGCATCTTTGAGGCCTCGAAACTGAAGAATGTTGTCGACCCGAAATACGATGCGATGATGAACGGTGCTATCCAGCCTGAGGCGATCATCAAAGCAAATCCCCAAGTAATAGTTATTACCACTGGGGAGTCGGGGATCACTCTCGAGGATTCCATGGACAGACTGAAGGCCATTCCTGGGATGGATCAAGTTGATGCAATTAAGAATAATCGCGTCATCGAGCTGCCTTCCGGGGCTGCGTATACCATCGCGGACGCTATTCACGGAGCTACCGCAACAGTTAAGGCCCGTCAAAACTACTAGGAGCGCCTAGTCCACACTAGATGAATGAAAGTATGTCGATGAAACCTGCCCACTTATGGCACCGCCAAATGACGGTGTTACGCATAGCCCAAGTCGGGGTTAGAATCATGATTCCGCCGATACTTCTTGGTCTGGTGTTAAGCGGTGCCTATGTTGGGCAGGCATTCATCAGTTCTGCGCTTTTCACGGAACTTCTTGGTAGTCGTGATAAAGGCACGATAGTTCGACTACTCATCGCTTTGAGTGTGTTTCTGGTTGCTATTCCGCTGATTGGTATTGCGAAGGCTTATCTTTTGAATCGAATAGGGTTGCGCCTGAAAGTCAATTTGCGTAAAGCGATTTTGACTCATGTCGATAGGCGTGGCCCCATGCGGATGAGCAGCCAGCGAGCTGGGAATCTTGAGTCGCTTATGGTTGACGGAGTTGAAGCGATTGAACCTTATTACGGCACTTATCTACCCCAAATCGCGATTACTACAATCACTGCAGGGTCTATCTGCGTGTGGATTGGAACAGTCAGCCCACTGGCTGGGATAGTTTTATTTGTTTGTGCAGTCATCACATTCCTGATTCCACGAGTATGGGACAAGGTGTTAGCGGAGAAAGGCCAAGAACACTGGGACGCTTACGCAGAGCTTAACTCGGATTTCGTCGATGCTATGACCGGCATGACTACGCTCAAGGCTTTTGGCGCTGCTAATCAATTCGGAAAACGACTCGCTAAGCAATCCAAGGAGCTTTTGCGCTCAACCCTCACCCAGCTACGCGTGTCACTTGGAGAAACCGGGGCATCGTCAGCCATGATGGTTCTCGGGCCAGCATTTGCCTTGTTGATTGCTATTGTCGAGGTTCGCAGCGGAAACTATCCGGTCACGAAAATATTCTTCATTACCTTGTTAAGCATTGAAGTATTTAGGCCTTTGAGAGACCTCGCCAATGCTTTCCATGCCGGCTATTTCGGACTATCCGCTGCCGACCAAATCTACAATACGCTCAGCGTTGACTCTACCATCCCAAACACGACTCAGACATCCAGGAAAACGCTTCCTGAGTCAACCCCCGCAACAATCGAAATCTGTGAACTGAGCTATCAATACGAATCAGCCACCACGAATGCACTCGAAAAAATTAGCCTTACCGTCGAGCAGGGGCAGTTTATGGCCATTGTCGGGGGATCGGGCTCAGGAAAATCCACTCTTCTAGGGCTCATGCTAGGTTTTGATGCCCCAAAATCAGGCACCGTGACTATCGGGAAAACCCCGACCGCAGAACTTGATATCGTCTCTACAGTCTCACTGGTGCCGCAAAACCCTGTCATCTTCCCCGGGACGGTTGAAAGTATCCTCAAAGAAGCTAACCCGCGTGCCAGCCATGATGATCTTCTTCAAGTGCTGAGTGTCGCTCAAGCAACCGATTTTCATGCTGAAGCCTCCGACGAAGAAGTCTTGGCTCATCGCCAAAAGGCTCAGCAGGCTGATCTGGAACTCATGATTGAAGAATCAGGGGCTAACATTTCTGGCGGACAAAAACAGCGTCTGGCTATCGCTCGCGCTCTCATCCGTAAGCCGCGCGTCATGATTCTTGATGAATCCACTTCGGCGCTCGATTCGCAGGTTGAAAAGAGAATCATTACCAGTCTGAGGAAAGATTTCCCGACCATGACGCTCATCCTCGTCACTCATCGAATGGACGTAGCGTTAATTGCAGATACGGTCACAGTGCTTCGAAAAGGTCGCATCAGTGAATATGGTTCCCCTGATGGTTTGTTAGCACGAAAAGGCGAATTCGCTGCGATGGTGGATAATTCCACAGGGAGCCTGACAGGTGCGAAAGAAACGGAGGTAAACAAATGAGAAAAACGCTTCATGATTTGTTCTCCATCATGGGACGGCTACGTGATTTCCGAGCGTTATTTCTAGCCTCAACCCTGGTCATAATCATCCACCAGCTCGCTTTAGCAGGTGTTGGAGCATTGAGCTACTGGATTTCTTCGTCAATCGTTGTCGACATCGATTATGAAATTACCTGGCTATTCGCAGGTCTATTCACGATTGCGGTTGTTCACGCACTTGGATATCTCATGGATGCTTGGTGGTCACACCAGCTCGCTTACCAGGTACTTGCTAGCATGCGCATCGACTTGTACAAGGTCATTCAGCGAATCGCCCCAAAAGGTCTGAAAGGTAGAAAAATCGCTGACGTCACTGCTGCAGGTATGAACGATATGGAACAACTCGAATGGTTCTACGCTCACACAGTCGCCGCCGCCTTGGCCGCTCTCATTAGCCCCACCATCCTTATCATCATTCTGTACGTTCTCATCGGCCCTTGGGCTTTGCTCACCCTTGTGTCCCTTTTCGCCCTAGTCGCAGCCCCGGCACTATTTGCCACCATTCAAAGACGTCAAGGAGAAAAAGTTCGCGCAGGCCTAGCCCAACTAAAAAGCCTCGGCTTGGAATCCATCATCGGGATTCGTGAACTCCATGTACTTGGACAAAAAACAAAACACGCAAACCGGGTATTCAAAGCCACAACTGATGTACAAAACCTGAAACTGCATCAAGCAATTCGAAAAAGTGGTGAAACAACATTATCAAGTATCGTGGTAACTGCTGTGTCAATCACTTTACTCGTGGTCATTACGGGTGACGTGCTTAATGGAACTCTTAACCCAGCGATACTTCCGGTTGCTGTCTCGCTAGCTGCCTCAAGCACCATCCCCGTTAATACCTTTGCGGGAATGTTGGGGATTATGGGAGAAGTCTCGGCGTGTGCTGCGCGTGTAAACGATTTAATGAACGCGCCTGATTCCATCAAAACGCCCACCGGAAACTACACGCCACTGTCCACATCCTTGGAAAACTACCCGAAGAGAGACCTTGACTACAACCAGGTCAGCTTCAAATACGATACAGAAGATGTTCTTGCCGATATCAACCTGAACATTCCAGACGGCCAAACAGTCGCGATTGTGGGGCAGTCAGGAGCGGGAAAAACCACCCTCGCATACCTAGCTATGCGCTTCTATGATCCAACCAGTGGACATATAGATTTCGCTGGACTACCGCTGACAGGTATTTATCCAGACGAATACCGCCAGCATCTAGCCCTCGTTCCTCAAGACGGACATGTTTTCGTCGGAACCTTTAGAACTAATCTGACGCTAGCGAAATGGGATGCCTCTGATAACGAATTATGGGAAGCAATTGACGCCGCCGGCATGACTACACTTGTAAAAGACCTCGGCGGCCTAGACTCACCCATCGGAGACCGGGGCACAAGCCTGTCAGGCGGAGAACGACAGCGCCTCGTTCTTGCCAGAGCATTTCTGCGCTCACCGGAACTCCTCATCCTCGACGAGCCTCTAGCCAATATTGACCCACAACTAGAACAAACGATCAACCAGGCATCCGGGGCACTACGTACGGGAAGAACCACAATCGTAATAACCCACAGGCTTCCGTCAATCCTCACTGCAGATACTGTCATCGTTGTTAAAGACGGACGGATTCACAATAGAGGAACACACGAAGAGCTACTGAAAGATGATTTCTATAGAAGCCTCTTAGCCAATCAGCTGACTTAGACGCAAAACAGTTTTTATCGAGGTAAAAACCGAGCTGGCTCAATCACATGACTTCCCGCCAATGAGAAACCACTGATATAGAAGTATCGCTAAAACCGGATGGGTACCAACCCGTACGGTTTTGGCATGTTTCAGGGACGTATTACGTATTAGCAAGAGCCCTCAAACTTTGTCGCTAGCTGGCTCTCGGAAAGGAGCCGGTTATGAGTACCAACCACAAAAATTTGCAATCAGCTTTTCGAACAAAGGCACACATGCAGGCGCGAGGAGTGTGGGCGATGAACAAGACGTTAGATGAGCGCCGCAACACGGAGGGATATCTTGATTTGAATACCTATCAGGCGTTGAAGAATCTGCAGCGCGCCACATACGGGTATCGGCCACTGGTGTATATCTGCTCGCCGTTTTCTCGTGATGTGGAAGCCAACATCGCTCTTGCTCGCCGTTTTTGTGCTCACGCCGTGGCAGCGAAGAAGATCCCGCTCGCCCGTGACGTGTCTGCCCCAGTACGCACCCGTAAAGTACGTAGATACGTGGTGCATCATGTCAATTTGAGCGCGAAGTGGGGGTTAGGCGCTGCGGGTTTTGATGCCTTGGGTGAGTAGGGTTTTATGTTTAGCTGAACTGTCCCAGATTTTCCCATCTACTCAAACGGAACAAAACCTGGGACAGTTCAAAACGCTACGTGGGTGCCCAAATCGGCATCTACAACCCGGAGGGAACCAAGGTCGGCAAAGTCACCCACCTGCGGAATCTGGAATATCTGGTCGTCGGCTGCAGCGCGCAGGTTGGTGCGCGTCTCCGCGCCGCTTTCCACGTCCCCGACGCCCCGGAAGCACCCTCAGAATCGCGCTTCCTCGCCCAAGTGGGCTAGTCCCCTTTCGCAATTAAAACCAAACTAAAAACTATCGAGCCGTGGTTGAAACGGACAATCGAAACGATATCGAAAGCCTAAAGTTCAGTGAAGATTTTTGTAATCAAAATGAGTGTAAATCACGAGGGATACTAACGTTATTAGACCTACCAAAAGCCAGGTAGGGAAACTGCTCACCGGCTGTAGCAAGATATTCCAAAATACGGGAGTGCTGGCGGTATCTGAAGTGCCAAAGATTAAGACTGCTCCGAGATAGATTATCCCCGGAATAGTGGCGTAGGACGTGCCGAGGACACAGCCGACAATCACACCTAGTGAAACCAAAAACAGTTCGTTACGTACGGCCACCAAGACAACTGAAGTAAAGTACACGGCATCGAAACTGTGGGTAAATATCGCGAGAATGAACAGTATTAGAGCGGTAGCTACGGCATAGCCAGTAATGACTATTATCAGCAAGGCTAGGCGGCTGAGCCGGAGCCGTCGAGTTTGCGTTAGTTCCAAGTTGCCTGGCACGGCCAAGAGCAAGGGCAGAATCAGCGCGCCGGAGGCTGCAGTGATGGGAAGCAGGAATACAGAGACACCCGCACGCAGCGGAACCTCGGTCAGGAACGCTGGCGAAAAAGCTACCAGGAGCGCGGGCAGGAGAACAGCAACACCAAAGACGCGGTAATCGCGAGACTTCACGAACAGCGCAAATCCCGGCGGGTTTTTACCACGTTCCACGGCTAGGTCGCCTCCTTCGAGAGCTGAGAATCAGTTAATTTACGGTTCCGAGCCAAATCTCGTCTTGTAAGTGCCGATATTTAGGCTCAGGAATCACTTTGCAATCAAGCAGCCTCGCGATGTAGGCACTCTCTATATCAGTTTGTTCAATGTGCTTGGTGCCGCCTCTCTGCGGAACAACTAGCAGAGGGGAACAGGTCTGCGCATCAGGGCCGAATGTGGTTATCCCGTTCCACCTCCATCGGTATCTCGTGCTCATCGAACCAGACCTTAGCTAAATCGTATTCTCGCATCACCGCGGGAAGATATCGTTTTGATTCTGGAGCCACGCACACCTTTACCTCCCCAGATGTCGCACACACGGCAGAATCTTGAGGCAGAGGGACGAAAGGACTCAAGCTCATAGTCGTAAACCAAGCAGAGAAGATTAAACTCGAAGCGCCGATACCAGCCACAAATGCCCACCACCGGCGAGGAAACAAGATCCCCAGAGCCGATAACACCACGATAGTCAGGGCGAACAGCCACTGAATGGACTTGAACGTCAGGTTATAGGTGTAACCGGTCAACGGCTCCGTGGCACCTCCGGGCAGGAACAAATAGTAGGGGAAACCGAGCCAGTTGTAGGCAGCAAACCATAACAGCGCTAAAAGAGGTGCGAAAACATAGCTCAGAACGATATTGCCGACAAAAACACCGAGGTACGAGGCCATCAGTATGACCGACACCATGGAGAAGAACGACCACGGATTGAGCAACCGAAAACAGGCATGGCCCACGGCTGTAAATACCGTCACGACCAGATACAGTACTGTTATTGCCAACACATAAGGCAGACTATTGATGAGACCAAAAGCCAGCACTTGCCGGTTCCATACCTGGCGTGGCCACAAATTCTGACAGCCATTTTTACGATGGTGAATTAACTCCAAGCTACCCGTCAGCAAGCAAAGCGGAGCCATTAAAGCGACGCAAACCACCGAAAAATCCGCTGCCCCCAACCAATCCTCGCTCCAGAATAAGCCGCGGGAAAACAGCGGAAGCAAACCCGCAATCATCGCCAACGGCAGCAGCTTCAGGGCATAGGAATACTTGAGCTGAGTCATGACGAGTTTCCCTGATAAACGCGGTCATAAAGTACTCGTAACAGTGATGTTGATTTCTCACCGGACACAGAATCAGTGATTTCACGGGTTACGTCGCTCATTTTGCCGGTGAAACCGCAACGCCCACCCCGCAGAATAACCACGTAGTCCGCTACCGGCTCAAACACCTCGACCTCGTGAGTGGACACCACGACGACGCGAGAACGACCCAACTGTGCCACACAATTAATCAGGGATTCACGCGCCCCAATGTCTAAACCAGTCAATGGTTCATCGAGCAAAACTACGCTTGGCCTGGCACATACCGATTGTGCGAGCATTACGCGCCGATACTGTCCTCCCGAGAGCTCGTTCAACCGCTTTTCTGCCAGTTCAGAAAGTGAAAACTCCGCAATGACTTCGGAAACCCGGCGAGCACGTTCTGACGATGGCACACCACGCCACCAAGCCGAATAGCGTAATAAGTCAAGAACCTTGTAACGACCTATCCAACGCGGATCTTGCGGTAAATATGCAGGAGCTTCTCTGCCCTCGTACTCAATTTGTGCGCCCGGTAGGGGTTTGAGTTCACCCTGAATACAACGCATCAAGGTGGACTTGCCAGCCCCGTTTTCTCCCATCAAGACGGTAACACCCGAACCGACTTGAAATGAAACATCCGTCAGGGACGGGCGGCTTTTCAGCCCGTACGCATAGCTAAGACTGCTGACGGTGAGCACGATGAAATCATATATCGATTTTGCGGATGTAATATTACAAAAATCACATAGCTAGGGAACAACTGTATTTAATTATTGCGCCCTGTTTTTCTGCAAATGTCTTATAAAAAAGCGTGACACCCTGAGGCTTTACCATCCGGGTCTCCCAGATAATTGGTGACGATGACTTCGGTTCATCTGCGTTTTGAGGCATCGGAATTAATTGCACGCCGCACCGCCACCCAGAAACGGCTCGCACAAGCGTACATATTGGATACAAACCTACGACTGTCTGAAACTTGCCGCCTAGAGGGTTCACTTTTTTGAAAAGAGGATTCACCCTAAATGAAATCCCCGTGACCTGCGTGGAACTCCACATAACCACACTTAACGCAAAGACCTGCCTCGCTGTTTAGCACCTCCGCCGCTCCGTATAACTTTTTGGCTTTAAGGTACTCGTCTCTATACTCGTAGGCGGATGCTGGCCGGGTCAACCCAGTCCAAAGCCTCGCCGCATTGGGGACACACCTCGAGTATTTCTTCGTCGGTGGGGAGCCAATCGAATCCTTCGATCTCAGGGCCAGACATGATGCCGAAGTTGTCGCACTCGAGGCAGACCCAACAATCCTGGTTTTCCCCTTGGCAATAGAACGGGGATTCCATGTACTCCTTGACTTGGTCTGGGTACATTTGCTCCAAATCGGAGAAAGTAGTCCACTTGACCTCTCCGCCACAATAGTCGCAGGTGCGCCGAAATATCTCACCAAATATGTCGGGCTGTTGGGGTTGAGCGGCTTCCCTTTGCTTTTGTTCCCTTGCCGCCTCGGTGTATTTCTGACCGGTCTTTTCCTGACGGTTGCGGATACGGCGTTTCTGGTTTTGGTTGCTCATGATTGTCGCTTTCAGGCACACGTCCCCGCTCGCGTGTACTGATAGGTTACGCGAACAATTACCAGCGACCCCTGGGGAGCCTTGTCCTCTAACGACAGGCGGACGCGGGAATCCGTGCTGTCTTGGAGATGAGCAGGCTGACTCCGCTCGCTGGCAACGTTACCAGAGGTCCGTCGAGTCACGGCTCCTCATAGAGCGAGTTGCTGGTTTAATACCTAATTAGATGAATCGAAGGAATCTCACATGAACCTGCCACCTGACTCAGAAGCGCACAATGCCGCCGTTGATGCGGTGAAACGCTCCGTGTTCGAGATGACCGATTTCACTATCGACCACACCCCTTTTGAGGAGAACGTCTCGTTCCTGATTTTCAACGATTCCAGTGACGGCTGGGGTGCGTCCGCCCGGCTCATCGCCGTAGCTGACACGAGAACGAATGCTGCAATACCGGCCGACAAACTGACTGGTTCGACTGGAACTGTTGAAACCCTAATGTGCATAGATCGCAAAGCACATCAGCGCCGAAAATACAGCTATGCTCAGAGCACTGGCAGTGTGCCAGTGCTCTAAGCATAGCTACGTTTTAGGTTCCTACTTATTGAAGTTCGCGAAAAAATGAGTCAAAAAGCAAGACCCCATGACTCATTTATAGAAGTTCGCCATGGTGGTGTGTTTGAAGGTCTCGCCGATTATGCAACCGAGGCTGCCCAAAGCAAGCCGGGTGACGTGCAGGTCGATGATCTCGATGAGGTTGCGGTCCGGGTCGCGGAAAAACGCCCAGTCCGCCCCACTGGAGCGCAGGCACTTCACAAGGGGGTGCTTTTCTTCGCATAATCGCCCATCGCCATCAGCAGAGCTCCAAGTGTTCGTTTTCATGTCGGTGGTCAGTTACACGTTTAGGAGTTACTCCGTCCTTAATTCCAGTTGCCCCATTTTCACGGCGATTTCGCCGCGCCGGGCTCCGAGTTCGGTGATGACATCACGGACATAACTTCCGACTGTGTTTTCGGCGAGCCCAGTCGCTCGGGAGATTTCCCGGTTTGTCATTGACTGGGCCAGACAATCGGCAACTTTGCGCAGTCGCGGAGGCAGATCCTCTAAGCGGCGGGCAAATTCGGGGTCAACAGGTTCAGGCTCTCCTTGCAGGTAAAAGTCTCGCAGCATATCCAACGGGCGGTCGTCCAACACGGTTTTTCCTTTATAAGCGCGGTGAATGAGCTCGGCGATTTCCTCTGACGGTGTGTCCTTGGTCAAAAATCCTTTAGCCCCGGTCTCGAGCGCCTGGCGTAAGGTTTCGGGACGCTCAAAAGCGGTCAGCATGAGTACCACCGCTTCAGGGCGCTGTTCTAGGAGCCGTTGCAAAGTGGCGATACCATCTAAACCAGGCATCCCAATATCCAGCAGTACCACATCCCACTCGACTCGCGAGGCCAATTCCAGCAGTGTAGTCCCGCAATTAGCCGTACCAACCAGGTCTAGGCTCGGCTGTCTACGGAGGAGAATACTTTCCTGCTCCATATAGAGGGGGTCATCATCGGCAAAAATCACCCGCAACACTGAATCGTTATTGTTTTGCATTAAAGTCCCCCTGCTCGATGGGTAGCTCTGCGTGGACAATCCACCAACCGTTGCTCGACCACGCTTCGAGGCTGCCCCCGGAATCATCCAGGCGCTTTTCTAGCTGTAGAAGGCCTTTCCCGGAACTCATCACTGCGTCCTGAACCTCTTCAGATACCCGATTTTTCATCATAAATTCCACGAAGTTGCCGCTGCGAGAAATGCTTAGGGTCACCGGCGCGCTGGGGGAAGCATATTTGATTGCATTGGTTATGGTTTCGCGCAAAATAGTGATTAGTTGATTCTCGATGTAATCAGGCAGCGCTTTAAGTTCTTGCCCGCTGGAATCCAGCTCGAGGCGAAGCCCCGCCCCGGCGGCGACGCTGGTGGCCCTGTCCAGTTCTTTTTTGAGGTGCGGGCGGATTTCTTTTTGATCCTGCCTGGTGTCTAACAGTTGGATAATCTCTCGCAACTCGCTAAGAGCGTTTCTCGTTTCTTGACGCAATAGTTCTGCCTTGGAACTCGTGGGTGAATCGGATGGTAGTTCCCCGCAAATTACCTCAGCGGTAGACGCCACAATGGAAAGAGTCCCAGCCACTGAATCGTGCAGTTGCACTGATAAACCATCACGGAAGGCCTGGGTTTCTTGGATGGTTTGGAGCTTTTGATTCCATAACTGGTTCAAAGCGCCGTCACGTTCATCAACGTATCTTCGCAGCATATACCCAGCAGTGAAACTGGCAATAAGCAGTATGGACGTAAGAATGCTCGTTGCTGGATAGAGCGGTGCGCCCAGGAAGAAGCTCGCCGCAAGGAGGATAATTGCGAGTGCGGCATCGACATAGTACCTACGCCACCCCCATAGAAAGATTACGGCCATGCACAGATATCCCAGCATTCCCACGGAGGAGCTGGGTAGAGCCACAAAAATTGCATCCGCTAAGAGATAGATCCAGCCACCTAGGCGGGGCCAAAACAGGAATATTATCGATGAAATACTGAGAATGGCAGCGGCAATCAAGCTTGTTGGGCGGGGCGGAACCTGGAATAAAAAGAGGTCAACCCCCAAAGCAAGGACTATAAGCAACAGCATTCCGAGACGATAGCCCCAGACTGATTTCTGCGGCCCCAATGACTCAAAATATCTCATGAAGACTTCCCAGTTCGCAGCAGGTCACATCCTATCAGAGGCTACTTCCGCTAGGAAGTTTTTGCAATACCCCGATTTTGGGGTATTCACACGCTTGATGTTCGTTGTTAGTCTGAAAAAGACCCTCAACCCTTGCCTGATTCGAACAGACTATTGTTTACTCTGATTGTCTGGCTTTGCGTAACCTTGACGCTTTGTTTAGTTGGAATGTCCAGAAGGAAGTAAAAATGCTAGAAACACAAAACTTGGTCAAGTCGGTGGATGGCAAAATCCTGGTTGACGATATCAGTTTCTTAGCTGAGCCCGGAGAAATCGTGGCAATCATCGGTCCTAATGGTGCTGGTAAGTCCACGCTGCTGAAAATTCTTGCCACATTAATTTGGCCTACTTCCGGCAGCTTCAGTTTCCAAAACCGGAAAGTTGACGGAAAATCTTCCGATTGGTACCTCAGCATAATGGGAACGAATCTGTCACTGCCTAAGGGGGAAGACGCGCGTAGTTGTCTTGAATTGCTGGAATCTCGGTTGGTTTACGGTGAGGTAACCCATGTAACTCCGGAGAATATTCTCCAGACGGTAGGGCTGCTTGAGAAAACACATATCCCTTTGTCGAAACTATCAACAGGGATGCGCTCTAGACTGGCTTTAGGTCTAGCGCTCGCGAATCAGCCAGAATTGTTATTGTTGGATGAACCAACCACCGGAATCGATGCTTCCGGTGTAGAGGGATTTGTCGAAATCATTCGTTCTGCTACTGCTCGCGGAACAACGACAATTTTAGTGAGCCACGATTTTCCCCTCGTATCTTCATTAGCGAATCGGATTTTCTTCATGAACCAAGGTTCTTTCACAGACTCCTGCGTCAAACGCAATGAATATGATGCTTTCCTTAACAAATATTCCACTCTGATTAACGCACAGGTGAAACAATGAAACAGTACGAATGGCGTATTTTGAACAAAAAACCTTTTTTAATATTAGGGTCGCTTTCCTTGACACTACCGCTGGTGTTCTCTTTATTTTTTAGGTTGCTTGGCGTGGATGAGGCGACTTCTCTCGGGCCGTTTCCACTAACCCTGAGCATCTCTATACCTGCCGCGATTACGTTATTCATCGCTACGATATACGTGAGCTGGATAGTATCCTACGGCGTTGTTTACGATTACCTTCCAGACAAACGCTCCTTCCTGTTTAGCCTCCCAGGTGGTAGGACAAAAGTGTTTCAAAATAAGTTGCATTTGCACTCTGCGCTAGGCGCGGGCTCAGTAGCAATAGGATTTTGGATCTCTGAATCAATCTATTGCGCCATCTCGGGAATCTCTTTACTGACGCCGCTATGCTACGCGGCAATTTTGGCCATCTCAGTTTTTAGCATGGCAATAATCGGTGCTTGCGTTGGGGTTATATCCGGGTCCACGCGCGCAACGGTGTTGAACGGTATTATTTGGGCCTGCCTGATTCCGAATACACTGGCAAATAGCGGTCCAGTCTGGGTGTCCTTAATCGCAGGCAGTAGTACCGCTGTTTTTTGTCTGGGTGTTGCTGCCGTATTGGGAATATTGACCAGGCAGAAGGTGCGGAAAATCGACTGTTTTTAAAATCTCATTCGCCCTACGCAGCTGCGCATTCTCACGTTTGAGCCGTTTGACTTCCTCATGCTCTTCACGCGTGAACCCCTGCCGCTCGCCCGTAACAACCAAATGCTACTCATACCAGCGGCGCAATAACTCGTTTGCAACCCCCAGCTTCGGAGCTATCTCATTAACCGCCCTCCACTGAGAACACAAGCCATCACCAGCTAAGCAATCCACAAGCATACGCACCGCCCAATCCTTAAACACCCGAGAATACCTCTTAACCATGCCCCAATCCTCTCAAAAACGAGTAGGAACAAAACCCAATACACTTCAAAAAGACGCACAACTTAACATTCACGCTCAAATTGACATGAGGCACCACGGAGTTTGGCGCACCTTACATATTTTGATCACGATAAGGGGGCTTAGGACCTCTATTCACCAGGGCGTTGGCTTACTCTTTTGGCAGCAAAACGATTCCGTCCATGTCGGCGTGCAAGATGTCTCCGGGGCGCCACGTGATGCCCCCGAAGTTTAGCTCCACATCGGTTTCCCCCACGCTGTCTTTGGCGGATTTACGAGGGGTAGTGCCCAGCGCTTTCATGCCCAGGGCCAGACCGCGAATCGTTGCCGAGTCACGAATCGCCCCATTGATGACGACCCCAGCCCAACCGTTCTTTACCGCGGCACCCGCAATCATGTCTCCGCACAAGGCCGTGCGCAGGTCGCCTTCTCCGTCAACGACCAGGACCCGGCCCTCCCCCGGCGAGTTCAGCGTGGCTTTCACCAGGCCATTGTCGAGGTGGCAGTGGATTGTTGTAATCTGGCCGGCGAAAGCCTTATGCCCGCCAAAGTTTTTCATCTGAATATCGCAAACTCGCAGCTTGTCACCGTATTCGTCATACAAATCCGTGGTGGCGAGGGGGGCTATCATGTCTTGTTTCATTGTCGTTTCCTTTCCGAAACACCACTGCATACCGCAAGAATGGTACGAATACACCGGTCTCGGGGCGCTGGCGTCACCAGTCTAACGAATTTCTCGAACTACCGGTGAGGAAAGCCGATCCCCAGGAATTTGGCGACTTCACGGGTCTCCGGGTGGGCTTTTAGCTCCTCCAACGTGCCGGTCTGACGAACCACCCCAGCGAGCATGATCCCCACCCGGTCCGCCACAAGAGCCGCCTCTGCCTGATCGTGGGTCACGTAAACAGCGGTGATGTGGCTGCGTTTCACAATGTCGCGGATTTCGGCGGCTAACTCGTACTTCAACTGTTCGTCAAGGGCGGAAAGAGGCTCATCGAGTAGCAGTAGTTTCGGCCGGGCCGCCAGGGCGCGAGCGAGGGCGACTCGCCCGGCCTGCCCCCCTGAAAGCGTGTCGACACGGCGTTTTTCCATGCCCTCTAACCGCACCAGCTGCAGCATTTCAGCAACTGTGGCGGCTATTTCCGTTTTGCTAGGGCGTGGGCGGCGCAGTTCCAGGGCGTAACCGACATTGCGTTCCACGTTGCGGTTGGCAAACAGTTGCCCGTCTTGGAACAGCATCGCGAATCCGCGCCGATGGGTGGGAATGGGCTCCTGGTTGACCCCGTCCCAGGTCAGGGTGCCGGAATCGGCTGGCAACAATCCCGCCACAACCTGCAGCAGGGTTGATTTCCCGCAGCCGGAGGGTCCCAGCAGCACCATGATTTCGCCCCGGTCCACGTCAAGGTCCACGTCCTGCAAAACCGGCATGGGAGCCTCACCGCGTCGGTTTGGCGGGTAGGAAAAGGTCACTTGCCGCAGGCACAAGCCCGGGTGGGCAATATCGTTCACGTGTTTATTCTCCTTTATGGGACAGTCGCCGCCGCGGGTCTCGCGTCAACAGGGTAAAACCGTTTTCCGCCACAAACATGACCAACGCACAAGTCAGCGCCAGCACCACGCTCGCGGCGGCGCTCGCCCCTTGTGCCTGCGCGGACGGACGGGAACTCAAAGCAAAAATTGCCACCGGCAGTGTCGGCTCCAGCGGCCTAGCCAAGAAACTGGTCGCCCCGAACTCCCCCAGAGAGATTGCAAAAGCAAAACCAGCCCCGACCCCGCTGACCCGCGCCAAAATGGGCAGCTCCACCGTGACGAAAGACTGCAGACGATTGGCCCCCAAAGTCGCGGCCGCCTCCCGCAGATGCGGATTGATGGCCCGCAAGGTCGGCAAGACCGAACGCAACACCAGCGGCACCGCCACCACCGCTTGTGCGGCCGCCAGAAACGCCGCGTTAGCGGGCAGAGAAAGCGGCGGAGCCTGCAAAGTTATCAACATTCCGAAACCCACCGTAACCGCGCTAACCCCTTGGGGAGAGGAAAACAGCATATCGAACAGTTCCTGAGCCCCGCGCCACCGCGAGTTTGACGGTACTCGGCGCGACACGACCAGAGCCACCGATAACCCCATGACCAGGGAAATCACGCAGGACAGCAACGCCACCTGCAGGGAATACCCCCACGCCCCCCAAGCCGTGCCCGGTAGCTGCGCCACGATTCCCGGCTGGCCCAAAGCCCGATAGTTCGCCAGCGTCCAACGACCCGCCAAACGCAGCGAAGCCACCACCATAAAAATTAGCGGCAGCGCCACCAACAAGATCCCGAAACCGGTCAAGACCAGCGCGAAAATATCCTCGCGACGCACTCGCCGGGGCGGCACGGTGCGCAACGCCCCCGCGCGTTCAAAACGCGCTCGCGCGATGCCGTTAATACCCAGAGCCGCTAACACGATGAGAATTTGCAGGATAGACAAAACTGCGGCTCCCGAAAGATTGAGGTAACTGGCGGTCTCCAGATAAATCTCGACTTCCAACGTCGTGATTTTTACCCCACCCAGCACCCGAATCAGGCCGTAAGACGTAATGCAATAGAGGAACACCAGGGAAGCCGCGGCAAAAATCGCCGGCCCCAGCCGGGGCAGGGTCACGGTCAAGAACGCCCGCGCCGGACTGGCCCCCAGCGCCCGCGCCGCTTGTGCGGGACGCGGATCCAAACGCATCCAAGCGTTGCCGACAATCCTCGCGACCAGGGAAAAGTTAAAAAACACCATCGCCAAGATAATCGCGGCACGGCTCTCGGACAGACCCAGGAAACCCAAGGGAGCGCCCGGCCCCAACAGGTTTTGGAACGCCACCCCGACCACCACGGAGGGCAGGACGAAAGGCACCCCGGTGAGGGTGCGCCACACTCGACGCCCCGGAATCCGCAGCCCGTAGAGCACCCAAGCCCCGGCCACACCCAGGAAAACTGAAAAAATAGTCCCCAGCAGACCCATCTCCAGGGTCCAAAACAGGGTCGTCCAGGTCCGGGTTCGACCGAGCATCTCGCGCAAAGCCCCGCCAAAGCCAGCACTACCACCGGAACCGAGGCCAGTCGCCGCACCGCTCAAACCCAGGCCGATAATCCGCAAGGTCGGCCACAGAAAAAACAGCCCCAGGAAAGCCAGCGGCAGGAAAACCATCACCGCTATAGCCACCCTGGGGGCTGTCTTTTCCATTTATCGCCTTTCGAACACTAGGGACGACTAGCCCATAATCGAGGCCCAGGAACGCACCCAGGCTTCGCGGTTCTTAACCACGTCAGATTCTTTCAACATGGCCGCCTGACCCGACGGGGCACCGAACTTGGCCAAAGCCTCCGGCAGCTGCACCGAATCCAACACCGGGTACATGTAGTTGTTCTCGGTCAGGTCCTTTTGCGCCGTTTCTTCGGTCAGGAACTGGACCAACGCCGCGGCACCCGCCGGGTTCTTGGCACCTTTCAGCACCCCGGCGTATTCAATCTGCTGGTAGCAAGTCGCCGGCACATTACCGATGGTGGAAACACTCCCGTCATCGCTGACTGCCCAAGCCGGGGACGAAGCGTAAGACACCATAACGGGGTAAGCCGCGCTGCCGTTGTCATTAGAACCCGCCGTAAAATCGACGTTGAAGGCATCGTCCCACGACCCCACGGACTTGACCCCGTTTTCTTTCAGCGACTTCCAGTAGTCCGTCCACCCGTTTTCGCCCTTGGCGTTGATGGTGGACAGCAGGAAAGCCAGGCCCGGCGTGGACGTGCGAGGATCCTCCACCACGGTGAGGTTCTTGTATTCAGGTTTCGCCAGGTCATCGAAGGTCGCCGGGGGCTGCTGGCCTTTCTTTTGGAAGTAGGCGACATCGTAGTTCACGCAAACCTCGCCGCGGTCCACGGGAACCAACTGTTTCGAATCCCCGCGCACCTTTTGCACGCTGGGAGCGAGTTTCCCGGTGAAATCAGCCAGGGCTCCGGCATCAACAGCGGCCTGAGCGGTGTTGTTATCGAAACCAAACACGGCGTCTCCCAACGGCGCGTCCTTGGTCAAAATCAGCTTGTTGGTCAGCTCTACCCCATCGCCGTTCTTAACCACCTTTAACTTGTAACCGGTTTTCTTGGTGAAGGCGGCGGCCGTTTCATCGCTCAGAGGGAATGAATCATAGGTCACAAGGGTCACCGTGCTGCTGGACTTGTCCTGGTCGGTTCCCGGGGTGCTGGTGGCGCTATCGGCCGGACGCGAATCGCTGCAACCCGCCAGCAAAGCCGCGCACAACCCTGCTGCGGCCAACGCTGCCAAAGTCCGGGACGAGGCTGGTCCACGAGTAATAGAAAACATAACTGCCCTTTCTATAATCAGTAAGAGCAGGGGAAAAGTTCACGTCCTGGGCGACGTAAACCGAGATTTACTCGACTTCCTCGGCAACATTACTTGCCTGGTGCGAGGGTCTGCCAGACTCGTGCAACGCACGAAGCCACGGCACTCTCAGCGAATTTCGCTCCCCTGTCGTGCCTCTAAGTATATGCCATCGTCAGGCAAAATCTGGAAGCGCGCCGATTTGGCGGACCTCGGGGGTAAAGGTAAAAATAGAGAGGTAAATATGTAATAATTTTTACCTTGCAGGAGGTTCCGGAATGTTTAATGATTCGCAATCAGTAATTAATTTTGTGAAAGAAAAAAACATTCGTTTCATCGATGTGCGCTTCTCCGACCTTTATGGGACTATGCAGCACCTTACCATCCCCACAAATATGCTGGAGGAAACGCTCACTGACGGGATGATGTTTGACGGTTCGTCCATCAACGGTTTCACCGCGATTCACGAGTCCGACATGAAGCTGATTCCCGATCCCACCGCGGCTTTCGTCGATCCGTTCCGACGGGAACCGACCCTGGTGCTGTATTCCTCCATCGTGGATCCCTTTACGAACGAACCGTTTTCCCGCGATCCGCGCGGCGTGACCCAGAAAGCGGAAGCCTACCTGAAGTCCACCGGCATCGCCGACACGGCGTACTTGGCTCCCGAACCGGAGTTTTACATTTTTGATTCCATCCAGTTCCGCACCGATCCGCACGATACTTTCGTAAAAATTGGTTCTAAGGAATCGCCCGTGACCTCCGGCGATTGGGAGGACGGGCACAACTTGGGCAACAAGATGCCGTTCCAAGCTGGCTATGTCCCGGTACCCCCGATGGATGCCACCGCCGATGACCGGGACGCCATTGTGCGCGCCTTGCAAGAGACCGGTTTTGAAATCGAACGCTCCCACCACGAAGTCGGGGCGTCGGGCCAGCAGGAAATCAACTACACCTATTCCACGCTGCTGCACGCCGCGGACAACCTCACGGTGTTCAAATACATCGTGAAGAACAAGGCTATCGAACTGGGCAAGACCGTGACTTTCATGCCCAAGCCGCTGTGGGGTCAGGCCGGTTCGGGAATGCACTGCCACGTGTCTCTGTGGAAAGACGGCAATCCCCTGTTCTACGGAGAAAACGGCTACGGCGGCCTATCTGACCTGGCACGTTGGTTTATCGGCGGGTTGCTGCGTCACGCGGCCGCGATTCTGCCGTTTACGAACCCGTCCATCAACTCTTTCCGCCGCCTGGTGCCGGGCTTCGAAGCCCCGGTGAACTTGGTGTATTCGGCGCGTAACCGGTCGGCTTGCATTCGCATTCCCGTCACCGGGACTTCCCCGAAAGCGAAGCGTGTCGAGTACCGCGTACCCGATACTTCGGCGAACCCCTACCTGGCTTTCCCCGCCATCCTGATGGCTGGTCTGGACGGGATTCGCAATCGTATCGAGCCGGCCGAGCCCATCGACAAAGACCTTTACGAACTTCCTCCTGAGGAGTACCGCGACATCGACAAACTACCGCCGTCGTTGGATTTGGCGCTGCACGCCCTAGAGGACGACAACGAGTTCCTCACCGAAGGCGACGTGTTCACGACTGACCTGTTAGAGACCTGGATTCGGCTGAAGCGCGAAAATGAGGTGCAAAAGTTGTTCGTGCATCCCCATCCGCTGGAGTTTGAACTGTACTACAACTGCTAATAGTTGCCGTTTTCCGCGGGTTCACAAGGGACCTGCCGCACTTTCGCGTTGCCGTCACCAGATTCCGGGTGGCGGCGGCGCGTTTTAATCCCCAGGTTTTCCCCGCATTAGCCACGGCCCTATCATCAGCATAATCCCGATGATGGCGGCGAAACTCAGCGCGACAATTTCCTCTGGAACCACGCCGTCAACAAACACTCGCATGATGACCAGGGTTATCACCAGCACGCCGCAAAAACTGATGAGGTTGCCGGCTGTGAGGTTGGCGATACCCAGGTTCAAGTTCAGGCTTTGCTGCAGTTTCGCCCCAAATCCGCTGGCCGCCGCGACTTGGCTCATATACATCGGATCCTCCGACACGCCACTAACGCTGGTACCTAACTGGCCGGCTTTCGGGGCTGGATCCTGGGGCGTCATCGGGGCTGGCAAAGCGGGTGCCAGATTGGCGTCGGGGCCTACGGCAGCGTTGCGTGCCTGGTTTTGGGGATGTGCCGCCGCGGTTTTGCCTTCGCTGGCCGACGCCGCCGCCTGCGCAACGGCCTGCTGAACGTTGGCCTGAGCCACGTTAGCTTGGCGCACCGCAGCTTCGGGCAAAGCGGCCGGAACCGCCGGTCCCCCGGGAACGCTTGCAGGAGTACCGGTCGGGTTCGCGGGAGCAGGAGCCGCCTGGGTCTGGGCTCCTTCCGCCCGCAGGGTCGCCGCTCCGGCAGCTGTCTGCGTAGCCGTTTGGGCGCCGGCCAGCTGTGCGGCCGCCGCTTGTGCGGAAGTGGCGGGAGCGGCGGTATTTGCGCTGGCCGCAGCGTTAGCCGGGGTGGGCATGGCGGATTGGGCGGTAGTGCCCGCCGCAGCTGTACCCGGGTTAGCAGCTCCCGCGGCAGAGGCGGGGTTTGCGGTGGTAGCTGGGTTCCCCGTGGCTGCGGCTCCGCCATTTTGGGCCGCCGCGTAAAGGTTCGCCCCCTGTCCGGGAGGAATAATCTGGGCGCGTCCCAAAGACGTTTGTACCGTGCCGGGAGACACGGTGGATTGGGAAAAGGTCTGCAGCATTCGTGCTAAAGAATCTGGATTCGCCCCACCCTTTTGGGTGGCGGCTTGCCCGGCGGCGTTTTGCCAGGCACTGCGGGAGTTTTGCAACGCGGAGTCAAGGTTGGTGCCGGAGGTTCCAGTGTTGGGCAACAGCTGAGTAGCCGGGGAGGCGTTAGATTGGGCGGACGCCGGATTGGGTTTTCCGGTGGCGGCCTCAGAAGTGTTTTGGGCCGACGCCAGACCCGCCACGATATTGGCGATGGCGGCAGAGTTTTGCGGAATCGGCGTGCCGGTAGCACTCAGGTTTTGCTGGACAGCCGCCCCCATATTCGCTGCCGCATTATTAACCGCAGCTTGGGCGTTTTGAGCGGCAGTTGCGGCATTTTGGGCGGCATTAGCCGCATTGGCAACATTAGCAACCCCCGGATTTCCTAGCGGAAAGGAGGGGCCAACCGCAGGTATACTCATGGATGCTCCCCCTTTCGATCAGATTTCTTTAAGTAGTTATTTCCGCCGATTTGATAAGTCTTACATCGGCTCTGCTGGTTTCATTATGAGGCTCCGCAGCCACAAAGTCCACCATTTCGGCGCGGTTGAGCCAAATACTATGTTCTATCTTTCGACCTATTTTGCGGTATGTTAAACCTATTGATTCAGGAGGCTCTGTTGACCACGAATTATTACGCCACCCCCGCCCAAGTCAGCTTGGAACCTAACGATTCCATCCCTGCCCTGTTTTTCACTCGCGCGCGGCGCACTCCCCAGGCCGTCGTAATGATGCGGCCGCAGCCTTTCGGTGATGGCTGGGAAGAGATTACCGCCTCCACTATGGCGAACCAAATTATCGATGTAGCGCGCGGATTTATCGGTATGGGCCTTCAGGCCGGGGACCGCATCGGCATCATGGCCGGGACCTCCTACGATTGGATCTTGTTAGATTACGCTGCCCAGTCGGCTGGTTTGACAGTGGTTCCCATCTATGAAACTGATTCGGCTGCCCAGGTGGACTGGATTTTGGAAGATACTGGGGCGCGTTTTGTCATAACCGAAACCGCGACTCAGACCCGTTTGGTTGAGTCCACCGGAAGGGCTGTAGATTGCGGGGTGGCCGCTCTCCAGGACGGGGCACTGGACGAGATTCGCCTCAAAGGAACCAACATCCGCAAACAGGAAGTTCGGGAACGTTTGTCCGCGGTCAATCTCGATTCGCTGCTCTCCATCGTCTATACCTCTGGTACGACTGGCAAACCGAAAGGCGTGGAGCTGACCCAGCGCAACTTCGTCTATATGGCTTTGATGATTGGGGACTGCCTGCCCGAAGTCATCGACAACAAAAAGACCCGTATGCTGCTGTTTTTACCGCTGGCTCACGTGTTTGCCCGTTTCAGTTCCTACACTGTACTCTCCGGGCGGGGCATGCTGGGCTGCGTCCCCAACGTAAAAAACCTGCTGAACGACCTACAATCCTTCCGTCCCACCAGCATGATTGTGGTGCCTCGGGTTTTGGAAAAAATTTATACCGCTGCCCAAGTCAAGGCCGGTCGCGGTTTGAAACACACGATTTTCAGCTGGGCGGTGGCGCAAGCCATTCATTACTCGGAAGCTTTAGAGGATCCAAACCGCAAGTTTGTGGGATTCCGCTTGCATCGTTCTCACGCGATTGCGGACAAGCTGCTGTTTTCTAAACTTTTGGAGCTGATGGGTGGAGACTGCCGCTGGGTCATCAGCGGTGGTGCTCCCCTAGGCGCGCGTCTGGGGCATTTTTTCCGCGGCGTGGGCTTGACTGTCATTGAGGGCTGGGGTCTGACAGAAACCGCCGGACCGGTTACCGGCAACCTTCCTGGCAATATCCGAATCGGCACCGTCGGGCGCCCGCTGCCCGGAGTGGAAATCAAACTTGACAACAGCGGGGAAATCTTTGTCCGGTCCGACGTGGTGATGCGCGGGTATCGCAACAACCCCGAGGCGACCCGCGAGGCTTTGGACCCCGACGGATGGTTCTCCAGTGGAGACTTGGGCGAAATCGACGACGACGGTTTTCTCAGCATTACTGGACGCAAGAAGGAACTTATCGTGACAGCCTCGGGAAAGAACGTCTCTCCGGCGCCGTTGGAGGACTCGTTCCGCGGTCACCCGCTGGTTTCTAACGTGGTCGTTATCGGAGACAAAAGGCCGTTTGTGTCGGCTCTGGTGACTTTGGACCGAGAAATGCTGCCCACGTGGCTGGCCAACCACAAACTTCCGCCCATGGATCCAGCTACTGCCGCCCTGCACCCCGCTGTCCAAGAATCACTGATGAAAGGCGCCCAGCGAGCTTCCGCCAGTGTCTCCAGGGCCGAGTCCATCCGCAAAGTGCGGGTTATTATCGGCGACTTTACCGTGGACAATGGCCTGTTGACGCCATCCTTAAAAGTTCGCCGGCAACTGGTCATTGAAAAATACGCCAAAGAAATCGAAGCTATCTACGCGAAATAGACTCGGCGCGGGATGACGCATTGAGGGCTTAAATCAAGTTGGACCCGCACGCGGCGGGTCCAACCAGTGGAGGTTTTAGTTATTCGGATTGAACGAGTTACCGTTCAACCTCGCTGGCGCGGCGACGCGTGGTGGCGACTGCGCCAGCCAGCAATCCGACGCCGGCAATCAGGGCAGCGACAGAGAGCAAAGCAGCATACTGGGCAACGGAGCCGGTGCGAGCCAAGGAGCGGCTCAAAGAGCCAGCTTCGGAGACGGCCTGAGCCCGATTAACTTGAGCCTGCTGAGCAGGGGCGGCCTGAACGGCGGAGGCCTGGACAGTAGTAGCAGGAACTACGTTCGCGTTGACTGCCGGAGCCTCAGAAACGGCCGAATTCAGCAACGGGGTGGTCTGACCGGGAACCAAAGCCGGGCCGGCAGGTTCCGGAAGCTCAAACCACACAACCTGGGATTGACCGTTGGGGTCAGCCGGAGGAGTGTTTTCGGTCTTTGCCATGGTCAGCAACGGAGCGGGAGCCTGGGGATCAGGAGCCGCGACCGGAGTGGAAACCGGAGCCATTGCGCTGTAATGAGGCACCACGTAAGTAACGGGAACGACTTGCGCCGGGGCAGGCTCTGCCGGCTCAGCAGGTTCTGCGGGCTCGGCGGCAGGAGCAGGCTCCTCAGCCTGAGGTTCGGCCGGAACGGTTTCCTCAGCAGGCTCAGCCTGGGTATCAGTACCCTCTTCGGCAGGAGCGGCAGTCTGTTCCTCAGCAGTTTCAGAGACTTCCGTTTCGGTGGTTTCGGGGGCTGGTGTAGTTTCCTGCGCGGCGGGTTCCTCACCCGGAGCAGGTTCTGAGGTGGCCTCTTCTGAAGTTACAGGTTCAGTTTCCTGCGTGGCTTCTTCAGTTTCCTCAGTACCGGCGACAGTAATGTCGTTATCGGCAGCAGTAGCGCCTGCCACCTCTATAGCGGGATCAGTTTCGAGTGCAGCTTGCGTGCCATCGTCCGCGAAAGACGGAGCGAAGCCCATCACCGCAGCTATAAGTAAGCCGCCTCCTGCGGCGTAAAGCTTATGTGAATTTTTCATGATCGGAGACCTCCATGCTCCAGCGATACCCTGTATATCGCTCTTCAGTTGCTGCCTTCCGGTTACCCTTATTACAGTCAACCCGTACTCACAAGTATAGTCGATTTCGGCCTAATTACGCCGATTGATTGCTCCACCCAACCCCCCAAAATAAAGTCAAATTTTTCATCTCAGTAAGTTTTAAGCTGGGTTACAGGAAAAATCGCTGAATTATCACCATTTAAAACATTTCCAGGGGGTAAGGAATCAATCTATTATGTGAGGAATATCACATTTATAGGATGCGAACAAAGGGGTCATTTGACCTGACATTAAAATCATCTTTGTATTCACATTCGAACTTAGCCACAGCCCAGTTTTGGGACAAAATCCCACGTGAGAAGGCATTTATCCGGTTGGGGAGGCTCTGGTTGGCGCGCTACGGCAAAACGACCGAAAATTCCCCCGTTGACCACCACCGAATTCTTAAGAGATTTACCAAAAATACTCAGGCATTCAGGAACGCTCGGCGAATTTAGGCGTTTTTTCAGCTAACCCTCAGATTTGAGCTGAGTCCAGGGACAATCGCCTCTCACGTGACGGCCGACAGCGCGAAGGTATTTTGTATTCATTCCGTGAACATAGTTCCAAAATCTAGCGACTGTTTAGATTATTTGTTGAATGTGAAATTGAGGCCAAAATTTCGTTCTCAGCGAACCGGAATCCAGAACCGGCAATCCCAATCCGCCTCTGCTCAAAAAGGAGCCACCCGTTAAACAAACTGTCGGGCTGACAGGATTTGAACCTGCGACCCCTTGACCCCCAGTCAAGTGCGCTACCAAACTGCGCCACAGCCCGATTGCCCAAAAAGCAACATAGACACTTTACCCTATTGGCAACCGAAGGGAAAAACGCTGCCGCCCCGGACGCTTGAAAAAAGAATAAATCATTGGAAAATCGCGGAAATCCTAGCGGCCTTTCCGCTTTTCGCGCACCCGCACCCCGATGCGTACCGGGGTACCTACGAAACCAAAAGTGTCCCGCAGGCGGTGTTCGATGAAACGTCGGTACTGCGGGTCAAGGAAACCGGTAGTAAACAGGACAAAACGAGGCGGACACACCCCCGCCTGGGTGGCGTAAAGAATACGCGGCTGTTTGCCGCCGCGTAGCGGATGGGGATGAGCCGCCACCAGCTCGCCCAAAAATGCGTTCAAACGCGAGGTCGGGATCCGAATGGTCCACCCCTCCAAGGCCGCTCGCAATGCCCGGGCAATCCGGTTCGTGTGCCACCCTGTTTTCGCCGAGACGTTAATCTTGGGCACCCAAGACACGTGCGCCAAGTCCGCCTCTTGCTCGTATTTCAGTTCGCCCTGGCGATATTCGTCCACCAGGTCCCACTTGTTGTTGACCAGCACTAAGGCCCGGCCTGCCTCGACGACCTGGTTCACGACCCGCACGTCTTGTTCCGTGAGGGGTTCTCCCCCGTCCAACAAGACCAGCGCCACATCAGCGTTTTCGATGGCGGCTTGGGTGCGCAGCACCGAATAGTAATCCGCACCCACGCTGCGCTTGACCCGCCGTCGCACCCCCGCGGTGTCCACAAAAACCCACTGCTGACCGTCCAGCTCCAAGACCTCGTCTACCGGGTCACGAGTGGTGCCGGGAACCTCTGACACCACGGCTCGTCCCGCCCCGGACAGGGCGTTCAGCAGCGAGGACTTGCCTACGTTGGGCCGGCCCACGAGGGCGACCCGCGGCGTAGAGTCTTCGGCACGGGTCACTGGTGTGGCTCCGGCCTGGGGCAACGCCTGCAAAATGGCGTCCAGCAAGTCACCTGTACCCCGCCCGTGCAGGGCAGAAATCGGGTAGGGCTGACCCATGCCGAGGTTCCACAGGGCGGCGGCATCGGCCTCTTGACGATCCGAGTCAACCTTATTAGCCACCAGCAGCACGGGCTTGCCGGAACGGCGCAGTAGCTTCATCAAACGCTCATCGGTAGCGGTCGCCCCCACGTTCGCGTCCACCACGAACAAAGCGGCGTCCGCCAGGTCAATCGCAATTTCGGCCTGGTCCGCGACCGCCCGGTCCAGCCCGGAAACCCCCACGTCCCAGCCGCCAGTATCAACCAGATGAAAATTGCGTCCGTTCCAGTGGGCATCATAAGTGACCCGGTCTCGCGTCACTCCCGGTTCGTCCAGCACCACGGCTTCGCGGCGTCCCAAAATGCGGTTCACCAGGGTGGATTTGCCGACATTGGGTCGACCCACCACGGCCAGGGTGGGCCAGTTTGGAGCGGCGGGCAGTCCGGCGGCGTCCAGCGTCATATCCCCGGACAGAAGATCCAAATCCTCCGGCTCCAAGTCGTAATCTTGCAGCCCCTCGCGCAGCATTTCATCACGCGCTGCGTCTGCGGGGTCTATCGTGCCATCGTCGACAAAGTTTTCGTATTCCTCATCAGGAAGCTCATCGTTGGACGCAATCGGAGCGGGCTGTTCAGACAGCGTCGCGTCCCCGGTGTCTCCGGTAGTTTCCTCGGTCATTATTCCCCCGTGCGTTACGGCCTGGCCAAATTCGGGCCAAGTCTCAATTCGTCGCCTGATCAATCAGACGCATAACCGTATCTAAAGTTTGCGACACGCTCAAATCGGTGGAGTCTACCTTGGTCACCCCATCGGCGGCCGCGTGGAAGGAAGTGACTTTGGCATCGCGGGCATCGCGGTCCAACACCAAGGCGCGTTCCCGGTCCAGAGTTTCGCTCTGAGCGTCACCTTGATCGGCCAAAGCCCGCCGACTGACCCGCGTCGCCGCGTTGGCAGTCAGCAGAATCCGCACTTGTGCATCCGGAGCCACCACGGTGGTGATGTCCCGGCCTTCCACCACGATACCGCGAGTAGATTCGCGGGCCTGGGCGATGATGTCGCGCTGCAGCGCAATCAGCGTGGTACGCACCTCCGGTACGCTCGAGACAGCGGACACGATAGTGTTGATGTGGTCCGTGCGAATCACGTGCATGACATCGACATCATCCACAAAAATCCTGGGCGCGTGGGGAACCGCGTTGACGGTGAACTTCATGGCCTGCACTGCTGCTGCGATGGCTACGGGATCGTTGAGATCCACCCCGCGGTGCTCCACCCCCCAGGCCGCGGCGCGATACATCGCTCCCGTATCGAGGTAGCCCAAATCGAGGGCTGCCGCCACGTTGCGCGAAATGGTGGATTTGCCCGAACCGCTGGGTCCGTCGATGGCGACCACCACCCCGCGCCCCAAAATCTTTTCGCGCAATGCCTCATAGTTCGCGTATTCCATGACTCCCCTACACTTTCCAGGTATTTAGCAACGTTCCAGTATTCCACATTGAAACCGGTAACGCCCTAAGCAAGCCTATTTTACAGGCAAAAGGGCTTGTAATGACCCGTTTTGCCGAAAGAATCCGGCGCTAAGCGCTCCCCGGTTCAAACCTCGGCCAGGGACCAGCCCCGTTGCGACAGGTGTGCCATCAGCGGCTCTACCGAAGCCGGTGTCACATACAGGTAGGCCAACCCGCGCGCTTGTCCCAACGAGTGTTCCAGGCGAAAATCCTCCACGTTGATGCCGGCTGAACCCATATCGTTGAACAAACGTCCCAGGAAACCCGGCTCATCCGGGACCAGCACCGCCACCACCCCGTACTTCGAGGCGGCATCACCGTGCTTGCCGGGAATCCGGCCCACGCCCTCATTTCCGCGCACCAACACAGTATTAATTGCGCCCACCGCGGGAGAATTCCAGGCGGTGCGCTCGCTAGTCTGGGAGGGGTCACAAGGCCGGGTGGGCGGGGTTGTTTCGGTTGGATTACCGTCCGGGTCGCCGGTATCGCAGTGAATATCCGGGCTCAGTCCGGCGATGAGAGCCTGCAGGTTACCTTGCAGTTCCACCAGGATTTCGCGCACCGCGGTTTCGTTTCCCGCCAAGATAGCGTTCCACAGCCGCGGGTCCGAGGCCGCGATGCGGGTTACGTCGCGCAAGCCGCCTCCAGCCAGTTCCAAAGCGGCCGGAGGTGCCGTCACCAGCAGCCCCGCCATCAGGGAGGACACCAGCTGGGGCACGTGCGAAACCAAAGCTACCGCCCGGTCGTGCTCGTCAGCGTCCAAAGTCAACAGGAACGCACCCAAGTCTGTCCCCAAAGTCCGCGCCGCCAATACCGCGTCGGGGCGGGTAGTCTCATGCGCCACCACCACCCAGGGCCGACCAGCGAATAAGTCTGCGGTGGCAGCTCCCACGCCGTTCACTTCCTTGCCAGCCATGGGATGCACCGAACAATAGCGCGGCGCCGCGGCGCAGTCCCCCGCCACGACCTCGTGCACCACCGCGTCCTTCACGGAACTGACGTCAAACACGAAAGCCGCGGGAAACTCCCGCAAAGCCGCCAACGCGACACCGGCAGTCACATCGGGAGGGGTCGCGACCAAAACCAGAGAAGGCGCGGGCAGGCCGTCCTGCCAGACCCGGCCGGCTCCCAGGCTCTCACCCAAAGCCATCGCCGTCGGGGACGCATCTCGCAGGTAAACGTCCACTCCCGCGCGGAACAGCGCCAACCCGATAGAACCGCCTATTAAACCGACACCGATAATTAACACCGGTCCCCGCGTGCCGACCACGGCGACACCGGGCTGCGGGGCGGATTGCGGTAATGCGTCGCTCATAGTCCCACCATTTCTTGTAGGGCGGCCAGCTCATTGCCGTGCAGCAGCCGGAACTGGCCTTCTTTCAGGCCATCCAAAGTCAGGTTGGCAATTCCCGTGCGGGTCAAGGCAGACACCGGGTGGCCCACCGCAGAGAGCAGGCGACGCACCACGCGGTTCTTGCCTGAATGCAGGGTCAGCTGCACAATAGACGAACCCTTGCGCACTTCGATGAGTTTGAATTTGTCGACTTTCACCGTGCCGTCCTCGAGCTCGACCCCACGGCGCAATACCTTACCCAAACCCATCTTGACCTGGCCTTGCACCACCGCGACGTAGGTTTTCGGGACTTCGTACGACGGGTGCATGATTCGGTTCGCCAGCTCGCCGTTGTTGGTCAGTAGCAGCAGTCCCGCCGTGGCGACATCCAGACGGCCCACGTTATAGACCCGCTCGGGCAGTTTCGTCACCCAGTCCCCGATGCAGGGCCGATCGTCCTCGGGCTGCATCGAAGAAACGGTGCCAACGGGCTTGTGAAAAGCCCAGACCTGCAGGACTGTATCGGTGTGAACACGCTGGCCGTCCACGGTAATCCGGTCCGTAGGCAGGACTTTTACTCCCATTTCGCGCACGGTTTCACCGTTAATCTGGACGCGACCCTGCGCAATCAAGTCCTCGCTGGCTCGCCGCGAGGCGACCCCGGCGCGGGACAATACCTTTTGGAGGCGCTCGGGTTCGCTGGTGGCTTCGGGGCGGGTCTGGGTTTCAGTTTCCGGCTCGGGCAAGGGCGTGTCGGCACTGGTAACGGTGTTTTTGGTTTCCGACTCAGTCATCTGTACTGCTTTCTGTGTCATTGATTTCGCTGTCGTCCGCACTGCGTTGGGTTTGAGCATCCCACAGCATGTCGGCCGTTTCCGCCGCCAAAACCTGGGATAGGTCAGGATTAGCCGGCATATATGGAGCTAAGGGCGGCAGCTGATCCAGGCTGTCCAGTCCGGTCTGTTCCAGGAAAGCCGCGGTGGTGCGGTACAGCAAAGCTCCAAGGTTCGTTTGTCCGCATTCCTCGATGAGCCCGCGCGCCGCCAGGTTACGCATTACCGAATCCACGTTCACCCCGCGAATGGCGGCGACTTGGGCGCGGGTACAGGGCTGTTTGTAAGCCACTACCGCCAAAGTTTCCAACGCCGCTTGTGAGAGCCGACCGGTGGAACCCAAGGTGACGAAACGCTGCACCAAGGTCTGAAACCGTGGCGCCACGTAGATACGCCACCCGCCGCCGACTTCCCGCAGCTCAAATCCGCGCGGGCGTCCGAACAGGGCTCCCTCCCCGCCTTCACCGCGATATTCCGCAGCCAACCCCTGCAGGGCGGCGCACACCTCTGTCTCTGGGGTCTGCAGGGCTACGGACAACACGTCCACACCCACCGGCGCTTCGGTAATCATCAAAATAGCTTCTAGGGAAGCCCACAAGTCTTGGTTGTCGCTCATTCCCATTCGTCCTCATTGCGGGGTGTGGGCTCGCTGTCGCTGGAGCCGACCCAGATGATAACTAACTTACCCAAAGGTTTTTCCTGGGTAAAACTCAATACCCCGGAGCGGTACATATCCAACAGCGCCAAGAACCGCGAAATGACTACCGGCAGGGTTTTGGCGTCCGCCACGAGTTCTTTAAACGTGAGGGTGCGGGCTCGTTCCAGGCGCTCGGTCAGCACCGCGGTTTGCTCATGAACCGAGACGAGCGGATCGTGCAGGTGGGCGACCAGGACTTGCGGAGGAACCGCGTAGAGAGTTCCGGCGGCGCGGCGGGCCAACTCCTCGGGATCTATCTGGGTTTTCAGTTCCGCCAAGACGTGTTTCAAAGCCGGCTCGTCGCCCGGCACACGTCCGGTCACCAGTTGAAAAGCCTGCAGCTGCTCCTCGACGAAGTTCGAGGCTTCTTTATAGGTTTGATATTGAATGAGCCGGGAAATCAGCAGGTCCTGGGCTTCCAGAAGTTCCAGGTCCTCCTCACTGTCAGCCATGCCCGGCAAGAGCCGCGCCGCTTTTATGTCCAGCAGGGTCGCCGCTATGACCAGGAATTCCGTCGCTTCGGCCAGATTGGGCCATTTATCCAGATAAGCGAGGAAATCCGCAGTCACTTCGGCGAGGGCAAAAGCGGTGATGTCCAGCTTGCGTTTCGCGACCAAGTCCGCCAGCAGGTGAAACGGTCCGGTGTACTCGGGTGAATGGACTTCAAAAGCGGGGGTGTCCGCTGCGTCCAAGTCCGCCGGTTCTTGGTTGTCCGGGGACGTGTCGGGCAGGTTCGGGTCAGGGTTAGGCGACATAGCCCTTGGCTATCACTTCGCGCGCCAAGCGGCGGTAGGCTTGGGCACCATCGTGGGTGGGGGCAAATTCGGTGATGGGCCGGGTCGCCACGGTGGAGTCGGGGAACTTCACGGTGCGTTTGATGACGGTGGAAAACATTTTGTCTTGGAACGCTTCGAGCAGGCGTTCCTGAACTTCCTTGGAGTGCAGGGTCCGCGAGTCCACCAACGTCGCCAAAATGCCGTCCAACTGCAGTTTCGGGTTCAACCGGTCACGCACGGTTTCAATAGTTTCCATCAGCAGCGCTACTCCGCGCAGGGCAAAGAATTCGGTAGACACCGGAATAATCACCCCGTGAGCCGCCGTCAAAGCATTGACCGTGAGCAAACCTAGTGACGGCTGACAGTCAATGATAATCGCGTCATATTCCGGCTCTACTTCTCGCAGGATTCGAGCCAGGATAGATTCCCGCGCCACTTCGTTTACCAGCTGCAACTCCGCGGCAGAAAGGTCAATGTTGGCCGGAATGATGTCCAGGTTTTCCGTGTTGGTGTGGTGAATGACATCGGCAGTCGTCAAGTCGCGGTGCGGGCCGACCATCAGGGAATAGATAGTGGTGTCCATCTCGTGACCGTTAATGCCCAAACCGACCGAGGCGGCTCCCTGCGGATCGAAATCGACCAGCAGGACTTTGCGACCGTATTCCGCCAGGGCTGCTGCCAAGTTAATGGAAGTCGTAGTTTTGCCAACCCCGCCTTTTTGGTTACACATGGCGATAATCCGCGCCGGACCGTGGCCTTTGAGGGACTTCGGGACCGGAAACTCTTTATCCGTATCAGGAACAGGCATCATCGCGGGTTGGTTAGCATTCACCGTTACAGTTTACCCAAAGTTGTTCCCTTGACATGCCACCACCGCCGTAACACGATAGCTCACTCGCTTCGCGATGCCATCGCGCACGCGGATGTGCTGAAGCGTAGACTTCCCGGAGCATGTCGTTCGAGACTTTCGTGTAAATCTGGGTGGTGGTCACCGCGGCGTGACCCAGCAGCTCCTGAACTGCCCGGACGTCCGCGCCGCCCTGCAATAGGTGCGTGGCAAAACAGTGCCGCAGGGTATGGGGACCAACCGGAACAGTAATCTGGGCGCGCTGCGCCGCGGACTGGATAATTGCCCAGGCACTTTGCCGACTGAGAGGGCGCCCCAAAGTATTCAAAAAGACCCGCCCTCGTGAACGACCCTTTTCTGCCAAGCCCGGGCGCACCCGCACCAAGTAGGCTTCCAGGGCGTCTTTGGCCAGGTGGCCCAACATGGACAGGCGTTCCTTGCGGCCCTTGCCGAACAGTCGGACCAGCGGAATCTCCTCATCGAGGTCAATATCATCCACCGCCAGATTAACCGCCTCGGAAATCCGGGCTCCCGTCGCGTAGAGGAACTCCAGCAGCGCCCGATCTCGCAACGCATTACCATCGCCGGGCGCGCTGGCAGCCTGCAGCAGGGCTTGGACTTCCTCCACGGTCAACACCGTGGGCAAATGCGCGCTGACCTTGGCAGGCGCGATGCCTTTCGTCGGGTTCGAGCGAGCCGCGCCGGTTTCATAAGCATAGCGATGCCAAGAGCGCACGCTGGCGATGGCACGGCGCGCCGAGGAGGGCGCCACCGCGGCATAGTCGCCAAAACCCGCTTCTAGGGCACGCACAAACGCCTCCAACACCGCCAAGGTCACCTCATCGAGACTTTTGACACCGTAGTCGACCAGGAACGTCACGTAACGACGCAAGTCCCGGGTATAGGCCGCCACGGTATGCGGGGAAGCGCCGCGCTCTACCGCCAGATAGTCCAAGTAGGGTTGAGGGTCCAACCGTTCGGGACACTCAAAAGTGGGGGCAGGTCGCGAGCCCATATCCTCCCCCTTTCACCCGGTTTTTTTATAGTATCGAGTGACGGGACAAAAACCGCGAGTATTTATCCGACTTTCCGACAATTTAGGTGATGAGTTATGACTTTTGTGGCAAGCGAACTGGACAAACAGGCGATTAAAGCCGCCAAGGCTCTGGCGGCAGACGCGGTAGAAAACGCCGGTAACGGACACCCGGGAACCCCGATCTCTTTGGCTCCCGCCGCTTATCTGCTCTACCAGTATGTGATGCGCAGCGATCCGTCAGATCCCTGGTGGCTGGGTCGAGATCGCTTCGTTCTCAGTGCCGGGCACGCCTCAGCTCTACAGTATGTGCAGCTCTTCCTGGCTGGCTACGGGATAGAGCTCGAGGACCTGAAAAAGTTCCGTCAATCGGGCGGGCTGCTGACCGGACATCCCGAATACCGTCACCAGCCCGGTGTGGAAGTCACTACTGGACCTTTGGGCACCGGCATCGCGGCCGCGGTCGGCATGGCGATGGAACAGCGCCGTCTGCGCGGGCTGCTGGACCCGGACGCAGCCCCCGGTGAAAGCCCCTTCGACCATCACATCTATGTGGTGTCCGGGGACGGCTGCCTGCAGGAAGGCATCAGTTACGAGGCGATGTCTCTGGCGGGTACTCAGGAACTCGGAAACCTCATCTATCTGTATGACGAAAACCGCATCTCTATCGAGGACGATATTGAGATTGCCTTTATCGAGGATATTCGCGCTCGGTTTGAATCCCAGGGTTGGCACTACCAAGAAGTGTCCTGGGTGCAAGACGATGGGTCTTACGTGGAAAACCTGGAGGCTCTGTTCGCCGCTTTCGAGGCCGCAAAAGCCGAAACGAAACGGCCTTCCATTATTAAGTTGCGCACCATTATTGGCTGGCCCTCGCCGAACAAACAGAATCAGGGCGGCATTCACGGCTCCGCTCTGGGCACTTCAGAGCTGGAGGGTCTTAAGGCCGCACTGGGGCTGGATCCCACTAAGATGTTCGACATTCCTGCCGAAATTGTCGCTGCGACCAGGGAAAACGTCGCCCAACGCGCCCGGGAGTTCCGGGCTGAGTGGGATCCGCGCTTTGCCGCTTGGCAGCAATCCCACCCGCAGCAGGCCGCGTTGCTGAAACGTCTGCAGGATGGGGAGCTGCCCGCCGATGTGGAGTCGGCGTTGCCGCAGTTCGAACCCGGCAGCGCAATCGCCACCCGCGCCGCCTCCGGCAAGGTCATCAATGCTTTGGCCGGCGTGCTGCCCGAGTTGTGGGGCGGCAGCGCGGACCTGGCAGGCTCTAACAACACCGCCATCGCCGACGAACCGTCTTTTGCTCCCGCCGACCGCGCCACAAAAGCGTGGACGAAGGTCAGCGAATGGGGCCGCAACCTGCACTTCGGGGTGCGCGAACACGCTATGGCAGGGATTCTCAACGGCATCGCGACCAGCGGTTTAACCCGCCCCTACGCGGGGACTTTCCTGGTGTTCTCTGACTTTATGCGCGGCGCGGTGCGCCTGTCAGCGCTGATGAAGCTGCCGGTCACGTACGTGTGGACCCACGACTCTATCGGGGTTGGCGAGGACGGACCGACTCACCAGCCGGTAGAGACGCTGACCAGCTTGCGCGCCATTCCGAACCTGGCGGTGGTACGTCCCGCGGACGGCGCGGAAACCGCGTACGCCTGGTTAGAGATTATGCGGCGGCGCGGCCCGGCCGGGTTGGCGCTGAGCCGTCAAAATCTGCCCAATCCCGCGCGCGGGGCGGACACCGGCTTGGCCAGTGCAAAAAATGTGGCGCGCGGTGGTTACGTGCTGAAAGACTTTGGGGACAATCCCACGGTCATTTTGCTGGCGACCGGTTCTGAGGTCGCTCTGGCTTTGCAGGCCGGAGAACAACTGGCTCAAGAGGGCGTGGCGGCTCGGGTCGTTTCCCTGCCGTGCTTGGAGTGGTTCGAAGAACAGGACGCGGCCTATCGGGAATCGGTCTTGCCCGCTTCAATCCGCGCCCGGGTGTCTATCGAGGCTGGACTGGCGATGCCGTGGTATCGCTATCTGGGAGATGCGGGGCAAGCGGTGTCGGTGGAAACTTTCGGTACTCCGGCAAGCGGTGAGGATAACTTTGCCCACTTTGGGTTCACTGTAGAAAACGTGGTCGCGAAAGCGAAAGAAAGTATGGCGAAATTGTAAGCACAATAGAAATGCATTACTCCTGGTACTGTTTAATAGATTATTGAAATGAGACGAGTTTAATCAAATTTCTCCAAGGTTTCAGGGGGTAAATTCTGATTTATCCAATCGTTTAAATGATTGGCACATCCATCATTAGGAATATAAGCCTGGAATAAGTTACCCTCTGAATCCAAGACCCAAACGCCTAGCAGCGGCGCATTTGTCTCCGCGCAGTTTTCAGCAAGATTTGGATTTTTTGCACGTAAGGCCTCACTCAATTTGCCAAGATTTCCAACAAATTTGTGGGGTTTGAAGCCCTCCTGCAAGTCAGAGACAATGCAAATCGTTGCCCCCTGCAAGGGGACATTCTCTAAACGTGGCAGCTGGATCAATTCGTCGTTTGTTTTACTGCAGTCAACATTCGACAGCACCTCATCAATGGTAGAAGCGCTTAAATTTGTCCCCAGAGCCGTGCTAGTTGCTTCAGGTTCAGACTTAGGATGCTCAGAAGTAGCGCAAGATACCAGCGAGAAGGCAAACAAACCACACAGAAATAAACCAACAAACTTACGCACAACAATCAGCCTCACTTGATGCTAATTCCCAACACAACCTGTGCCAATTTTTTGTCTATGCATATAGAAAATGGAAAGTTACTATTTCCACCTTTGATTGTGAGTAGCCCGTGTTTGTTACGACAGTAATCGGATAGGAAAGAGCGCCTATCGGGAGGTAATTGTGCGTCAGTCTCTTCACTAGACAGCATCTTTACAGATGAGTAGTTCAACTCATCAACATGAGATTGTGCCTGCGCAAAAGAAACGTTGACTGCACTAAATGATAGAGAGATAGAGGCCACAGCTGCCAAAATGCCCAATTTGTAATTTATCATTATTCTACCTACTATCAGACCGGATTTGAATCTCCACATCATTTTACTGACAGCTGAAAGTTACTGTCAATAGTCCGGCTAAATATACGAGGAAGCCCCGGAATATTCCGGGGCTTCCACTTCTAAGATTTAATGCGGCTTACTTTTGAGCCGGAGCGGGGCTGGTCGGCAAAGCCGGAGTCGGATTGGCCGGAGCCGTAATGGGCGCGGTAGGCGTCTGATTAGCCTTGGCATCAGGCGCCGCCGGCTTATCCATGGTGAAGGCGAACAGCACGATGGCAAAAAGCCACACCAGAGACACCACCACGGTCAAAATGTTCAGGTTACGCTGACCCACGCCGGAAGAGGACATAGCCGAAGTCAAGCCGCCGCCGAACATGTCGGACATGCCGCCGCCTTGGCCCTTGTGCATCAAAATGGACAATACCAGCAGCAGCGAGGTGATGACTAAAAGCACCTGTGCCACGATGTTGAAAGCAAATAACATGTTTTCCTCTGTGTTTATCTGTTCACGAACTCAGCCTTGCAATGATACCACGACCCGGGTATTAAGATGATTTCGTGACCGCAACACCCAAAGATTTATCCCCTCTCAGCGCCACCGTCGCTGTCTTTATCGGTGGTGCACTAGGGTCGCTGCTGCGCTGGGGCGGGTCTTTGGTAGCCCGTAGTGTGTCGTCCTCGCCGAACTGCCAGGGTCTTTGCCGAGTCATTGTCGGGGGCGGTGGAGTCAACATTGACACCTGGATCTTGAACCTCATTTCGGTGGTGGTGCTGGCATATTTGACGGGTCGTTTGGTGTCTAATCCGCATCGTCACCGCACCCAAGCCCTGAAGCTGTCGGTGGGCACCGGATTTTGCGGAGGACTGGGGACTTACGGGGGTCCGGTGTGGCAGATTGTGGTTTATCAACAGTTTTACCTGGGGCACTTGCTGGAGCTGATTGCCATGTTTGCCGTGGCCCTGCCGGTGGGGTTGTTTGCGCTGTGGCTGGGGACCCGGCAGGCTTTCGTTTCCGGAGACATCTACCGCGACTCCCCCGCTGACTTTACCCTGCCCAATGCTAACGACCCGACCTCCCTGCCGCCCTTGTCCACAGCGGCTGCCTCCACCGCACCACTGACGAACCATGTCGAGGATGAACAGCACCAACGTCCTTGTGCCCCCGAAGTACCACCTGAGACTGACGATGACGGGAGGTCGGCATGATTCCCCTTTTCATAGCTCTCGGCGGAGGACTGGGTGCGGCAGCCCGCTTTGGCGTGGACAAACTGTCCACGCGCCTCATCGACAAGTTTCGAGAGAAGCGCAGCGCCAAATATCCCAGTGAAACCGTGACCGGGAAGCGCTTGTGGGGCGGCTGGGGAATTATTTTCGTCAATATCACGGGTTGTTTCCTGGTGGGCTGGGTCGCGACCGCACCGTGGCTCGATGTCGTCATGGGCGGGCCCTCGCAAGCCCAGCTGCCCCCGCACACGGTGGCGGACGTGCTGCAAGCCGGTTTCCTGGGCGCCTACACGACATTTTCCACCGCCATCATGGACACCATCGGCTATACCTGGAAGCCCAAGTTTGACTTTAGGTATGCCGTGAAAGCCACGTTACTGATAGGCGTGGTCATTTTTGTCTGTATCGGGGCGGCACTGGCGGGCGTGGCGTTGAACACCGGCGTTTTCGTCCTGCCGAACCTGCATTCCTAGGGGTATCAGCGACAAAACGCCAGTTCGAACACGACACTTGGCGGCTAGCCAATAACGCCAAAACTGTAGCCCTGTGCGACAAAGTAGTCGATAATGCTCGGCAGTGCCGCAACGGTAGCTGTTTTTGGCGCTGAATCGTGCATCAACACGACCGCCACGTTTCCGGTACGCGGAACCTGTGAGCGCATCCGATTCAAAAGCTGGCTGGCATTCAACGATCGGCTCAACGCGTCCCCGATTTCCACATTCCAATCTATCCACGTCATTGCGCGTGAAGCCATCAACTGGTTACAAGGTGCCATGCCGCGCCATGACATCTGTCCTCCCGGATAACGGAAAGCGCCGGTCCCCCACTGGGGACCCGAAATCGAACGAACCGTATCGACCGCCCGCGCGTAATCTGCCCCGACATTCGCCGGCGAACACACGCGCCGAGGGTATAGATACTGATAGTTATGCGAGGCGGTATGCACCGCCACTGCATGGCCATTGAGCAGCTCTTGGCGCAAAATCTGTTGGGTAGCGGCGCTGCCCAGCTGGTTTGTCGCCACAAAAAAAGTGGCGTGAACTCCGCGGCTCGCTAAAGTCTGCAGGTTCTGGGCGGTGTTGGCGGAGGGGCCATCGTCAAAAGTCAGGAACACGACTTTTTGTTGGGGGTAGGTCGGTGAGGTTTGCCGGCGTAACAGCCAGTCCTGCACTTGCCCTGCCGGATAAACGTAGCTTTGCGCGGCATAGATGTGGTTTTGTCCGGGTACTATATCCGTGGGCCGCACCGGTGGCGGGCACACTTTTCCTGTCGCCTCATTCGACACGGCACCGGCACCTCCGAGGACGATTTTGGTCTCTAACGTCGAAAGGCGCTTGACTACCGGCTGACTGTTGCACGTCGGTCCGCTGAGTAAAACCGGCAACCCCGCAGCTTTTGCCAGAACCGCCCCGGATAGAGCATCGGGGAAGTTCTGGGCCGAAGTCACCAGTGCCCCGGAAAAGCCTTGACCCCAGAACTGCTGGGAAACATTAAATGCCGTATCGAAACGGTCAGTTCCGCCCACAGGCACCAGGGAAACCCCCGGCAGAGACGCCCGGAGCTGGGCTGAGGCATCGGAAGCGAGTTTTTTCCCGATGACGTAAACGGTTTGGGGTTTCAGGCGTCTCAGTTCTGTCCCAGTTGTGGCATCAAATCCCGCGGGATTGCTCAGCAACAGCGGTGCTCCCAGGCGTGCCGCAGCCGGTCCCGCCACCAATGCATCTGGGAAATCGCTGCCGGAAACCAACATCACCGAATCAGTTTCCGAACCCCAAAAAAGCTGCGAAACTGCGGCGGCTGTCTGGTATCGGTCCTCTCCGGAAACTCGTAGCAGCCTTGTGTCAGGCAGGATTTTTCCCAGGGTGTTTTCCATCCCCGTATCGAGCGCCCCTGAACCTCCTACCAGCAGGATTTGCTTGGGATTGAGTCGTTTTAGCTCAGCTGCGGTCGATGGATTCAAACTGGAGTGCGTGGTCAGCAACAAGGGGGCACCCAAACGCGCTGCGGTGGCGCCCGCCACCAAACCATCGGGATAATTTTCTCCACTGACCAGCACAGCCGTGAGCGCCGAACCAGGAAAGATTGTGCGGCTGATTTTAACGGCGGTTTCGTATCGGTCCGTTCCATCCAGGCGCTGCTGGTTAGCCACCTGGATCGCAGGAAGAACTTGGGGCGTTGTCTCAAAATCCATCGTGGTTGCGTTGGCAGCGGATAACGTCCCGCCGGATGAGGCCGCAAACAGTACGGCTGCTAGCAATCCTGCCTTTGCGTTCATGATTGAGATTCCTTCCACGATGGCGCGCAAATTCAATATAACTTTGTTTTTGCTCGGCGATGCCACCCCGCGTTGTGGTCAGTTAGTATGAAAAATTTTCTCGGGGAGGCTACTGATTATCAATAGCCTCCCCGAGAAAGTTTAGGGTGTCCTGCCGGTGGCGTTACTCGCCGAGGCGGCAGATTTTCCCGAATTCTTCAGCCTTCAGAGAAGCGCCGCCGACCAGGCCGCCGTCCACGTTGGGTTGAGCCATGAGCTCAGCCACGTTCGCGGATTTCACCGAACCGCCGTAGAGGACGCGGATTCCATCAGCGGTTTCCTGACCGTAAAGCTCCGCCAGCTTGGCGCGGATGGCCCCGCAAACTTCCTCGGCATTTTCCGGGGTCGCGGTCTCGCCCGTGCCAATCGCCCAGATGGGTTCATAGGCGACCACACACTTGGCGGCATCCGGAGTGGGGATAGCGTCAAAAGCCGCTGTAATCTGAGCCAAAACGTGCTCGACGTGCTTTCCGGCCTTGCGGACCTCGAGAGCCTCGCCACAGCAGATAATAGGTACCATACCCGCCGCCAGAACCTTGCGCGCCTTTTCATTAACGACAGCATCGCTTTCCTGGTGATATTCACGGCGTTCCGAGTGACCGACCACCACGTAAGTGCAGCCCAGCTTGGTCAGCATCGCGGTGGACACTTCGCCGGTGTAGGCACCGTTATCGTGGGTGGAGACGTCTTGAGCGCCGTACTTAATCTTCATGTCGTCGCCGTCGATGGTGGTCTGTACCGAACGAATGTCGGTAAACGGCGGAATGACCGCCACCTCGACCTTGCTAAAGTCGTGACGATGATCTTGCAAATCAAGGTTCAGCTGATTGACCAACTGAATTGCCTCGAGGTGGTCGAGGTTCATCTTCCAGTTGCCTGCCATCAGGGGAATACGTGCCATGTTTAGGCCTCCAATACTTCAATACCGGGCAAAACCTTGCCCTCCAATAATTCTAGTGATGCTCCGCCACCGGTGGAGATGTGGCTGAACTTGGACTCGTCAAAGCCCAGCTGGCGCACCGCCGCCGCGGAGTCCCCGCCGCCCACGATGCCAAAGGCCGTGCCGTCCTGCAATGCCTTTGCTACCGCTTTAGTGCCGCCCGCGAAAGCCGGGAATTCGAACACGCCCATCGGCCCGTTCCAAGCCACGGTCTTTGACTCAGCAATCTTCGCAGCAAAGAGTTCACCCGATTTCGGCCCGATATCCAGGCCCATCTGATCCTCGGGGATAGCATCGGCGGCCACTACGGTAGCCGGAGCGTCAGCCTTAAACTCGGGAGCCACCACGACATCTACCGGCAGCACCAGTTCGACTCCGTTTTGTTTTGCCTGATCCAGGTAGCCTTTCACGGTGTCAATCTGATCGGACTCCAGCAGGGATTTGCCTACCGCGTATCCTTGCGCCGCCAGGAACGTAAACGCCATACCACCGCCAATCAGCAGGGTGTCGGCTTTCGTCAACAGGTTCGCGATGACGCCGAGTTTGTCGGAGACTTTCGAGCCGCCCAGCACCACCGTGTAGGGCCGCTCCGGGTTTTCCGTGGCTTTGCGCAGGGATTCAATTTCCTTTAACACCAGGAAACCGGCCGCTGCGGGCAGCAGTTTCGCCACGTCATAAACAGAGGTTTGCTTACGGTGCACCACTCCGAAACCATCAGACACGTAGCAGTCCGCCAACTCCGCCATCTCGGCCGCGAAAGCAGCACGTTCGGCATCGTCTTTTGAGGTTTCGCGCGCATCAAACCGGACGTTTTCCAGCATAAGGATTTCGCCGGGAGCTAGGGCGGCAGCTTTCGCTTTCGCGTCCGCACCGGTCGTGTCCTGAGCCAGGGTAACCTTGACCCCAATCAGCTCAGCGAGACGCTGGGCCACCGGAGCTAGAGAAAATTCGGGCATGACCTGGCCTTTAGGACGCCCCAAGTGAGCCATAGTGATGACTTTCGCACCACTGTCCAGCAACTTTTGCAAGGTGGGCAGCGCCGCACGAATACGTCCATCGTCAGTAATTACACCGTCCTTGAGGGGTACATTGAAGTCGCAACGCACCAAAACGCGCTTGCCGCTCAAATCCCCCAAGGAATCAATAGTTTTCAGCATATTTATCCCTTCCTTAAACACTCGGAAAATGCGAGAGGACGCCCGCAATTCACGCAGAAATGCAGGCGTCCTATCTCACTCAAAACTCCCGAATTAGAGCTGCTTGCCCATGAACACGGCCAGGTCAACCACGCGGTTGGAGTAGCCCCATTCGTTGTCGTACCAAGACACACACTTAATCATGTTGTCAATCTGCTTTGTCAGAGGCGCATCGTAAATCGAAGAATGCGAATCGGTGACGATGTCGGTCGAAACAATGCCATCGTCGTTGTAATCCAAAATGCCCTTCAAAGAGCCCTCGGCGGCAGCCTTCATCGCGGCATTGATGTCGTCGATAGAGCAGGACTTCTTCGGGATGAAGCTCAAGTCAGTGACGGAACCGGTGATGACCGGCACGCGCAAGGCGTAACCATCGAGCTTACCCTTCAACTGGGGAAGCACCAGGGCGACCGCGCGGGCTGCACCGGTGGAAGTCGGCACAATGTTTTGGGCCGCAGCGCGGGCGCGGCGCAGATCCTTGTGCGGAGCGTCGTGAATACGCTGGTCACCGGTGTAGGCGTGAATAGTGGTCATCAAGCCGTAATCGATGCCGAACTCGTCGTCCAGGACCTTGGCCATCGGGGCCAGGCAGTTCGTGGTGCAAGAAGCGTTAGAAACCACGTGGTGCTTTGCCGGATCGTAAGTCTCATGGTTTACGCCCATGACGAAAGTCGCGTCCACGTTGCCCTTGGCGGGAGCGGAGATAATGACTTTCTTTGCACCAGCCTTGATGTGAGCGCGAGCCGCATCGCCATCGGTAAAGAAGCCGGTGGATTCAATCACAATATCCGTACCCAAATCGCCCCAAGGCAGGTTGGCAGGGTCGCGCTCTGCCATGGCGGCAAATTTCTTGCCGTCAACGGTGATGGTCTTGTCGTCATAGGTGACTTCCTTGCCCAGGCGGCCGGTCACCGAATCGTATTTCAACAAGTGAGACAAGGTGTGGTTGTCGGTCAAGTCGTTCACGCCAACAATCTCGATGTCCGCGCCCTGCTTCAGGGCGGCGCGGAAGAAGTTACGACCAATACGGCCAAAGCCATTGATGCCAACACGGACAGTCACAGTTTCCTCCATCTTGTGCAACTCTATGCACATGTAGGTTCTTTAGTTATTCAATCCCGGCAGTGAACACACTGCGGGACCCGGTCAAAAATGTCGACCAGCTCTTAAAACCTACCTGAAACGTTCTTATAAATCATCAAAAATCACAGTTAATTTCCAGTTAATTTCGCTCTTTTACGCCAGAACCATTACAAAGAACATGATTTATTATTCCCGACGCACGCTTTTCGACACCCCAAATTCTCACCGACCGCGCCACTTGGCGCGGGAACAAAACCCCAAACCAACCCGAAAAAGGACGTAGGATTTCAGGTATGACTAAGATTGATGTGTTTTCTAAAGATTTACCCGCGCTGCGCACTCCCCTGGTGCTGGCTGTCACCACAGATGGTGACGAACTGCAGGTTCCCAATTTTCCAGCCCTGCGCGATTTTGCCCGCGCTGCCGGGGTGACCGGAAAGCTCGGAGAGGTAAACAGGGTTCCCTCCCCGAATGACTTTTCTGCCGCGTTCGTCGTGTTTGCTGGGGTCGGCTCCCCGAAAACTCCTGCCGAAACACTCCAAAACTTCCGCGAGGCGGCCGGCAACGTGACCCGCAGCATCACCAGTGAAGAACTCGCTTTTTCCTTCCCCACGAAGAACCGGGAGGAAGTCCTGGCGACTGTAGAGGGGGCGCTTCTGGGGGCCTACCGTTTTGGAAAATATCAGTCCAAACCCTCCAAAACCCTGAAAACTCTGTACATTCCTGCTCACGATGCTCTCAGTGACACGGATCGTGCCCAACTGCAAACCACCGTCAAGGCAGTCACGCGAGTTCGCGACCTCGTGAACACGTCCCCCTCCGAGCTGTACCCCGAATCCATGGCCAAAGCGTTTCAGAAAGCCAGCAAGAACCTGCCGGTGAGCTTTGAAAAGTGGAATTACCGAGACCTCAAGGATCAGGGCTTTGGCGGACTCGTCGCGGTAGGGAAAGGCTCTAAGCGCAAGCCCTGCCTGGTGAAGTTGACCTACGCGCCCGAGGGCGCCAAAGCCCACGTCGCCTTGGTCGGCAAGGGCATCACTTTTGACTCCGGGGGCTACAGCTTAAAACCGAGCACTTCCATGCTCACCATGAAATCCGATATGACCGGCGCAGCCACCATGGGAGCGGTGTGCCTAGCGGCGGCGGAACTGCGGCTGCCAGTGAGAGTCACGGCGTGGCTGTGCTTGGCAGAAAACCTGGTCAGCGGTAACGCGTCGCGGGTCGATGACGTCATCACGATGAAAAGCGGGAAAACTGTAGAGATTACCAATACCGACGCGGAAGGGCGGTTGGTGCTGGCAGACGGCTTGACTATGGCGGTGGCGCAGCACCCCGACCTAGTTATTGATATGGCTACCCTGACCGGCGCGCAGAGAGTGGCTTTTGGTAGCCGCATCGCCGGAGTGATGGGGTGCCAAAAGGACTGGATACGCGACGCCTCCGTGGCGGTCGGAGAACCAGCTTGGACGGCACCACTGCCCGAATACCTGTTGGAGCACCTGCATTCTGACGTTGCTGACATCGCGAATTCTTCGTCGAAACGCGAGGCCGGGATGCTGGTGGCCGGAATTTTCCTGAAACAGTTTGTGGGCGACACGCCGTGGGCGCATATCGACATTGCCGGCCCGGGTTTTAATACCGGTTCTGCCTGGGGATACACTCCGAAAGGCGGTACCGGCTACGGGGTGCGCACCCTGTTGCGGGTCATTGCGGACATGGGTCGCTAGGCCCGATTTTGTTCACCCTGTTTGCATTAGCACATGGGAATCATTTAGTGAAAGAATAAACTTGCTTAGAATTTTGTTCCTTTGACAGAACTGGAGTTGAACATTGAGCGAAGAACAATACGATGTAGTGATTTTAGGCGGCGGAAATGGCGGTTACGCTTGTGCTTTGCGAGCAACTTCTCTGGGAATGAGCGTCGCCATGGTCGAGGCGGACAAAATCGGCGGCACCTGTCTGCACCGCGGATGCATTCCTACCAAGGCTTTGCTGAGGGCGGCGGAAGTCGCCGATACCGTGCATGAGTCCCTGGATTGGGGCATTGGCTCTGCCTTCAATGGTATCGATATGGCTAAAGTGCTGGAGTTTCAGAGCGGAATCATCAACAAAATGCATCGTGGCTTGTCCGGGTTGATTAAGAGTCACAAGGTCGAGTTCGTCAACGCCCATGGCGTGCTCAGCGGGGTCGATACGGTCACCGCTGGTGACCGTGTGCTCAAGGGCAAGAACATCGTTTTGGCCTCCGGTTCGGTCACCAAGACTTTGGGGATGAACCTGGGCGGACGCATTATCGGTTCCGAGCACGCTCTGTTCCTCGATCATGTTCCCAGTTCAGTAGTGATTTTGGGCGGCGGGGTCATCGGCGTCGAGTTTGCCTCCGTGTGGAAGTCTTTCGGGGCAGACGTCACCATCGTTGAGGCTTTGCCGCACCTGGTGCCTAACGAGGACGAGGACATTTCTAAGGGATTGGAAAAGGCGTTCAAGGCTCGCGGGATTAAGTTCATGACCGGGACCCGTTTCCGGGATGCCGCTGAGGACGGTTCCGGCGTGACGGTAAACACCGAAGACGGTCAGAGCCTGCGTGCTGATTACCTGTTGGTGGCGATTGGGCGCGGCCCGAACACAGCGAACATGGGTTACGAGGCACAGGGCATTCCGATGGATCGCGGTTTCGTATTAGCTAATGAGCGCCTGCACACCGGTGTGGGGAATATTTATGCAGTCGGGGACATTGTGCCTGGTCTGCAGTTGGCGCACCGCGCGACGATGCAGGGGGTCTTTGTGGCTGAGGAAATCGCGGGGCTGAATCCGCGCGTTGTGCCCAACGACAACATTCCCCGCGTGACGTTCTGCGAACCGGAAATTGCCTCCGTGGGCTTGACCGAAGCGAAAGCCAAGGAAGTCTACGGCGCGGACAATGTCATCTCGAAGCAGTCCAATATGCTGGGTAACGCGAAGTCACAAATGCTGAAAGCGGCTGGTTTCGTGAAACTGGTCCAGGTCAAGGACGGTCCGATTGTGGGCTTCCACGCTTTGGGGCAGCGTATCGGGGAACAGATTGGTGAAGGTCAGCTCATTGTGAATTGGGAAGCTGATGCTGACGATTTGGCATACCTGATGCACACCCACCCGACCCAAAACGAGATGATTGGTGAAGCGGCGATGGCTTTAGCTGGCAAACCGCTACACGGCTGAAACTTCGGGAAAAGTCAATCAAAGGAGAAAGACGAAATCATGGCTCAATCAGTTGCAATGCCCGCACTCGGAGAATCGGTGACCGAAGGTACCGTCACGAAATGGCTGAAAAATGTTGGCGACACCGTCGCCCTGGACGAACCCCTCCTGGAAGTCTCCACGGATAAGGTCGACACGGAGATACCCAGTCCCGTTGCTGGCGTGCTGACCAAGATTTTGGTTCCAGAGGACGAAACGGTCGATGTGGGTACCATTTTGGCTGAAGTCGGGGATGCTTCTGAAGTCAGCGCCGCCTCGGCGGCCCCGGCAGCACCGGCGGTTCCTGAGCTGCCGAATCCCGAGATTCCTTCTACCGTCACGGCTGGCAGCGACGGCGGCGCACAGGTCGAGTGGTCCTATCCGGCAGTTCCGCCGATTCCTCCGAAGGCTGAGGAGGTTCCGGCTCCCCCGGTTTCTCCAGCCGCACCGGCCGCCCCTGCTGCGCCCGCGGCTCCGGCGGCTGCTGCACCGGCGGCACCCGGAACGGGTCAGCCCATTATGATGCCGGCCTTGGGCGAATCCGTTACTGAAGGCACCGTCACGAAATGGCTAAAGAACGTCGGCGACGCCGTCGCCCTGGACGAACCCCTCCTGGAAGTCTCCACCGACAAAGTCGACACCGAAATCCCCTCACCCATCGCCGGCACCATCACCCAAATCGTCGTCTCCGAAGACGAAACCGTAGACGTCGGCACCATCCTCGCCTACGTCGGCGGGGAAGTTTCGGCTCCCGCCGCGCCGGTTACGCCCGCGGCACCCGCTGCTCCGGCGGCTCCTGCTGCTGCCCCGGCGGCTCCCGTTGCTCCCGCAGCTCCGGCCGCGCCCGCTGCCCCTGCTGCCCCGGTAGCCCCTGCTGCCCCGGTAGCCCCAGCGGTTCCTTCGACACCTGCTGACAACCAAGCAGAGTACGCCACCCCGATTGTACGGAAATTAGCTGTTGAAAAGGGCGTGGACCTCAGCAAGGTACACGGCACCGGAGTGGGTGGACGTATCCGCAAGCAAGATGTTTTAGATGCCGCGGGCAGCGTTCCGGCCCAGCCGCGGCCTCCCGTGCCACCCACAGCTCCTGCGGTTCCTCCCGTTGTACCAACGCCACCGGCTCCCGCAGTTGCGACGCCGCCGGTCCCGCCGGTCCCGCCGATTCCACCGGCTCCGGCCGCTCCAGTTTCGGTCCCGCCGAGTGCTGCACCTACGGGCGGAGCACTGGATATGGCCCGCCTCGCCCAACTGTTTGCCGAGGTAGCCGAGGCATTCGCGCATAATCAAGGATCCGCGCCAGCGCCGCAAGCCCCGGTTCCTCTGGTGGCACCCGCTGCCCCGACTATTCCAGCTCCCCCAGTACCTCCGGTACCCCCGATTCCCCCGGCGGCACCCGCTGCCCCAGCTATACCGGCTCCCCCGGTTCCTCCAGCGGCTCCGGCTGCGCCCGCGGCTCCGGCCGCTCCGGCGGCTGCTGCACCGGCGGCTGCAGGAACAGGTCAGCCCATTAAGATGCCGGTCTTGGGCGAATCCGTCACCGAAGGCACCGTCACGAAATGGCTAAAGAACGTCGGCGACGCCGTCGCCCTGGACGAACCCCTCCTGGAAGTCTCCACCGACAAAGTCGACACCGAAATCCCCTCACCCATCGCCGGCACCATCACCCAAATCGTCGTCTCCGAAGACGAAACCGTAGACGTCGGCACTGTACTGGCCTACGTGGGCTAGAGCCGGATTTCACTCTGAAACTGGCTCATTCGAGTCGGACCACCGAAGCAATCTTCCACGGATTGCCGGATAACAGAATCTCAGATTCCGTATCGGGAATCGCCGCGATTTGGTGGCGGTTCCCGATACGGTCAATTTGGGTGTATGCACCTTGCGTGAGTGTCACCTGCAGACGCACCGAACGCGTATTCTTGCCGGCGCTGCCCTTATTGCCCGCCACTATAGTCGCCGACTTCACCGCGGTGGACAGGCCCTCAACTTGGGCTTTGCTGGCCTGCAGGGCGGCCAGCAAACTCGCATCGGCGGACTCGGCTATCGAATCTTTGACACTGAGTTTTTCCAAAGCCACCCGATCCTGGCGTGTCAGGGCCGCATCGCGTTTAGTCAGCAACAGCTGCAGGATTTCCTGGGCCGAGGCATCATCCGTGATGGGATCGCGCAAGTTCGGGGTTTTCGCTTGGCTGTCAGGGGAATTGGGTAACAGGTCAGCCGGTGGCGCAACTGGTGACGTGCTTTCAGGAGCTGCCGGATCCGCGAGTCTTTCTGATGGAGCCGGCGCTTCGGCCTGGGTCGCAGAAGGGCGGTGCGGCGGGGTCGACGTCTTGGCGCCGCCTTTTTTCCCCGCGACGGGGCTGGGCGCGGCGCTATCCGTCAAAAGCGCCGCCGCGCTCGGTTTTGCAGACGGGGCGGGCAGCGCTTGGGCCGCGCTGGGCAACTCCGCCAGCCGTGGGAACAGGACCGCTCCCAGCGCCAGCGTGGCTCCTGCCAAAGCCGGCAGTCCCCAGCGTAATATCGGGCTGGTCGGACGTGTTTCGCGGCGTTGGCGCCGCCTCGGCGTCGGGCGGCGCGACGGCGAAACCAGCTCGGTGGCCACGTCGCGTCCGGCCGCCCGCATCCGTGCCGCCATCAGCTCCGACCCGCCCAACAGGTCAATGCCACAGCACGGCAGACTCTCCCACGCCTCGGCAAGTTCCCCCGCGCTGGGTCGCGCGCTCGCCACCGGGTTCAACGCAGCTTTCAATAGACCCGCGTCCATCCCCAATGCTAGCAGCACCTGCGCCATCGCATACACATCACCGGCTTGATTCACCGCCACAGACGTCCCGGCAGCAACAGCGGATGCAGCCTCCGGTCCAGAGGATTCTCCCGCCGCGGTGCTCCAGGTGAGCCCCTCCGTTTCCGGCGCGCTAAACGCCCGGGTCGTACCCACGTCACCGAGCAGGTCTACCAGAACCACCCGGCCTTGTGCCGTCACCATCAGATTCGCCGCCGAAACGTCCCCGTGACTCAAACCGACCTCGTGCAGCGCCGCCAAACCTCGAGCCAGGGACAGCGCGATGAAGTTGACCTGCGGCGTACTGAACTCGCGTCCCGCCCGCAACACTTCCAGGTCTTGCCCGTCCAGATACTCAAAAATAGCCACGTAGCGGCCATCGGTCAGTTTGCGCAACTCGTGGAGTTTCAGCAGGTTCGGGCACGATACCTTTCGCAACGTCCGCAGTCGGGACTCCAGCTGAGCCGACAGCGTGCCGCCTAACAGCTGCAGCGCGTGGGTACCGCCCTGGTCGTCTACCACCCGCCACATCGGGCCGCTTTTACCAAAACCAACCGGTTCATATAAGACATAACCAACAAGTTCCATAACTCAATATATATCTAAGTACGACAACAAAAATCAACAGACATTTTCAAACCTGTGGATAACTTTAGGCACGGCGGCAGAACTCGGTTTACCCCTGCGGCAAAAATCCCCTAAGATAAAGGCGATGGCTAAGAAAAACAACTCTGCGACCGGGGGCGACGCGTCCGGGAAGAAACGCAATATATTCCAAAACTTAAAGGACTCCTTCACCATTGTGAGGCGGTCTTTCCCGTGGATTGTGTGGGCGATTTTGGCGACGCTAGTCGTGGCGGAAGCCTTGACCGTGTGGTACATGATTGTGGGCAAACACTGGATCATGGGGGCAATCACCATTGTAATGGTGCTGATGGTCGTGCCGATGGCCTGGATCTCCGTGTTTCTATCCCGGGCTATGCTGCGTCAGATTGAAGGCATGAAAGGCTGCGTCGGAGCGCTGCGCCAGCTGCTGCGCCGGTCCTGGTTTGCCGAGGAAGAGCCCGTTGCGGTTAATAAGGATCAAGACTTAGTGTGGCGTTTTGTAGGTCCCCGCGGCATTTTCCTGGTCAGCGAGGGGCCGCATACTCGAGCCAGCAAGCTGCTCAACGATGAGGTGAAAAAGACCACGCGGGTCGTCGCTCAGGTGCCGGTACACGCCGTGGAGTGCGGCACCGAAGAGGGACAGGTACGCCTCGAACACGTGATGAAAACCATGTATAAAGCTCCACGTGCTTTGAATCGAAACGAGATTCCTGCGGTGCAAAAACGTCTGCTGGCGATTCACCGCAATCAGGGGCTGCCCATTCCGAAGGGGATTGATCCTTACCGGGTTCGCCCTAATCGGCGCGCTTTGTACGGATAAAATTTCCTTCGCACCAGCCCCGGATATACGGGGCGTAAAATTATTACAATTTCAAACTTTTTATGCGCTAAGACTTGCATAAAGTTGCAAGGCTCTGTAAATTTATACCGGTAGTTCATTTATACGACCGTCGACAAGGAGAATCTCATGCGTCGTCTTCCCGTTGCCATGCTTCTAGCTGCAGCCTCTCTGGGCTTAGCCGGATGCTCCACCGCTTCCACCGGAAACGCTGGTGGTGACGATGCTGCTAATCAATCCGGCTCGGCCACAGCTTTTGACTTTTCGACCATTAAGCCTGATCCCAAGGTCGAGGAGCTGGTTCCCGCCGACGTAAAGGAACGCGGAGTGCTGCGCAATGGCGCTTCTACCAGCTATGCCCCGGCGGAATTCCTGATGGAGGACGGCACTACCCCCACCGGCTACGAAGTGGATATGGTAAAGGCTATTGCCCTGACTATGGGTCTCGAGGACGGCACCACCACTACCGAAGCGTTTGGCGCGCTGCTGCCCAAGATTGGCACAACTTACGATTTGGGGGCCTCGTCGTTTACGGTTACGGAAGACCGCGTCGCCAACTACGACATGCTGGCTTATATGGATATGGGTTCCCTGTTCGCGGTGGCCAAAGGCAACCCGCAGGGCTTTGACCCCAAGGACGTATGCGGCAAAACCATCGGGGTACAGACCGGTACCCTGCAGGAAACGGAACTGCTGCCGAAAATGAGCAAACAGTGCGAAGAGAGTGGCAAACCGCCAGTCGTCATTCAAAAGGAAGAGTTGCTGTCTAACGTGTTCCCGAAGGTCATTTCGGGGCAATACCAAGCCATGCTCGCCGACGATCCAGTCACGACCTACTACGTGAAACAGACCCGCGGTCAGATGGAGCAAATTGGCCAGATTCTGGACCCGAGCCCCATCGGGATTGTGGTGGATAACAAGAATCAACAACTGTCCGCCGCCATTAAAGCGGCGATGGATTCCCTGCTGGCCTCGGGCAAACTGCGGGAAATCATGGATAACTACGGCGCTGGCGCGGGCTTGTACGACGCGGTGGAACTGAAAACTTCCGTAGGAAAGTAGCACGGCGCCCGCAGTCTTTTGACGTCTCACTTTCTGCCCCGGGCTTCTGAGTGAAAACCGCATCGGCGAAACTGTGCAAAGTAAACGAATCGAAGGAAGAAAACGCATGAGCGAAGAAGACCTAAAATTCAACCATCCCCGACCGGTGTTCCGTTTGGGCAGGTGGGTCAGCGTGGCGGTGGTCGCGCTGGTGGTGCTAGGACTGGTCAACTCCCTTTTCACCAACCCCAACTACCATTGGGAAATGGTGTGGGCATACTTGACGCATCCGAACTTGATTAAAGGTATCGGTTTCACCCTGGCGCTGACGGTGGGAGCAATGACTATCGGTGTCACCCTGGCTATTACCATGGCGGTCATGCGCCAGTCTCCGAACCCGGTGCTGAAAGGCGTTGCCTGGTTCTATATCTGGTTCTTCCGCGGCACGCCGATTTACACCCAGTTGATTTTTTGGGGCTTGTTGCCGACGCTGTACCCCATGATTATCTTGGGAATTCCTTTTGGGCCCCAACTGTTTGCGGTGGAAACGAAACTCGTGCTAAACATGTTCTGGTCAGCCATGCTGGGACTGGGCCTGAACGAAGGCGCCTACCTGGCTGAAATCGTGCGCGCCGGACTGAACTCGGTCAATCCCGGACAGTGGGAGGCGGCTACCGCACTCGGCATGAAACGCGGCATGATATTGCGCCGCATCGTCATTCCCCAAGCCATGCGTGTCATTGTCCCGCCCACCGGCAACGAAACAATCTCGATGCTGAAAACGACTTCCCTAGTCTCGGTGGTGCCGTTTACCTTGGAGCTGAACTTCCAGGCTCAAAACCTGGGACGCCTGACTTTCATGCCGGTGCCGATGATGATTTGCGCCGCCATTTGGTATCTGCTCATTACCTCAATCCTGATGGTGGGCCAGTACTACCTCGAGAAATATTTCGGCAAGGGCTTCAACACTCAACAAGCCGCCACCTCGACGCGCAGCAAAACTCTGAGCGCAGCCGCAACGACGAAGACGCTATTGGATGTGAAATCTTGAGTAACGATTTGATGACGAACAGTTCTCTGGACACTACAATTCCCGAGGGTATCGTCGACGCTTTCCCGGATTTACAGCCGGGGGATCTGGTGCCCGCTCCCGCAGACGTGGCGGACACCATGGTGTCTTTGCGCAATGTCCACAAGTACTTCGGTCCCCTGCACGTTTTGAAGGGCATTGACTTGGACATTCACAAGGGCGAGGTCTGCGTTCTCATTGGACCTTCCGGATCGGGTAAATCAACAGTTTTGCGCTGCATTAATCAGCTGGAAACCATCACTTCGGGTCGGATCTACCTGGACGGGGAGCTGCTGGGTATGTCCGAGGAAAAGGCTCCCCTACCGGGACGGAGACGCTCGTGGTACCTGAAAACCGGCGCTTTGACGGAACGCAACACGGTACTGCGCGAACTGCCCGATAAAGTCGTGTCCGCCCAACGGGAACGCATCGGCATGGTATTCCAGCGCTTCAACCTGTTTCCCCACAAAACCGCCCTGGAAAATGTCATGGAGGCCCCGGTTCACGTTTTGCGAAAATCCCGGGACGAAGCTACCGAACAGGCTCGGCAGCTGCTCGATCGGGTCGGCTTGGGCGACCGAATGGAGCACTACCCTTCCCAACTATCTGGCGGCCAGCAGCAACGAGTGGCGATTGCCCGCGCTTTGGCGATGGATCCTGAACTGATGCTGTTCGACGAACCGACTTCCGCTCTCGACCCTGAACTGGTCGGAGAAGTGCTGCAGGTCATGAAAGATTTGGCTCGGGACGGCATGACCATGATGGTGGTGACTCACGAAATTGGTTTCGCCCGCGAGGTCGGTCACACCTTGGCTTTCATGGACGAGGGGCAAATCATGGAAATGGGCAGTCCCGCCGAGGTCTTGGATAATCCCCGCGAGGCCCGCACCCGCGAGTTTGTCTCGAAGGTGCTATAGGCCAAACCACGCCTGAATCAGCTCGGTTCCACCATTTGCCGCCATGCCAAAGCCTATGGCCAGCGACACTGCTGCGACTGGAATGGCTGTCAGGAAATCCACTAGCGCGTGCTGCTTGGTGAACTGGGTAGCCAGGACGATAGACACGGATATCAGCACAAAAATCGTGCGTAGCCACCACGGCATTTGACCGGTCGCCACGGCCGCGAAAGCAATCATCATCGAAGTGGAACAGTGCAGGCTGGGGGCACAATTGACCCCGCGATAGCTGGTCTTGTACACCAGTGCCAACAGACGCTCGGTCGGACCCTGCCCCAGCTCCTGACGTTGAAAAGTCGTGGGAAATGCGAGGTAGGCTGCAACCGAGACGACCACGCAAAATATCCACGCCATCTGGAGCGCCACCCAGTTTTCTGGTGAAAAATAGTAGAGCCAAACCGGGAATATCACGATGAGCGGAAACCACAGCACATACGGATAGACGAAAGCGGGAATGCGCGGAATGCGCTCATCCAGGCGGCATTGAGGATTATGAAACACGTGCTGAAAACGCTCCGAGCCGAAGTACAGGATAATCTGCAACAACAGGACGGCGGCCTGGATAATTATCAACTTGGTTAGGGTGTTCACGTTTCTATAGTTTTCTGTTCTGCAGATTTCTGGGACTGTGTCGCGTCATTGATACTGAGCGGGTGAACTCAGCTAAGCAGCACGGATTCCAGCTGTTCGCGGGCTTCTTTGGAGGTACGCGGTTGAGCTCCGGGCACCACCGGCCAATCTTCCAGGCGTCGATCCGACCACAGCTCAGCTTTCCAACCGGCGGTCGGGCTGCCGGTGGCCATCGTGAGTGAGCAGTTTTGGCAAGGAAACTGCGCCAACAGGTCGAGGGTCAGTCCCTCGATGCGGTTTGCGCCCCACACGCGCATAATCGCGCCGTGAATGACTGCAGCCACGGTGGCCTGCGGATCGTCCTCCAGCCCGGCGCACAGCCGCGCAATGCCCCGGTCAAAACGCGCCAAGGTTTGCGCCCCGGTTTCCGCTCCGGACATCCGCCGGTCCAGGTCGCCGGTCACCCAGCCAATAGCAGTATTGAGGTATTCTCTGGTGTCCTGCTGGGTCGTGGACATTTCCAGCAGCCCGGCTCTCACTTCACGCAAATCCGGATCCACCTGTACGGGAAGGCCCAAGCTCTGAGCCAGCGGTTCGGCGGTTTGGCGCGCCCGAAGGATGAATGAGCTGGCCAAACGCTGCGGAGCCGCCCCCACCAACTTGTGATATTTATCAACCAAAGCCGCCGCCTGCTGGCGCCCCCTGGCGTTCAAAGGACGCCCCGGCCAGGCCGTATCCAAAGCCCCCGAGAGGTTCGAGTCGGTTTGCCCATGACGAATCAATACCAGTCGCAACGTTTTTCCTTTCTCACCCGCACCCAACCTTAGCTTGTTTTGCCGCCCCGGGTCTATTTGGCGGATTTGTTATCCAGTATCGCGTGCAGAATGGCCACAAGCGCCCCATAGATAGCCAAAGCTACCGGGAAAATAACCCAGCTCATGCCCCAGTTTTTACTGATGAAGCCGTAGGCAAGGAAAACCGCCAACACAATAAGCCAATAGGCTGTGGAAATGGGCTCGATAATCCGAGCGGAGCGCTTGTCCGGAGCCGCCACTGATTCCTCTTGTAAAAGCTGGCGCAAGGCTCTCATTGGAATGGACGCACTGATGAACAGGTAGACGGCGAAGCCGGCAACAGCGACCCCTGCGGGTACCAAACTGACCAGTGTAGTGGTATTACCAGAGGAATCTTCGCTCCACATTGAACCGAGCAACACCATGACAACGGCTGCCATACACAGTAATCCCCCGCCAAACAGTTTGGTGACATAGGTTTGATGGAATTTTTCCCGGCGTTGTTTAGCCATGCCATCCACCCCGTAAGCCGTTTCAAAGGGTTCCTTTTCCAGGTATTCGAATGGTTTAACTCGCATTCCATAGGCAGTGAGCGCAGCCACGCCGGTTCCTACCAGTATCACCATTCCCACCATACCAATGCTTAAGCTTAAGTTTTCCGAAAGTCTCACTCCCGGAAAATCAATGAGGAATGTAAACAGCACCAGAAAGGCAGCCCCAAAAATGCACAGCGCGGTTCCCCAGGCGGCAAGTTTGGAACTTTGTGTTTTCACGTCCAGCAAACCCACCGCTTCTTCCATGGAAACGACGCGCGGCGAGGAGGGGGAGGCATCACTGACGGCGGGTTCCTGAACAGATGTGGTAGCATCGGACATCTCCAGTTCGTCTTTGACCAGGAAATCCGTACTCACCGAGAAAATCTTGCTCATATCCAAAATTCTTGTAATGTCAGGTATTGATTGGGCGCTTTCCCACTTGGAAATCGCCTGCCTGCTGACACCTAACTCGGCCGCTAAGTCTTCCTGTGACCAACCGTTCTTCTTCCGTAGCTGAATGATTTTCTCTGCCATTATCATTTCTAATGCTCCTAACTTAGATTCTTTCGAGTGCCATCGCACCCTCAAATCATTGTGAGAAATTCCCCAGTTGCATTCCAGCACCTCCACCTTGAATCTAATCTATATTCCGCAACTTGTGGTTGCATTTTGCAGGTGAGCGGTTGCTCAGTTCTCTTCGGAGAGTCGGCAAGGGGTTATTCGTAAAAGATTTGTTCCACGACCCCGCGTGCCAAGCGAGCGGTGCGCATCCAGTCATCGGTTAAATCTTGGTGCGCCCCTTCTGCATAGCCCAGCAGCGCCGCGGTAGTCACCAAGAGACGATCGACGGGCAGCACATCGAGCTTTTTCCCGGTAGTCCGCCCTGAACCCAACACGTTGGCGGCGCGAGCGGTATTAGTACTTGCCACTAGCAATGTTCGGGAGCAGCAGGGTAGCAATTCAAATGCTCATCTCAATGAAATCTAGCCCCCCTCATACCAGGACATGTTTTCCGCAAGAATGTGCCAATAAAGTATTTTGTTTTAAGTCTTGACTTAATTGCTGGCGTAGAGTAATCTGGCAACAACGAGTTTGATTGCCTGGCATCCAATGAAGTAGCCGGCAACGCATAACCTAACCTCGAGGGAGGGACAATGAAGTTTACTGACGGCTATTGGTTGAATCGCGATGGATGGAAAGTATTTCACCCCCGCCAGATAGTAGACGTACAGGTGAAAAACGAAACGGTGAGAGCTGTCGCTTCCACCAAGATATTGAATAAACGCGGAGACGAACTCGACTCGACCCAGTTGACCATCAGCCTCACACCTGTATCCGACGGAATAATCAAAGTTAGGCTCGAGCACTACCGCGGTTATCTGGAACCCGAACCTCATTTTGCGCTTAACACTGAGGCTTTCGGGCAAGTACAAGCAGATAAAGAGCACCTACGTGCTGTGGTAATAGCAGGTGATTTACAGGCTGAAATTTCAGGCGCTGACGATTACAACCTCGTTTTCACCAGTCCTGACCACGAACTTACACGGTCAAAGTTACGGTGCGAAGGTATTGCGATTTCCCCGACAGGCGAAAAATACCTCCATGAACAGCTGGTAATACAGCCCGGAGAATCCGTTTATGGCCTCGGTGAACGTTTCGGACCGGTAGTGAAAAACGGCCAGATTGTGGATATGTGGAACGCAGACGCGGGCACCGCTTCCGAACAAACGTACATCAATGTTCCGTTTTACCTGACAAATCGCGGTTATGGAATTTTTGTAAATCACCCTGAAAAAGTTTCTTTTGAAGTCGCGTCAGAGGTTAACACGCGCGTTCAGTTCTCAGTTCCAGGGGAATTCTTGGAGTACTACGTCATCTACGGCCCTACCCCCAAAGAAATCTTGAACCGATACACGAAATTGACCGGTCGTCCTCCCCAGCTTCCTTCCTGGTCTTACGGATTGTGGCTCTCGACCTCATTCACCACCGATTATTCAGAGGATACAGTCAACAGTTTCATCGATCAGATGGAGCAACTTAGCATCCCCCTCTCGGTGATGCACTTCGACTGCTACTGGATGCGCCCCTCGCACTGGTGCGATTTCACGTGGGATCCGGAAAAATTCTCAGACCCGCATGGTATGCTGCGTAGGCTGCACGAACGGGGTATAAAAGTTTGTGTCTGGATTAACCCCTACGTTGGTCAACAGGGTGAAATTTGGCAAGAGGGGAAAGACAAAGGGTATTTCTTGAAAAATGCCGACGGCTCGGTGCGCCAGTGGGATCATTGGCAGTCCGGCATGTCGTGGGTAGACTTCACCAATCCTGACGCTAGGCAATGGTACAAAGAACATCTGAAAACTTTGCTTGACCAAGGAGTAGACTGTTTCAAAACTGATTTCGGCGAACGTGTCCCCACGGACGTAGTTTGGCACAACGGCGCTAATCCCGAACGGATGCACAACTATTACACTCACCTCTACAACCAGACTGTTTTTGAAGCCATCAAAGAGGTTCGCGGGCACGAGGAAGCCATCGTGTTTGCGCGATCTGGCACCGCTGGTGGCCAGCAATTCCCGGTGCATTGGGGCGGAGATAGCGAACCGACTTTTGAGTCTATGGGCGAGACTCTCCGCGGCGGCCTGTCGCTTGGACTGAGCGGATACGGGTATTGGAGCCACGACATGGGCGGATTCGAAGGAAAACCCAACCCGAACGTGTTTATTCGATGGCTGCCTTTCGGTTTGTTATCTTCCCACTCACGGCTCCACGGCTCGTCCTCTTACCGGGTACCTTGGATTTATGGGGATGCGGCAGTCAAGACTGCCCAGCGTTTCACCGCTTTGAAAAATCGCCTCATGCCTTACCTGATGACAATCGCTCGAGAAGCGAGCCAAACCGGGACCCCGATGTTACGCCACATGATACTGGAACATCCCGAAGACAGAGGTTCAGCAAACGTCGATACCCAGTACTATTTAGGTGACAAAATCTTAGTTGCCCCGGTGTTTACCGATGGAGGGACTGTTCAGTACTACCTACCGACCGCGGGTTGGACTAACTTTCTGGATGGCACCCGCAAAGACCAGCTTGGCTGGCATATCGAAACTCACGAGCTGGATTCTCTTCCAGTGATGATTCCAGACGGCACGGTGCTGCCTCTAGGCGCTAACTCGAAACGACCTGATTACGACTGGAACGAGGGCGTCTGCCTCTACATTTTCAATCCGCCACCGGGCGAAACTACGCTCAGAGTGCCCGGCCAGTATGACGATGAGTTGTTCCGCATTTCCCGCCAGGGTCCGGAAGTTGAAATTCTCAGCGAATCAGAGAAAACTTGGTCCGTTTGTGTTGTCACCAACCAAGATGTTCAGGTAGTCAGTGGCCAGGTAACTGATGAGTCTTTCTGTCCAGAAGTCGTTTCCGGGCTAAGAATACTGCCGCAAACCGGGCCAGATGTCGGTAACAAGCGTGTTATATCTTATCAATTCATTGAAACAAACAAGTAACTAATACGAAGGAGAGGACTATGGAAGTCAGTATGAGAAAGCGGGCTATTGCCTTGGCCGCCGCAGCTCTAGTAGCGATGAGCGGTGCCCTAACTGCTTGTAGCTCAGCAGGAGGCTCCGCCAGCAGCTCAGGGGAAATCGAAGTCTGGGATTATGAGGGCCAAGGAGTTTCCAATGAAGCAATGGAATCAGCCGTCAAGGCCTTTGAATCTGAGAATCCTGATTTAAAGATTAAACGCACCTCATTTGCTTTTGGAGATTTATCCAAATCTATCGTCCAAGGCGGTGTAGGTGGCGAAGTGCCTGATGTGGCCATTATCGACAACGTAGACAACCAGAATTTTGCTGCCCTCGGTCTGCTCCAAGACATTACCTCGGAAGTGTCTTCGCTGAAAGACGAATACTTCGAAGGACCGTGGAACTCTACGCAACTGGACGGCAAAACGTTTGGGCTTCCCATGAACTCAAATAACCTGGCTTTGTTCTATAACAAGACTATGTTTGCCCAAGCCGGTATCACGGAGCCGCCAAGTACTTGGGAGGAATTGGCCACCACAGCCAAGAAACTTGCTACCGGCGGAAAATCCGGCTTGGCGATTTCAGGTGTCAAGAATGAACAAGGGACTTTCCAAGTACTGCCCTTTGTTTGGCAAGCCGGCGGCGACATTGACAATTACGCTAAGTACGGTGGCGAAGCCTTGAGCTTCCTCAAAAAGATGATTGACGATGGCGCTATGTCCTCGGCCGTATCTAACTATTCCCAGGAAGATGCCCGCACCCAGTTCACGACAGGACAAGTGGCAATGATGGTCAACGGTCCGTGGGAGATTTCCAACCTAAAGGACGTTGACTTTGAGTGGGGCGTAGCTCCTTTACCGAAGGGACAACGTGTTGCGACAGGTCTGGGCGGTGAAAACATCGTGGCTTTCGCGAGTGCCAAGAACCCGGAAGGAGCACTGAAATTCGTGAAGTGGATGGCCTCTCAGAAGGGCGTTCAGACATTCTGCGATATCTCAGGACAGCTCTCACCCCGCCCGGATTTATCCGGAAAGTTGAAGCTATCCACCGATGCGAATATGCAAGTCTTTGAAAAACAAATGCAAGATACGCATGCACGCTCGTACGGTGAGAACTACAACAAGATTTCCGAAGCCGTTCAGCTTTCCATCCAGGAAGCTTTAACCGGAGCTAAGAGCCCTGAAAAAGCCGCTAAGGATGCTGAAACAACTATTTCTGAACTCTTGCCCAAGAAATAAAGTTAGGGTAACCATGTCAGCGGAAGTATCCAACAAGACAAGCGGAAAAATTAAGAAAAAGCAGGACAGCCAGCTACGCCTGGGACTGCTCTTGGCGACTCCAGCCTTGATTTACATCATCGTATTCATGGCGTTTCCGCTTTTCTACAATTTTTTCCTGAGTCTCACAGAAGCTAACGGTGCGAACCTAATTTCCAGAACATTTACGTTCAATAATTTTAAGAACTACTCAACAGTTCTTAATGATCACGGATTCTGGAACGGTCTGGTTCTATCGTTAATTTTCACCATTGCATGCTTGATAACTCAATACGTCATAGGGTTTGCCTTGGCGTTATTTTTCAGGAGACCATTTCCAGGCAACGGCGTCATGCGAGCCTTGCTACTTGTCGGTTGGATACTTCCGCCAGTGGTTACTGGCACCATATTTAAGTGGATATTTGACTCAGATTACGGAATTTTAAATTACCTCCTTATAAATATGGGAGTAATTGACGAAGGCATCAAATGGCTAACAGTAGGTCCAACCGCACTTTTAGCAATCATTATTGCAAATCTGTGGGTCGGAATCCCCTTTAATCTTTTACTGTTGCTTTCCGGACTTCATACTATTGACGATTCACTTTATGAAGCTGCCCATGTCGATGGGGCAAATCCGTGGCAACAGTTCTGGAAGATTACCTTCCCTCTGATGAAACCTGTCTCGATTTCTGTCTTATTGCTTGGAGTAATTAACACCTACAAAGTCTTTGACCTGATTTATACCATGACCAAAGGCGGCCCGGTAGACGCCACCACCACCCTGCCCGTCTACACCTATCTGGAGACATACAAGCTCTTCCAGTTCGGTAACGGCGCTGCAGCGTCAGTTCTCACCTTAATACTGCCTTTGGTTCTTTCCTGGTTCTATGTACGTTCCCTAAATGAGGAGGATTTACGATGAAAAATGTTCGTTTATCCAGTCAGAGCAAAACAACTATTTTCAAATCTGTGATTGGGTGGCTTATAATTGTCATCTACCTCTTCCCTGTTTATTGGATGATAAATACTTCATTCAAAACAGGTAAGGAAATGTTTGCTAACCCACCCACGCTTATTCCGCAAGACTTTTACCTCGGTTCTTACAAAGCTGTTTTCACAGGAAATTACGGCACATGGAGCGCGCTGCTTAATTCGATAATCATTTCAGTTTCGGTGCTCTTGCTTACCCTGGTTATCGCTATTCCATCATCTTACGCTGTTGCGAGATTACGGACTCGCACTACTACCTCAATGATGGTTTTGTTAACAGTAGTACAATTACTGCCAGCTATCGCCATATCAATTCCTATGTTCGTAATGTTCCGACAAGTCGGTTTGGTAAACACATACGTATCGGTCATTTTGGCGGATATTTCCGTAACTTTACCTTTTGCTGTCATTTTGCTAAGACCGTACTTTAAACAGTTCCCTTATGAAGTAGAAGAAGCGGCACAGCTGGATGGTTTGAATACTTTACAGACTATCATTAGAATCGTCATGCCAACGATTAAACCCGGAATCGTCATGATTGGATCCTTCTCTTTCCTTATGGCTTGGGGAGAATTTACCTTTGCGTTGACCTTAACCACAAATCAAAATATTCAACCGCTCACTGTGGCTTTGAACCGGATTATTGGTCAGTACGGAACCAACTGGAACGATCTAATGGCGGTAGCAACAGTCATAGCGTTGCCTGTGTTGCTGATCTTTATATTCCTGCAGCGCTACATCGTAGCGGGTCTGGCCGGAGGTGCCACAAAGGGATAAAACTGCGTGGGTGTCCCCTACCGGGTGAATTTTCCGAACTCGGTAGGGGCATCTAGGAGCGCTCGGAACCCCCGGATGGCAGCTCCCCGCACAGCTGGCATCTCGTAAGCTGAGCTGGTAATTTGCAGGGATCTTTGCTCGTCAGCGATGGTGTGCAAATGCATCAGTCGGGTTACCTCGGCCTTGTATTCAGCAAAAAAGTTGGTCAAATCTCCGCCGATGATGATGAGAGACACATCTAAGATATTTGTAAGAGCGGCCATGGCCAGGCCTAATGCCCGGGCAGATTCGACTAAGGCAGCTTCATTCCCACGCCGGGTTTCCAGCGCCTCCCGGCCTACATATCTTTCCAGGCAACCTTGCGCCCCGCATTTACATTGAATTCCGCGCGGGTCAATGGTCAGGTGTCCGATTTCCCCCACCCAGCCATGACAGCCCTGATAGAGCTGCCGGTTCTCCACAACGGCGGCGCCGACCCCGATTCCGCCTGAGATATAGGCAAATGTATCCAGTCCGGAGGGACAACCCGGGTGTTTCCACGTTTGGGCCCATGCCGCCATGTTCGCCTCGTTGTGGACTTCAATCGACTTTACCGGGAACTGAATGGAACGCCTTATCTGTTGGCACACATCAACGTTAGACCACCCCAGGTTCGGGGCATAGATGACTCTCCTGTTGTCACCGTCAACCAAGCCAGGCACTGACACCGTCACGGAAAAAATTATTGTTTCGACGGAAAGCTGGGAAACAACCCCATTCAACTCGTGGCCGACCCGGGAAAAAACTTCCTCTGGTGGTAATGATGGGACCTCGAGTTCAAATCGTTTCCAGCACAGTTCCTGGCCTCCCAAGCCCAACCCCAGCAGGCGAATTTCGGAAACCCCAATATCCACTCCCAGTGAGACTAAATTATTGTTCCCCACTAGGACTCTGCCCGGACGACCGGGACCGCCCGTCATAACGGGCGGTAGCTCCTGAATTAACCCCAAAGCGACCAGCTGGTCAGAAAGTCGCGTTGCCGTAGCCCTGGTTATTTGCACCCGGGAAGCAATTGCGGCGCGAGTGAGAACTTCATCAGGACCGGAAGAAAGCACCTCATGGAGCACTCGTCTCAGGTTCATGGCACGCTGGGTGGAAACAGAGACGAACTCTTGCATAACGCTCCTTACGGACCCGAAATCCCCAACAGCGTTATCTTATCAAGTCACCAGCCTGTTTGGCCGCTCCTAACGCCACGTATTCTCCCGGTGGCGCCACCTCGATTTCTATACCAAGCTTGGAGGGCAGTATCTGGGTAACGGCAGGAGATTTAGCTCCTCCACCAATCAGGGTGGCTTTGTTAACCTCAACTCCGCACCCTTGGATTGCTTGCAGGGCATAATCGATAAGTCCCACCAGCCCTTCCACGGCGGCTCGGGCTAGGTGGGCTGGGGCATAGTTTCTCAGAGTCATTCCCCGGATTTCGGCAGTGGCATTAGGCAAATTCGGAGTGCGTTCGCCCTGGAAATATGGAATCATCTGTAACCCGTCCGTATCGGGAACTTGCAAGGCTAGCTGGTCAAAAGTAGACACATCTACACCCAAGAGAGCTGCAGTTTTGTCCATAACTTGAGTTCCGTTCAAAGTACAGGCCAAGGGGAGCCAATTGCCGGTGGCATCCATGAATCCTGTAACAGAGCCAGATTTATCAATAACCGGCTTATCGGAAACTACCGAAACCACACAAGAGGTTCCAATCGAAATAGCCGCTTCGCCAACTCGTAAACCTAAGCCCAAAGCTGCACCCGCATTGTCCCCATAACCCGGAGCTATTTTTGTTCCCGCTCTCAGCTCGATCTCGGGAATGTCGCGAGTTACTTCCCCGCCCAATTCCTGAGGAGATACAACTTTAGGTAAGACGAGTTGCCGTGCCTTGTCCTCGGGAATTCGCAAAGCGTGCGCCAGCAAATCATACCGATACTCACCGATGTGAGTATCTAAATATGCAGTACCGGAAGCATCTGAGCGATCAGTGAACAGTGAATGGATATCTGCACTGCCTTGTATTCTCCAAGATAACCAATCATGAGGTAGGCAAACCGCGGCAACGCGCGACCAGGATTGTGGTTCATGATCAACTAGCCACCTCAACTTCGTAATGGTCAATGAGGCTACAGGAGCACAACCACAGGATTCAACCCAGAAATCTAATCCTTTTTCCTCCACAAGTTGCTTAGCGGCAGCAGCCGAACGGGTATCGTTCCACAGTAACGCATCACGCACGACAGTCCCGTTTTGATCTAAAGTGACCAAACCGTGCTGTTGAGCTCCCACGCTAACGGCTTCCACATCAGCCAGTCCCCCAGCTTGTTTAGCCGCAGAGATAAAGGCTTCCCACCAACGCTCCGGATTGACTGAAGTCCCTTCCGGATGTGGCGCACTTCCCTGTCGAAGAATCTGTTGACTCTCAGTGTCCCAAACCAACACCTTGGTGGATTGAGTAGAGGAGTCCACACCAGCTACAACGGCCATTTTCTGCTCCTAAAGCCCACACATCTATGAAAAATGTTAATTCACACGTGGGTGTGAGACGACGAATCGATTTCGACTAGTCCCTACCCTACGAGGTGACGCATGGCTTGTTGATACAACTCCACGAAGTGATATTCACGCTGAGCGGCCTGCTCCGGGTCAACGGTAGGACTGTTCATGAACTCCGCGTAGGTTTCGCCCTCATTCATGGTAGGTTCGCCCAATTCGAACACTGAAGCCGCTTCCATGAGTTCCTTGGTCAGCGGATCGGCCCGGAAAGCTAACGCTTTGTCTTTCAGCATCAGATACATTTCCATATTGGCCGCCGCGGAAGCCCAAACCCCTTCGAATCCCTCAGTACGCGAGGGCTTATAGTCGAAGTGAATCGGGCCATCGTAGCGGTTCCCGCCGCCGGGGAACCCATTGACCAGCAGGTCCACTGTAAAGAAAGCTGAGGCCAAGTCTCCATGACCGAAGCATTTATCCTGGTCGTACTTCAGCCCCGATTGACCGTTCAAGTCGATGTGGAAAAGTTTCCCGGCGTTCAGCGCTTGCGCCAGAGCGTGGTTGTAGTTCAGGTTTGCCATCTGTTCGTGGCCTGTTTCCGGGTTCAAGCCCACGATGTCCCCATTGTCAAGCTGGGCGATTAACGCCAACGCGTGACCAACCGATGGCAGGAAGATGTCACCACGAGGTTCATTTGGCTTGGGTTCCAGCCCGATGCGCAAGTTGTAACCTTTTTCTTTGATGTAGCCGGCAACAGCGTCTAGACCTTCCTTGTAGCGTTCAAAAGCGGCGTTAAGATCCTTGGAGGAATCGTACTCAGCACCTTCGCGACCTCCCCACATGACGAAAGTCGAGGCGCCCATTTCCGCAGCCAAGTCAACGTTTTTCAGAATTTTCTTGAGGCCGAAACGACGAATCTCCCGGTCGTTGTTCGTCAACCCGCCATCTTTAAAGATGGGGTGGGTAAACGTATTGGTAGTCACCATTTCGATAACTAAACCAGACTGGTCGCAAGCCTCTTTGAACTTTTTAATGATGGATTGGCGCTCAGATTCCGAAGCTGAAAAATTGAACACGTCATTGTCGTGGAAAGTCACTCCCCAGGCTCCAAGTTCAGCAAGTTTCTGGGCGTATTCCCAAGGATCTAAGGCGTCCCGGGTTGCCACACCGAATGGGTCAACCCCCTGCCAACCCACTGTCCAAATCCCGAAAGAGAACTTATCTTCTTTACACGGCTTACGCATTATCTGTGCTCCTTTACACTCGTGGCGTTCATTACCAGCGATTCTATGCTTTATTCCCCGCTGATGTGATAGCCTCCAAAAACCTATTTTGTTTAGTCTTAAAACTAACACGCTAGCTCTAGAGAGTCAAGGGTTTTACTAATCTTTCACGTCCCGAAAACTAAGGTTCCTCCGGGGTGCCCATGTGCCGCGCCGCACCCACACTTTTGCGCGTTGACCCAATCACCAGGAACATAAGAAACACAGAGCATCGCAAGGCTCTAATCGTAAAAGATTTGTTCCACGACCCCGCGCGCCAAGCGAGCGGTGCGCATCCAGTCATCGGTTAAATCTTGGTGCGCCCCTTCTGCATAGCCCAGCAGCGCCGCGGTAGTCACCAAGAGACGATCGACGGGCAGCACGTCGAGCCTTTTCCCGGTAGTCCGCCCCGAACCCAACACGTTCGCGGCGCGAATCGACATGGCCATCATCCACGCAGTGCGCAGCATTTCCGCGTCCGGGGCGGAAATCAGCCCCGCGCTTACAGCCGCGCGCAGGGCGTCTCCGGTAGACACACAGCGCAGCCCCGGCACGTCGCTGGCGTGGCACATCTGCAATAATTGTACCGACCATTCCACATCAGATAGCCCCCCTGGACCCAGCTTGACGTGGCGCACCGCCGCCGCGGTCTTCCCCGCACCAGTAACCTGTCCTCCGCCAATCCGTTCCGCCTCCATGCGGGCTTTCAAGCGACGGATTTCTTTCAGCTCTTTCGCCTCCGGAGGGGTGTCAAATCGCACCGGATCCACAATTGCGGCAAAATCCGTGCGCAAGGCCGGCGAACCCACCACGGGACGAGCCCGCAGCAGGGCCTGACGTTCCCACGCACTGGCCCACCGGGCAAAATAATCCTCCAGCAACCCCAAGTCCTTGGATACTGGCCCGGAGCGACCCTCGGGACGTAAATCAGTGTCGACGCGCCAGGCCCCAGCTTGGGCTCCGTTCAAGATTGAGCTGACGGCATTAACCAGGCTCGCTGCCTCCGCCGCGGCTCGTTTGCGAATTTCTGACGCCGCGGGGTCGGTTTCCGTGCCCGCTGCGGGGGATTCCGCCACCGGCGCGGTCGGCAAATATCCCGCCGCCGGATTGCCCGGCTCTCGCCACGGACGATAGTAAAACACCACGTCAGCGTCCGAAGCATAGCCGGATTCACCGCCGCCGAACCGACCCATGCCCACGACTAAGTGGTCGGCGTAATATCCCCCGGACGCCAGGGCACGAGTCGCCGGCGCAACCTGCGAGGACTGTGGCTCCCCACCACCCTTGTGACCGCGAGCAGTCGGGGCCTGCTGCACGTTGAGCTTTCGCAACGCCAAATCGAGAGCCCCAGCGAGGACCGCTTCACCCACATCGGTCAAACGCTGAGCAGTCCGCAGCGGGTCAATGCCTTGCAGCACGTCCACCATAGCCGCCCGCAACAACTCCCGACCCCGCACTGCCCGCAGCCGCGCGGCTTGCTTGTCCAGATCAGGTTGGCGCTCAAAAGACGCCAGGATTTCGCGCTCCAGCTCCTCGCGAGTCCGCCCGCGTAACTGCGCTTCGTCGTCAAGCCACTTAATAGCGTCGGGATTAGCGGGCAACAACCCCGCCACCAGCGGCGAAGACGACAGCAACCGAGTCAAACTCCGGGCGGCCGTACCCGAATCGCGCAGCAAACCCAGATACCAATGCGTATCCCCTAACGCGTCTGACACTTGCCGGAAAGCCAACAAACCGCCGTCCGGATCCACCCCATCGGCGAGCCAATCCAGCAGCACCGGTAACAGCTGGCGTTGAATCGCCGCCCGCCGACTCACCCCGGTGGTCAAAGCCTCGATGTGCTCCAAGGCTCGTTTCGGATCGCGGTATCCGATAGCTTGCAGCCGGGACTGCGCGGCGGCGCTATCCAAGGCGGCCACCCCCGCCGACAGCTTCGCCATGGCGGGCAGCAGCGGGCGGTAATAGATTTCCTCGTGCAGTCCCCGGACCTTTTGACGCACCTCCTGCCAAGCCTGGGTCAGTTTTTCCCCTTCAGAAAACCGGGTCACGTCAATGGAACGCGCGACTCTGCGCAGCTGGGCATCCTGGGGAAACAGGTGGGTGCGGCGCATCCGATCCAGCTGGGTGCGATGCTCAATGACCCGCAAGAAACGGTAATAGTCCGCCATTTCCTCGCCTTGCTCGCGGCCGATGTAGCCTCCGGTGATGAGGGCTTGCAAAGCATCCAAGGTCGCGCGCACCCGCAGGCTCTCATCGACCCGGCCGTGCACCAGCTGCAGCAACTGCACGGTAAACTCCACGTCACGCAGCCCCCCGGCGCCGAGCTTGATTTCACGCCCGGCTTTCTTTGGATCCAACAGTTTTTCCACCCGCCGGCGCATGGCTCGCGTATCTTCCACAAAGCCCTCGCGTTCCACCGCGGACCACACAAAAGGACGGATGGTACTCAAGTAGCGAGCGCCCAGTTCGCGGTCCCCCGCGGCCGGACGCGCTTTCAGCAGCGCCTGGAACTCCCAAGTCTTCGCCCAACGCTGGTAATAGTCCAGGTGAGACTCCAAAGTACGAACCAGGGCGCCGTCCTTACCCTCAGGACGCAACGCGGTGTCCAGCACCCACAGTGCCGGTTCCGGGCCGGTCGCGGAGCAATAGGAGCCGAGCGCTTGAGCGATAGCGGTGGCACGCCGGTTCGCCTCGGCGCCATCCAGGTCGACGCCGTCCCGGGCTTGTCCCACGTAGATAACATCAACATCAGAAATATAGTTCAGTTCCCGCGCCCCGGTTTTCCCCATCGCCACCACGGTAAAAGCAATCTGTCCCTCCGGGTCGTGGTCGCGGCGTGCCAGGGCTAAACCGGCCTCCAAAGCCGCGTCGACCAGGTCGCTGATGCGCCGGGAGGTCGCCTGGAACTCGGATTTGGCCGCCGCCGTCCCCGCGTGTGCTAGGTCCTCAGCTGCCAGCTGCGCCAGCAGCGCGTAGTAAACCCGACGCAGTTCCAGGTCGTGAGCTTGCGGGTCAGCGACCCAGCACGGGTTTTCGTCGCTTCCCAGGTTCTTTGCCCCCACCGCGCTCAACAGCCGTGCCGAGTAAGTTTCCGGTTCGGGCTGCTGTTCCAGGGGCGCAAGGGCCGCCGGGTGGGTCACCAGGTAGCTGGCAAAAAATTCGGAGGCACCCAGGAGGCGCAGCGTGCGGTTTCCGATTTGGCGGGCACTCAGCGTCTCGGTTATGCCCGACGGGTGGCGGGCGTCCTCAGAAAAGATGCGGTCCAGGCTCAGGAGCACCTGGTCAGGGTCCGCAGTCTGACCCAGGTTCGCGATGAGTTTCGGAATCTCAATCTGGGGGGCTGCCTGCATAATGGCGGTCAAAAGGGTCTTGGCACGCCCGACATCTTCCACCCCGGAGGTCAGCAAGGCCACCGTCTCGGAATACTCTCGAGCCATTCTTTACCCCTTCAGCACCGCAGTCCCACCACCAACTGAGGCAGGAACCTTTGACATTGGCTAATGCAGATGCAGCAGCAAGCGTTTCTCTTGTTCTGTCACCTGGTGGCGGTATTCGGTCCACTCTGCCAGCCGGGTGCGCAAAACGTAATCAAAGACTTCTTCACCCAGAACCGCCGGCACCAACTCGGAGGCCTGCAGGTGGCGAATCGCGTCCTCCAAAGAGCGTGGCAGAGTCTCGATGCCGTAGGCTTTCCGTTCCGCATCGCTCATCTCCCACACGTTGTCTTCGGCTTCTTCGGGCAGTTCCAGGCGCTGTTCAATCCCTTTCAGGCCCGCCTCGATAATCAAGGCAAACCCAAGATATGGATTCATCGCGGGGTCAGGAGCCCGGTACTCGACCCTGGTGTAAGTGTGCAGACCCGGCTTGTGATCCGCCACGCGAATCAGAGCGGAAGGATTATGGTGACCCCAGCAGACGAAAGCTGGCGCCTCATCCCCACCCCACAGCCGCTTATACGAGTTCACGTGCTGATTGACGATAGCCGAGATTTCCTTGGCGTAGTGCAACAAACCGGCGGTGAACTGACGGCCCACAATGGACAGGTGGTCAGCCGCGGCGGGATCATAGAACGCGTTTTGGTCGCCCTCCCACAGCGAAAAATGCACGTGCATCCCGTTACCGGGAAAATCAATATCCGGTTTCGGCATAAACGTCGCCAGCAGACCTTTGACTTCTGCCAGGTCCTCTACCGCTTCACGCGTGGTCACCAGATTATCTGCACAAGACAGGGCGTCAACGGAGCGCAAGTCAATTTCGTTTTGTCCGGGACCCCCCTCGTGATGGGAAAACTCGACCGAAATACCGTACTCTTCCAGCATCCGCACCGCCCACCGGCGAAACGCGTTGCCCGGACCTGCCGATACGTGATCGAAGTAACCGCCCTGGTCCACCGGGCGCAGGCGCTCCTCCAGACTGCCGGGCTGTTTGAACAGGTAAAACTCGATTTCGGGGTGTGCATAAGGCACGAATCCCAGGGATTGGGCCCGTTTCATGGTGCGTTCCAGCACGTAGCGGGGGTCAGAATGCGAGCGGGTCCCGTCCGGGTTGTACACGTCACAGAACATCCGTCCGATAGTATCCTGCGGAATATCCGCAAGCTGGGGCATAATCTGGAACGTTTGAGCATCGGGGAAAAGCAACATATCCGATTCTGCCACGCGGGTGAAGCCTTCCACGGAGGAACCGTCGAAAGCCACCCCTTCCGTAAAGGCTCGTTCCAGTTCTACCGGCGCAATCGTGACAGATTTCAACACGCCCAACACATCGGTGAACATGAGACGCACATACTTTACGTCACGTTCCCCCACCTGGCGAATCACGTCTTCTTGGCGAGAATCCACGATTTTCTCCCTTCAATAGTCCTCTCCGGCGGTTTTCCGGATGCTCAAGGTCTCCTGAACTAAAGTTTCATTCTGGCGGTGTAACGTCCCTGCTCCGTGTGCGCTATGTCCAAGTCCAGGCCGTACATGGCGCTCATAGTCTCGCTGGTCAGCACGTTTTCGAGGGGTCCGGAAGCGAATACGCGGCCTTCCTTGAGAGCCAGCGCGTGGGTAAAGCCGGGGGGGATTTCTTCTAGGTGATGAGTGACCATGACCATAACCGGACTCTTCGGGTCACGAGCCAGTTCCGCCAAGCCGCTCAGCAGCAGTTCGCGCCCGCCTAGATCCAGGGCGGCCGCCGGTTCATCCAAAATCAGCATCTCCGGGTCAATCATGAGGGCTCTGGCCACCAAAACGCGCTGTTTTTCGCCCTGGCTCAAGGTGGCGAACTCGCGTTCTTTCAGGTCAGCCACTTCAAACATACTCATCAGGGCTTGGGCACGTTGCACGTCCACCGGTTCGTAACTCTCTCGCCAAGATGCCGTCACCCCCCAGATGGAGGACAGCACGGCCTTTTCCACGTTTTCCTGGGGAGGAATCTGCGCCGCCAGGGCTGGGGAGGCATACCCCACCCGCTGACGGATCTCGGCGATTTCGGTTTTTCCCAATACTTCGTCTAAAACTTCGACCCGTCCGCGCGATGGGTAAATCCTCCCCGCCAGCATATCGACCAGCGTGGTTTTCCCCGCCCCGTTAGGACCCAGCACCACCCAATGCTGTCCCAGGTGAATCTGCCAGTTGAGGCCTTGCAAAATGGAAGTGTGATTGCGCCACAATTCGACGTTGTCACACCGGGCGACCAAAGTCATACTGTTCTTTCCTATCCGCGGCTGGGCAACTTTGGGTTAATTGTGACGCTGGGCGATGACTTTTTCATATAACGCCATAGTTTTTTCCCCAATAGCCTCCCAAGTGAAGTGTTCTTGGGCGCGTTTGCGTCCGGCCTCGCCCATTGCCTGAGCCCGAGACGGGTCTGACAGCATCTCGGTGATGCGCTGAGCCATCGCCTGCTCGAACTCTTCGGGATGCAGGGGCTTGCCAGTACCGTCATTGACCTGTTCAATGGGCACCAAAAATCCGGTTTCCCCATCGACAACCACGTCGGGAATACCTCCGGTGTCGGTGGCGACCACGGGCAATCCGCAGGCCATCGCCTCTAGGTTCACAATTCCCAGCGGTTCGTAAATCGAGGGGGTCACAAACAGGGTCGAGCCGGTCAACAAGGCAATCATGTGAGCGCGGTCCAGCATATCCGCAATCCACACCACTCCCGGACGCTCCTGCTGCAGGTCGCGCACCAAGTTTTCAACTTCCTCCATAATCTCCGGGGTGTCAGGAGCCCCCGCGCACAAGACAATTTGGGCATCACGAGGTACGTCGCGCAGGGCCCGCAGCAGGTAGGGCAGACCCTTTTGACGGGTGATGCGCCCCACGAAAGTAATGGTGGGAGCCCCTTCTGTCAGTCCGTAGTCCGCCCAAACCTGGCTGCGGAATTCGGGGGTGATATTAGAAAAGTCCCAAGTCGCCAGGTCAATACCGTTGTGGATGACGTGGACGCGGTCAGGGTCGATGGTGGGATAACAACGCAGAATGTCGGCTCTCATAGCGTGGGACACCGCCACGATGGCGTCCGCGGCTTCGTAAGCAGTTTTTTCCGCCCAGGAGGAAATCCGATATCCCCCGCCGAGCTGTTCTGCTTTCCACGGACGCAGTGGTTCCAGGGAATGTGCAGAAATAACGTGCGGAATGTCATACATCAGGGAAGCCCAATGCCCACCCATATTGGCGTACCAGGTGTGGGAATGCACCACGTCAGCACCATCGGTACCAGCCACAAACTCCAAGTCCACTCCCAAAGTGCGGATAGCGGCGTTCGCGTCAGCCAGTCCCTCCAGATAGTCGTACCCGGTGACCCCCGGCTCGCCGCCTTCCGTGCCCGCGGCGCGCGGACCCTCAAAACAGTGCACCCTCACTTCTGCCCGCTGACGCAAAACCTTGGCAAGTTCAGTGACGTGAACACCTGCACCCCCGTAAACTTTCGGGGGGTATTCCCGACTCATCAAATCAACGCGCATAGCAACCTCGCTTCAACAGAAATGGACCCAGTTACAACCCGACCCGTCGTGTCCCCGGAAAATCCCTGGCCAGCGAACCGCGGCTGCACCTCTAACTTATCCCATTTGCAAGTAAAAGATGACCCAAAAGCCCCACAAAAGCTAAAAATTCTCTATAGGGTTAAAGCGTGGCACTATCAAAAGTTTTGACAATTATTCTCGCTGGCGGCGAAGGCAAACGCCTGATGCCTCTCACTGAAGACCGCGCCAAACCCGCGGTACCTTTCGGCGGACACTACCGCCTGATTGACTTCGCACTATCGAACGTGGTCAACTCCGGTTTCCACCGCGTCATCGTCCTGACCCAGTACAAGTCGCATTCCCTGGACAGACACATCGCCACAGCCTGGCATATGTCGAATATTCTGGGCAACTACGTGGCACCGGTTCCGGCTCAGCAGCGTACCGGAAAGCACTGGTACATGGGTTCGGCTGACGCGATTTTCCAATCTGAGAACATCATCAGTGATGAGCGTCCCGACTACGTGCTGATTATCGGGGCTGACAACATTTATCGGATGGACTTCTCGCAGATGGTGGCTGAACACATCGAGTCTGGCCTACCCGCCACCGTGGCCGGAATCCGTCAGCCGCTCAGCTTAGCATCTTCCTTCGGTGTCATTGAAGCTGACGCAACGGGTAAAATCGCAGCTTTCCGGGAAAAGCCCCAAGACGCGGTCGGGCTGCCCGATGCTCCGGATCAGATACTGGCATCGATGGGCAACTACGTGTTCAATACCGATGCCCTGCTCGAGGCACTGCAGCTGGACTCGCAAAACGAGGATTCCAATCACGATATGGGCGGGGATATCGTGCCGTATTTCGTGTCTCGCGGGGAAGCCCACTGTTACGACTTTATCCGCAATGAAATCCCCGGCTCGACTGAACGGGACCGGGATTACTGGCGTGATGTCGGTACTCTTGACGCCTACTACGAGGCCTCCATGGATCTCATCGCGGTTCACCCCGTCTTTAACCTGTACAACCCGAAGTGGCCGATTATGACGACTGTGGACGGCGAACTGCCCCCCGCGAAGTTCGTCTATGGGGACGACTCTCGCATGGGACACGCCATTGACTCTTTCGTTTCCAGCGGCACGATTATTTCCGGAGCCCGTTGTGTTCACTCGGTTCTCTCCCCGGGAGTCCGGCTGAACTCTTGGTCCGAAGTGACGGACTCGGTCTTGATGAACGGCGTGGTACTGGCGCGGCACGCGAGGGTCGACCGCGCTATCTTGGACAAGAACGTTTACGTTGGCGAGGGCGTCACTATCGGCGTTGACCTTGAACAAGACCGGGCGCGCGGTTTCCTGGTGACCGATTCCGGAATTACGGTGGTCCCCAAAGATACCCGCGTCGAGTACTAGCCCATGACAGAAACTTTGCTGCCCCTGCGCTTTACCTGCGTATGGGAGGGGGACTCTGCGGGCGTAGCGCCGGAGGCATTTTTGTCCGCGGTGGTTCGTGTCACCGGACTGAGTACCTCCGCGTCCCCCACCCGGTCTTTGTCAGAAAGTCTGCACCGGCTGTCCCTATACGTTCCTGCCGCACCCCCCACGACTCGTGAACAAAGAGCCGCGTGGATCCGCGCTATGGAGCCTGACCTGGGCTCAGAGGGACTGGCTGTGGCGATAACGACAGGAGAAATGGCGCAGCACGGTCCGGCCCTGGTGGTTTTGGACGGGGACTCCACGCTGTTTACCGGGGAAGGCATTGACCTGGTGGCCGCCCACGCCGGTACGCAGGCGGAAGTCGCTGCCATCACTGCCGCCGCGATGCGCGGAGAACTCGATTTTGCCCAGTCCCTGCGGCGGCGCATGGGAACCCTGCGGGGCCTTCCGGCCAGCGTCTTGGACCAAGTGCGCCAGGACTACCACTTTTCGCCAGGAGCAGCACAAATGGTGTCGGATTTTCATCACCGCGGCGTGAAAGTCGGGGTGGTTTCCGGCGGATTCAGAGAACTGGTTGCGCCGCACGCCACCGAAATCGGGCTGGATTTTGTCAAAGCAAACAGTTTCGAGGTGGCCAACGGCCAGCTAACCGGCAATCCCGAGGGCGATATTGTCACTGATGAAACCAAGGAAACCTGCCTGCGTTCCTGGGCAGCCGAACTCGAAGTCGACCTCGGTCGCTGCGTGGCGATGGGAGACGGAGCCAACGACCTGAAAATGGTGCGTGCTGCCGGTTTGGGAGTCGCCTACCTGGCAAAACCTGCCTTGCAAGCCGCTGCCGATGTGCGCCTCTCGTGGCCAAACTTGGCGGTGCTCTCTGCGCTCACCCTCCCGGACTGACTTTCTCAGCGCGAAAACTCTGTTCGCCCAGAAAAAGGCCGCTCACGTTCAGCGGGTCGAGGGACGCTCCGGGTTCGACACGTCCACGACTTTCACGCCCTGCACCGTAAACAAAAGTTTAGCTACTTGGGCTTTTTCTACCGAATCATGCGAATTGCCCCACACCAAGGTGCGGCCGTCACGCAGTTTGAACTGCAGTTGAGCCGGGTCGTCGGAAGTCACCGAGGCAATCATAGACCGCAGTTCCGCGGGCATATCCCCAAAAGCAGTCAAAGCCGCATCGACCAGTTTGCGGGTTTGCCCACCCAGTTTTTCCATGTCGACATCCAACTGCGGCAGCCCCGCAACGTCCCCAGGGGCAATCTCCAGGACGACTCCGGACCGATCCACCCCCACGACCTTGCCGTTTTGCCGCACGGTGGCTACCGGAACACGCTCCACCACGTGAATATTCAAACCGTGCAGCCAGGCCGGTGAGACCTGGACATCTTTCAGGGCGCTCATTTCGTGCAGCACCGTTTTGGCTACTCCCGCCGTGGCCAAACTGGTGATGGTGCGTCCCTCAAAACGCTGAGTGGCTTGGCACACCTCTTTAACGTCCACGTTGTGCGCACCCGTGACATGGCACTGTGAGAGTTGGTAGGTGAACAGCGGCGAAAAAAACACCACGTACAAAACGATGAGAATTCCCACCAACGCCCCAATCAGGCTGGAAATCCGCAGCCGTATCCGATGACGGCGAATGAACGCCTGCTCCTCCAACCGGTCCAGCAGCGAGTTATCTACGCTTGCCACCCGCAGCGAATCCCAGGGGGAACTCACCTCGAAGCGCGCCCCACCAGAGGGGGTCGCCTTCGGATTGTGTTTGCGCTGAGAAACCCTTTGGGCCGCTTTCACTGCCTCACGATTTGCCTTCGCAGCCTGCTTTTGAGCTTTCTTGGCGGCCTTTTTTTCGTCGCGTTCCTGTTTATCGAGTTGAGCCGGGGTCGGTTTTTTTGACTGCGTCTCAGGTTGGGCTGTTCCCGAGTCTGTCGTGTCAGCAGCGGCGGCGCGGTCACGAGGGCGGCGCGGGGAGTCCTTGTTGAGGTCAACGATTTTGGGGTCAACCACGGGGCGACGGTGCCGCCCCCGGCTCGCGTCGCGTCCCTCTGAGGAATTCCCAAGGGTGGGACGAGGAGGTGGTTTCACGCCTGGCTCGCTTTCGCCTGGGCAGCCTGTTCCACCGAGGCAAAGTCGTGTCCCGCGGCGATAGCGTGGCCCACGTGGGTGATGGAGCCCGCCCCTAAGAACAGCAGCAGGTCGCCGGGGCGGGCAGCCCGGAAAGCGTGCAGCCCTGCCGCGTACATATCCGCCACGTAGGTTCCTTGACCGAGGCGCTCGGTGATGATGTTGCCGTTTACTCCGGGAATCGGCGCTTCGCGGGCAGCGTAGACCGAGCACACGGTCAGGTCGTCCACGGCGGCAAAAACGCGGGCGAAAGCCTCAACGTTGTGGTAGGTCCGGGAATACAGGTGAGGCTGGAAACACACCAGCAGCCGGCCGCTACCAGCTAAGTCGCGGGCCGCCTGCAGAGTGGCCGCAATTTCGGTGGGGTGGTGCCCGTAATCGTCGTAAATGCGCACGTGATCGCGTTCGCCAACCAGCTGCATCCGGCGGCTGGCTCCAGAAAAAGTCCCCAACGCGGCGATGAACTGGGCCAAGTCCACGCCCAGGGCGTAGGCGGCTCCCAGCGCTCCGCCCGCGTTCAGCAGCATATGCTGGCCCCCTATCCGCAACTCGAGCTGCCCGTGAAACACCTGCTGACCAACATCGGTAACACTGACTTGGCAATGTCCGTGGCCCGGCCCCAGCTCGGGCTCGCTCAACTGCACTACGATGTCACCGGCTAGGGGAACCCCGAAACCATAGGAAATAACCCGCGCCCCGCCCACGCCGTGCCGCGCTGGCACCCGCTCGGCCAGCCTTTTGACCCCGGCATCATCGGCACACAGCACCAGCGCACCGCCCTCGCGCAGTCGAGCGGTAAAGTCCACAAAAGCTTGCTCGAAGGCCTCCGCGCTGCCCCAGTGATCGAGGTGATCAGGCTCTATGTTGGTGATAACTTCCACCGCGGGGGAATAGTTCAGGAAAGACCCGTCGGACTCATCGGCTTCAATAACAAAGGCGGAACCCGACCCCAAACGCGCACCGGTCCCCAGTTCGGCGATGACTCCCCCGATAGCAAAGGAAGGATCCGCGCCGATCTTCAGCAGGGCGTGGGCAATCATGGAAGACGTGCTGGTTTTTCCGTGCGCGCCGGCCACCGCCACTAAATCGTGGGAACGGGTGCAAAAATCTAAAGCTTGGGAACGGTGCCAGATTTCTAAGCCCAGAGCTTTGGCGCGAGCAGCTTCGGGATTGTCCTCATGTACCGCCGAAGTCACCACCACAATAGCGTTAGTTGGGACCTGTTCCTCCCGGTGTCCCACAAAAACGGTGATGCCCGCCGCGCGCAGCTGTCCCAGCGTATCGGCTTGCACCTGGTCGGAACCAGACACGTGATACCCCAGGTCATGCAGTAGCAGCGCGAGGACGCTCATGCCGGCCCCGCCGATACCGATTAGGTAAAATGCCTGGTCAGGTGGAACCTCATGGGCTTGTGCGACGTTGGACAAATTCGTGGAACTGTCTTTGATTTCGGGCATGATTAGGCCTCCTCGGGTTTCCCGGCCGTTTCGCCCAGGACTGTTAAGATGAGCGCGCAGAGATTCTCGGCGCCGCGAGTGGTGCCGACTTGGGCTGCCGCCGCCCGCATGACCGCGTTCTGCTCCGGGTCTAACAGGCGAATTAGCAGGTCAGCAGCCGCCTGCTCGGTCAGTTTCTTTTGGTCGAGCAGGAACGCCCCCGCAGCTTGCACGACACCTCGCGCGTTTAGGGCCTGCTCTCCGTTACCGATGGGCAGGGGCACATAGAGAGTGGGAATCGCCAGGGCGGTGTTTTCCGCGACAGTCGCCGCCCCCGCTCGACACACCACACAGTCAGCTAGGGCCAGACCGTAGTGCATCTCAGTGAGGTAGTCTCGCACCTGGTAACGCTGCTCCAGGTGGTGTGCAGCCACGAAATCCCTAACAGGACCGTCCTTGCCTTTCCCGGTCAAGTGAATGACTTGGGCGGAAGGGTTTTCCTGGAACACCCGCAAAAGCGCACCGGGCAAGACTTCGTTGAGACGCTGCGCCCCCAGGGAACCTCCGGTGATCAACACCGTGGGGTGAGAAGCCGGCAAACCGAAAAAATCGGCGGCTTCAGCTCGTGCCGCGTCCCTGGTCTGGGGTGCTTCCAGCTGACGCGCCAGTTCGAGAATGCTGGGGCGCAGGGGCAGGCCGACTACGCGGGTTTCGCCGTGTTTCGCTTTCAGCCCGGTGCCCTCAAAAGTCAGGCCGACTCCGGCGGCGTAGCGTGACCCTACCCGATTGGCGAGCCCTGGCCGGGCATTTTGTTCATGAATAACGATGGGAATACCCAGGCGTTTCGCCGCGAAGTACACGGGAGTGGAAACGTAGCCACCAAAGCCCACCACCAGCCGCACTCCCCGCGCTTGGAAAGTATCGCGCAGCGACGCCACCACACGACGCATCCGAACCGGCAAACGAACCAGGTCCGAACTGGGACGACGCGGCATGGGCAGACGGGGGATGGTCAACAGTTCATAGCCGGCGGCGGGAACCAGCTCGTTTTCCAGTCCCTCGGACGTACCCACCACCAGCGGCTCAAAGTCAAATTCGGTGGACTTCAGCGCGGCGACCGTCGCCAACAGGGGGTTCACATGCCCCGCAGTGCCGCCGCCAGCGAAAACAATGACCGGTTTCGAGATGTCACTCACACCCTCAACTTTAGCGTGTTTTGTCCAGAAACTTTTTCAGGGGCACGGTTCCCCCGGCGGTTGTCAGCAAAGTGTTCCCCCGGGTTCCGCGCCATGCCGACACCGCAGCGCCAGCGTTCAACGGTGTACCCGGCCGGGCAGCGAAACCGCCGCTCCGCGCTGCAAAGGACGCAGCCGAGCTTTCAAGGCTGCATCCGCTCCGGATTCGGCTCGTGCGAAACACATCGCCATGCCCATCGCTGCCATGATGGACAGCAGGGAGGAACCCCCGGAGGAAATCAGCGGCAGAGGCACCCCGATAATCGGGAGCAAGCCAACCACGGCTCCGATATTGATGATGGCTTGGGAAAAAATCCAGCCTATTAGGCCCGCCACGGTGTAGCTCACGAAAGGATTGGTTGCCCGGCTCATCAGCCGCAGCATCGTCAGGCACAGCACCACGAACAAACCCAGAACCAGGAAAGTGCCCAAAATTCCGAATTCCTCGCCCAGAATGGCGAAAATGTAGTCCGTATCCGCTTCGGGCAGATAGGACCATTTTTCCCGGCTGGCGCCCGGTCCGACTCCGGTCAATCCCCCGGTTGCCAACGACCACAAGCCGTGTTGGCGCTGGTAGCCGATACCGGTGGGGTCGGTGGTGGAGGCGTCCATGAAGCCAAAAACCCGCCGCCGGCGGTTGGCGGAACTCATTACGGCCACGGTGACCCCGAAAATTCCCAGCAAGACGATTCCCGCAAAGTAACGCCAAGGAATCCCCGCCACGAATATCGCCGTCAAAATGAGCGCCGCCATCACCATCGCGGTGCCCAGATCTCGACCGACCATGACCAAACCCAACGACCCCACCGCGGGCACCCCCACGTTGATGAGCCAACGTTTCTTGTCCCTAGCCTCCCGCAGTTCCGGATCGGCCAGGACCCGTCCCAACGCCACAGCCAAAGCCAACTTCATGAACTCGGAGGGCTGAATGGTAAAAACGCCGCCGAGGTTAATCCAGTTCGTGTTGCCGCCCGCGGACGCACCGTGCATGCCCGGCACGAACACCATAATCTGCAGCAACCACGCCGCCCCCAGGAACCACCAGGTCCACTTTTGATAAAAAGTCAGCGGAACCCTGGAAGCGATGAACAAAATCAGCAGCGCCGCCACATAAATGAGCGAACGTTTCCCGAAGGACAGAAACGGGTTCACCCCGCTTTCCAGGGCGGTGATGGTCGAGGCGGAAAACACCAAGATAAACCCGATTATGAACAGCAGCAGGGTGGTGACCAATACCAGGTAGTAGCTCAGAACCGGCTGGTTCTTCCATCCCTCGGACAAGTCGCGCAGAGCGGAGTGTTCCTGGCCCGGCGCTGCGGATGGGGCGGGGGCTGAGCTGGCGTCAACTAGGTTGGGCGCTGAGTTTCGCGAGGAAAACTTCGTCAGTTTCGCGTCTCGAGGTGCCTTAGGAACCTTGTTCCTCCCCGCCATCTTGGTTCTCCCCCAGTTTCCGCGCCGCCTGAGCAAACTGGTCGCCGCGCTCGTGATAGTTATTGAACTGATCCCACGAGGCACACGCCGGAGCCAGCAGCACGGTATCCCCCGGAGCGGCCAAAGCTCGCGCCTCTAGTAGCGTCCTTTCCATAAGATTGTCCCCCGGAGCGACCCGTTTCAGCGGGATTCCCGCGCCGTTTTCAGCAAATGCGCTCTCAAAAGGCTCGGGGTCCAGGCCAATCAGCACGGCGGCTTTCACTTTCGGAGCCGCGACCTGCACCAGGGAATGGAAGTCTTGGCCTTTCGCGTCTCCCCCGACTATCCACACGGCGCGCTTGTCGTCAATGTCACGCAGCGAAGCAGCCGCCGCGTGCGTATTCGTAGCTTTCGAGTCGTCGATGTAGGTCACGCCCTCGAAAGTGCCAACCACGGCGCGGCGATGTTTCGCCAGCTCGAACTCGAGAATTCCGCGGCGCACCCATTCGGGCTGTAAACCGTAGGCGCGTGCCAGTCCGGCTGCGGCCAAAGTATCGGCCAGCAGTGCTGAGGTCGGGACTTTCGCGCCGCTCAAGTGTTCCAGGTCGGCAAAGGTCGCCAGTTCGAGGGCCTGGGTTTCGTTGTGTTCCCCAAAAGCCCGGTCCACGATGACGTCCTCAATCACCCCCAGGAAGCCTGGAGCGGGAATGCCCGGAGTCAAGCCGATGCACTTTTCCGCAGGAAATCCCTGTTCCTGGACGAAACGTTTACTGAGCACCTTGGTCGGCAGCTCCTCGGTGGCGGGGTACAGAGCGGCACGCTGCACTCCGCAATAAATTTTCGATTTGTCCCAAGCGTAGTTGTCGGCGCTGCCGTGCCAGTCAATGTGATCGGGGGCAAAGTTCAGCCACACGGAAGCCCAGGGTTTCAGGCTGTAGGTGGAATGCAGCTGCGCCGACGACAGCTCCACCGCCAACGCATCCACAGCACCTTCAGCCGCCACTTGCACGATGGGTGTGCCGTAGTTGCCCACCGCAGTCGCCACCACGCCGCCGGTGATGAGCATTTGGGCCAGCATCCCGGTCGTAGTGGTTTTCCCGTTTGTGCCCGTAATGCACATCCACTTGCAGTTGCGGTTGCCAATGGCTTCCTGGATTTGCCAAGCCAGCTCGACTTCTGACCACATGGGGGCACTGGCCTCGGGAAGGCGATACATGGGATTATGAGGGGCAATTCCGGGGGACACCACGAAAAGTTTATGGCCTTTCCCGGCGGCCGCCTCTCCTTGAAGCTGTTCGCCGGTGGCGGTGCAGTAGTCGACCTGGTCGCCGAGTTCCTCACGAGCCTGTTGGAGTGCGTCTGGGTTCGCATCGTAGCAGGTCACGTGCGCTCCGAGAGTGGACAGCACAGCAGCGGAAGCGCGCCCCGACTTTCCCAGTCCCAAAACTCCGATGGAAGCGCCGGTGAATTGTGTATCTCTCACAGTTTTATCACCCAATCGAAATAGAACAGCCCCACCCCGGCGGCGGCCATCAGCCCGGCAATAATCCAAAACCGCACGACCACGGTAATCTCTTTCCAGCCCAACAGTTCAAAGTGATGATGAATCGGGGCCATCTTAAACACGCGCTTGTGAGTGGCTTTAAAGAATCCGACCTGGATAATGTCGCTGATAACTTCCATCACGAACAGGCCGCCGATGATAATCGCCAGGAACTCGGTGTGCGTGAAAATCGAGACTCCCGCCAGGATACCGCCCAGCGCCAGAGAGCCGGTGTCCCCCATGAAAATGCGGGCCGGCGAGGCATTCCACCACAAAAATCCAATCAGGGCTCCGACCACAGCCGCGCAGAATAACGCGATGTCCAGCGGGTCGCGAATTTCGGAGTAGCACGCCGGAGCGCTGGTACCGTCGATGCCGCAGCGCTGCGAGAACTGCCAGTAGGACATCAAGGCATAGCCGCCAAACACAAAAATCGAAGTACCAGTTGCCAAGCCATCCAGACCGTCCGTCAGGTTAACCGCGTTAGACCAGGCTGCCACCAGGAAGTTTGCCCAAATCAGGAACAGCACGACCCCCAGACCGAAACCGGCGAAAGCCAAATCCAAGTTCGTGTCCCGGATGACAGAAATCTTGGTGGAGGCAGGGCTCATACCCCGTGAATTTTCAAATCCCAGGGCCAGACCAGAAAATATGGAACCCACAGCCAGCTGACCGAGAATTTTCCCAGTCGGATTCAGCCCCAGGGAACGGTGCTGAGAAATTTTAATCCAGTCATCTAACCAGCCGATGAATCCCAGACCGACCAGCAAAAATATGAGAATCAGGGACGAGGCGCTGGGGCCTTTACCACTGGTGATGGCCTGGTGAATGTGGCCCGCTCCCCACCCGATGATGATGGCCAGGATAATGATGACCCCGCCCATGGTAGGGGTGCCGCGCTTCGTGTAGTGTGCGGTCGGACCGTCCTGACGGATAAACTGACCATACTGCCTTTTGACCAGCCAATTCGCATAGAACGGCGTGACCAGCAGCGAGAATAACAGGGCGATAAACCCGGCAGTCAATACCGCAGTCATCGGACGCGGCCCCTTTCCTCAATCTCTTGAGCCAGTTTCCACAGTCCCGAACCGTGCGAACCCTTAACCAAAATCAAGTCGCCAGGACGCACAATTTCCTGCAACAACCGACCGGCAGCGGTAGCATCCATCACCTGATGGCTTTCCCCATCACGCTTCAGCGCGGAATAGGCGCTTTCGATGTGTTTTGCCATGGGACCGACTGTCAACAGCACCGAAATTCCGAGGTTCGCGGCGTAACGCCCGATTTCCCCGTGCAGCTGCGGGGCAGTTTCGCCCAGTTCCAGCATGTCCCCCAGCACGATGACCACGCGCCGGGTGGCTCCCGATTTCGCAATCACGTCCAAAGCGGCACGCACCGAGTCCGGGTTCGCGTTATACGCATCGTCGATGAGGTCTACTCCGTCCGCCAAATGCACCAGGTTCATGCGGTGTTCGCTAACCGGAGTGGCTTTGGACAACACCGCCGCAATCTCGGCGGGAGTCATCCCGGCGACGTGCCCAATCGCCGCAGCCCCCAGCGCGTTATAGACGTGATGCGCACCCAGGAGCCGCAGCTGTACCGGGGCACTGCCCGCGGGAGTATGCAACAGAAAACTGCCCCGCGAAGCCTCGTCCAGACGCAAGTCGGTGACCCGCACCGGAGTGTTCTTTTTCGTCGAAAAGTACATAAGGCGTCCCGAAGTCCGCCCGCTCATCGCTTCCACGCGCGGGTCGTCAGCGTTCAAAATGGCCATACCCGAGGGCCCTAGGTTTTCCAGAATGGTGGCTTTTTCGGCTGCCAGAGCCTCGACCGAAGAGTACGCCTCCAGGTGCGCCACCCCCACCATCAAAACCAGAGCCACATCCAGGGGCGCGATGTCAGTCAGGTAGACAATGTCGCCGGGCTGCGAAGCGCCCATCTCCAAAACCAGGTACTCCGTCGCAGTGTCAGCTTCCAGAACCGTCAGCGGCAGGCCGACCTCGTTATTGAACGATGCCACGGGGGCGACAGTGGAGCCTTTGGTGGATAAAAGCTGTTTCGTCAGGTCTTTGGTGGTGGTTTTACCAGCGGAACCGGTGATTCCGATGACGAGTTTCAGTTTGCCGACTCCCCCGCGAGCTTGGGCTCGCAGTTGGCGCAGGTGCGCCCGTGCCAGCCGCCCCAGAGCGTACTGCGGGTCGGGGACCTGCAGTACTGTCAGCTGGTTCAGTTCGTCTGCGGTGGCCCACCCCTGGTCCAGAATCTCGGCGCGGTCGCTGCTGACGATGGCGACCTTTCCCCCGCGGCGAGCCACGGAACCCAAGAAGTGATGACCGTCTGTATTTTCTCCGGGCAACGCTACAAAAACATCACCCGTACTGACCAGCCGCGAATCGGTGTGCACCCTGCCTTGAATCCGAGTCGAGTTTTCCCCAGGTTCCAAACCAATCGCCTCACGTAGGGCGTCAAGGGTCATATCTATCAAAGGTGGACTCCTTCAAAAGGCAAACGAATCGGCTTCAATCTTATCCCAAGCCGGCTCCGGTCAGAAAAGGACTCAAGCTCGCTTCGCCAGAGCCTCGCGGGCGACCACTCGATCGTCGAGGTCGTACTGTCCATCCGGCGTGAACATGATGGGCTCATGACCCCGCCCCGTGATAACGACGGTGTCTTCGGGACGAGCATCTAAAATAGCTCGCTCAATGGCCACCTCACGCGGAGCGACCTCCACAAATTTGTCCTCGTGCCCTTTCATCCCCGCCATGATGTCCCGGCGAATCCCGCTGGGTTCTTCCTCGTGAATGTCCCCGTCCGTAACGTAGGTGAAATCCGCCAGCTCGGCGGCAATCTGACCCAGAATCGGACGCTTGCCCGGATCGCGCTGTCCATCCGCGCCCATGACCAGCAGCAACCGCCCTTTGGTCGAAATCCGCATGGTATCGAGCAAAATCTTGGTGGAATCCGGGTTGTGCGCAAAGTCCACAATCACCCGGGGTGCTTCACACAGCAACTCCATCCGTCCCGGCACGTCCAGACGGATGGGATTCACGGTGAGGTGGCGCAAAATGTCCCCATCTAGCTGACGTGGGCTGGGAGACAACCCCGTTACCACCATCACGATGGCCAGGGCGGCATTAATCGCGTTGAACGTACCAGGCATCATGACCTGCACGGACGCTTCTTTACCGTCAAAAGCCCGCAACCGCAGTTCGGTGAAACCCCCGTCCAATTCGATGATTTTCCCTTGCCAATCAGCCGGTAGACCCGTCAGGGACAGGGTCACAAAATCATGTTGCCCGCTGCGTTCCAGCTGCTCAGCTAGGCGTTGGCCCCACACGCCGTCAATGATGATAACCTGGCGATCGCTGCGCTGCTGGGAGAACAGCGAGGCCTTGGTCTGGAAGTACTTTTCCATCGTGCCGTGATAATCCAAGTGATCCTGAGACAGATTCGTGAAACCGGCGCAGGCAAAATGTAAGGGATCCACCCGTCCCATCGCCAAAGCATGCGAGGACACCTCCACCACCATGTGATGCACGTTTTCCTGCACCGTCGTGGCTGCGAAGGCTTGCACCTGAGGAGCTTGGGGGGTCGTGATGAAAGCGGGGGCGGTTTTCTTGCCCACCGCAGCCTCGACCGTGCCCACCAGCGAAGACAGGTGACCGACTCGATGCAGCAAATGACGCAAAAGGTAGGTGGTGGTGGTCTTTCCGTTCGTACCCGTCACGCCCCACACGCTCAATTGCTGACAGGGATTATTAAACGCAATAGACGCCGCCCGACCGGCTACGGAGGCCACATCGGGAACGATAATAGCGGGGATGTCCACGTCAGTGAGAAACGCCATCCCAGCCGGATCGGTCAGCACCGCCCCGGCCCCGCGCGCGGCGGCGTCCGCACCAAACTTGGCGCCATGCACATGAAACCCCGGCATCGCCACAAACAGCTCGCCACCGCGCACCACCCGGTTATCGATAACCGCGCCGCGCACACGGCCGTCTTTACCATGAACAGTGCCGTTCACGGCTTGTGCCAAATCCGCGACTTCGACCCACGGCAGGCGAAGCAAATCCGGTGCGTAAGGGTCAAAAGCAACTTCCAAAGTCATATTTCTCTAATCTCCAATCGGATACAACTGCGGCTTAGTGTCTGTGGGCGGGATTCCCAGCTCTCTAATCGTAGCCCCCGCAATCTCTTTAAACGCCGGGACCGCGACCACCGAACCGTATATCGAGGCAGAAGGGCGATGTACCACCACAGTTATAACCACGCGGGGGTTGTTGGCGGGAAACACCCCGGTAAATGACCCGACGGTCCCGGTTTGTGTGCCATTCGCTTGGATAATCTGGGTGGTTCCGGTTTTCCCAGCCACGGGGTATCCCTCGATTTGAGCACCGGGGGCACCGCCCTTCTCAGAGACAACCCCCTCCATCATGGTCAACAGTTTCCTCGAGGTGTCTTTCGTGTAAACCCTGGTGCCCGCGTCCACAGATTTCTTTTCCACGCTGCCGTCGGGTTTTTTCCAAGATTCGATGAGGTGAGGCTGCACTTCCACTCCCCCGTTCGCCACCGTGGCGATACCGTTGGTGACCTGGAGGATAGTCGCCGCGATACCTTGACCGAACATGATGGTGTAACGCTGGCGCCCGTCCCAGTTTTCAGGCGGAGCCAGCAGCCCCGCACTCTCACCAGGCAGTTCGACACCGGTGGGTTTACCAAAACCGAGTTGCCTCAGCTTTTGATACCTGTCGGTATCCGTAATCAGGTCGCCAACCTGGACAATCCCCACGTTCGACGATTTGGCAATAATCCCCGCCGCGGTCAGGGCATAGGTACCGTGGGCACTCGAATCGCGGAAACTTTGACCGTTGGACATGGTGATTTCACCCGGAATGGTAAAAGTATTGGTGGGCTCCACTTTGCCGGCTTCAAGGACCGCTCCCATAGTGTGAACTTTCAGGGTCGAGCCGGGCTCGTAAACCGTAGAGACAGCCTTGGAACCGCGATTCTTTTCGCTGGTTTTGGTAGGTTCTGAGGGGTTGACCGTGTCCGTCTCGCACAGGGCAAGGATTTTTCCGGTGCCGACCTCTTGGACTTCCGCCATGACGGATTGCGCCCCGAACTGGGATCGGGATTTCTCGACCACCTGCTGACAGGTATTTTGCAGGTCCAGCAGGATGGTCGTCTTAATGGTTTGTCCCGCAATAGCGTCTTTGCGATAGTTGTCCTGAACCGGGATGGTTTGTCCCCGCCTGCCAATCTCGGTGAAGTCTTTGCCGTCCACCCCGGCGAGCTTGCTATTTTGGCTCAGTTCCAGCCCCGCTAAGCCCACCCCATCAATGTTGGTGAAACCGACAATGTTTCCGGCCACGTTGCCGTTGGGATAAATCCGTTTCGTGATTTCTTCCGGCTCAATGCCCGGAATCCCCAGCTTCGCGACTTTGCGCCAGACTTCGGGGGTCACTTCTTTGGCGATATACACAAAGGTCGAGGGCTTTTTACCGGGTTGAGCAGTCAGTTTCCCACCCAGTTCGGCGGGGTCGGCTTTCAAAAGCGGAGCCAGCTTTTTCGCCGCTGCCGCCGGCCCGAAAGCCGCGACCTCGGGCCGGTCGAATTGGTCATAGATAATCTTTGGGTTGCCCTTCGCGTCTTTCCCTGCGGTTTTCGGCTGATAATAAGTATTGATTTTTACCTGATTGACCCCGATGTTGTAGCGTTTCACGGAGGTCGCCATCTGTCGGCCTGAGGAGTCCAGAATGTCCCCGCGTTGAGCCTTAATAATGTGGGTGCGACTGCGCTGTTCCTGAGCCGCCGCGGCAAGTTCCGGTCCCTGCACCAGCTGCACCACCACCAAGCGGACCGCAAAAATGCACAGCACCGCGATGATGGCCCCCGCCAACAGGTTTTTTCGGACTCTACTCACCTGACCAGTTTCGTCCAGCTCTGCCAGGTTTTCACGCTCCCACGCCGTGACCGCGAGGGGTTCCGCGCACCACAGACGCTTTCCCGCCAGCCCCTAATGCGCAGCTTTTCCCGGGATGATCTCTCCGGTCGACAACGTCACGTAGCCCTGTTCTCCGGCCGGAACCAATCCGATTTCTCGGGCTTTCTCGGCCAGGTATTGCGGTGATTGAGCCTCGCGAGCCTGGGTCACCAGGTCGGCTTGCTGATCCAGCAACAAGTTCAACTCGTTTTGCATGGCGTACATATCGTAGGAAGTCATCGCCAACTGGGTGTTGATGACGACGGGTACGACCAGCGCGGCGACGAGCATCGCCGCCACCGTCAGCCACATCGGCCACGTGATGCGGCGCTTCTGAAAAGTCGGGACCAGCTGAAGCTGCGGCCTCGGGACGCTCCGAACGGGAAGCGGCATCCCGGCGACGCTGCCGGGTTTACGCAAAGCCAGGCTGGAAGTAGCTGCGTTAGTCACGATGGTCTCCTTCGGTTAGGGGGTGGACAGGGTTTTGGGCACGAAGTTTCGTCAGGGTGGGAAACCGTTTTTCCGCCGGTTTTTGCTTGGTTTTCACAAGGTTCCCCGCGGGGGTTTCCGGGTCGGGTTCCCGCGTCTTTTCCACGGCTCGCAGCCGTAGCGAAGCGGCGCGCGGATTACGGGCAACCTCAAACTCATCAGCTAAACGCGAACCGTGTGTGAGGTCGCGCAACCAAGGCTGAGCCTGCTCAGGCACCACGGGCAACCCCTTGGGAACTGCGGGATGAATCCCCGCGGCAAAAGCCATCTTGACCAGGCGATCCTCGAGGGACTGGTAACTTTCGATAACGATGCGTCCGCCAACCCGCACACCAGCCAGCGCCTTCGTCAGGAACCGTTCCAAATCGCCCAGCTCGTCGTTGACCGCCACCCGCAAGGCTTGGAAAGTACGTTTCGCTGGATTTCCTCCGGTGCGGCGAGCCGGAGCGGGAATGGTGTCGCGGATGATCTCCACCAACTGGCCCGAAACTTGCAAGGGCTGTTCCACACGGGCCCTCACGATAGCTTTTGCGATGGGCCACGCGAACTTTTCTTCACCGTAGGTGTGCAGCACCGCAGCGATTTCTTCTGCCTCGGCTAGGTTCAAGAAATCCGCAGCGGTGAAACCGGCGGTTTGGTTCATCCGCATATCCAAGGGAGCCTCCGGATGGGCATAGGCAAAACCGCGCTCCGCTTCGTCCAACTGCAGTGACGACACTCCCAGGTCGGCCAAAATCCCGTCCACTTGGCTCAAACCGTGCTGTGCCAACACGCTGTCCAACTCCCCGTAAGTCGTGCCGGCGATACTGAGGCGATTGGCAAACTCACTGAGTCGGGATGCCGCCAAATCCCGGGCCTGCGGGTCGCGGTCGATACCGATAATGCGCAGCCGCGGGTGGCGCTCGAACAGATACGCGCTGTGTCCCCCCAAGCCGAGAGTGGCGTCAACCAAAACGGGACCCTGGATACTGCAAAAATCAGCGGTGGAGGAAAGTGGGGTGGCCACGTCTGGTGCGGTAGCCAAAGCGGGTGCCAGTAAATCAGCGCACACCTCAGCCAGCACCGGCTGATGGATTTCGGCAACTGATTTCACGTTTCTTCCTTTTCCTTGAGAGCGGCCCCCGGTTTTCCCAGCGGCTCCCGCGTTAGCCAGGTTTCCCACCGTGTCTGACTGCGGGGAAGAGCATTCAGAATCGGTAGGACACCAAACCCACGCGGGTTTATGCAGTTATCCGCGAGTTTCCTCACAGCAGTCCCGGGAGGATTTCTTCCGAGACTTCAGAGAAGTCCTCCTCGGCGGCAGCCAAGAATTCGTTCCAGGTCTTCAGGTCCCAAATCTCCACTCGGGAACCCGCGCCGAAAACCGCCAGGTCACGCTCCAAGCCGGCATATTCACGCAGTGCGGGCGGGATGTTAATCCGTCCTTGCTTGTCCGGAATTTGATCCGTCGCCCCGGACAGCAGCACGCGGGAAAAGTTCCGCGCCTGCTTGTGGGTGATGGGAGCCTGGCGAAGTTCCGTATACAGGGTTTGGAACTCGCCAGTCTCAAACGCATAAACGCAGTGGTCCTGACCCTTGGTCAAAACGACTCCGCCTGCGAGTTGCTCCCGAAAACGGGCAGGCAGTATCAGGCGACCCTTGTCGTCGAGCTTTGGCTCGTAGGTCCCTAAGAACACGTCCTTCCCTTTCGCCCCTCAGCATGATGCTGAACTTTGACCCGATACCTTTCAGGTTTTCGTTATACCCCACTTTACTCCACTTTCATCCACAAATTTGCAAAAACGCGATGAATTTTGCATTTTTTGCAAATTATTTATTGGAAATTCAGAGAATTACTCGGTGGAGGGAATTTTCGCAGCGAATGTCTCACGGGACGGGACCAGAACAAAACGGGAAACAAAAACCGGCTACCGAAATCGGTGACCGGATGAAAACAGGCGAGTCAGAGACTCACGGAAAAATCAGAGTGCTACTCGCCGTGCTGGCGGCGATCCCACCGCTCGTTTTGACGATCCATAAAGGACGAGTGCGAAGCTGACGCGCCGGCCGGCTGGCTACGAGGAGCCGGTTTCGAGGCAGAAGACTTCGAGCCGACCCCGAAAATTTTCAGAACCCCCAGGACGATAACAACAAACCCCAACACCCCGATAGCGGTACCCAAAAATTCAAAGCCCTTCAGGTAAGGCGTGGCGATGAGCCCTCCGATCAGGACTACTGCCCCAACCAGAACCAAGACGACCCCAAAAGCAACTCGCCGCGGACTGCTCGCTGCGGAACCACTGACCTTCGTGGAAGTCTGGCGCATCCTATCAGCCATTTTGGGATCTTCGTTGTGGAGCTGAGCCTCCATCTGCGCCAGGACTTGCTTCTCATAGTCTGACAATGCCATGACCATGTCCTTTCAGTGCGCGGCCGAGGAAAACACCCCAAACCCAAAACGAATGTGTTAACACAAACCAGTTTACCTGTTTTTACCCTCGTCGCGCCACAGCGGCCGGTACACGAATCCATCGAAACCTGATAAACAGCCACTTTTACTGGTTTAATTGTGCTATGCAAGCGTTGATTATTGGTCTGTGGTGGATTGTAGCGCTGGTATTAGCTGCGATTCTCATCTATCGAGCGCGCCCTCAGAACAGCGTAGAACGTTACCGCATCCGGGCTTATATCAAAGAAGTTGAGCCCCTCACCGAAAAAGACACCATGCGCTCCCTGCCTTACGAGGTCACTGTGCTCCTACCTTCCCAGGATCCAGGCGAAACCAACACTTACTACTACGTAACTTTGAACCCCGAAGACCTCCACGTCGGTCGTGCTCGTACCTGCGCCCGCAACCATATCCCGCTGCCGGTGTGGGTTTCCGCCGTTGATCCGCGCGACATTCGCTTCGAAAACTCGCGCTCTTGGAACACGGAAACAATCATCAACGCGGTTCTGCTCTTGGCCGCTCAGTTCATCATGACGGGTACTTGCCTGGTCAACATGGAACTTATCACGAGCTCCGACCCCTATTTCGTGCTGTTGTTCCCGCCTACAATACTGTTCTTTGCCTTCGCCGCCCTCTACGGCCTCATGCGCTTTGGACAAGCTGTCAGGGTGTGGGTGCGCGTGGCGTCCAACCCTGCCACCGTACCGGCGTCAATCAGTGGAATCCGGCGCATCAGCGGTCATGCCGGTCACCCCGGTGGTTTTGAAGTGTCCCTCATGTGGGCGCCGCTGGGAATGCCGGCACAGTACGGAAAAGTGCGGATTCCCGGCTTCCAGCGCCGCACCAGTCTGCTGCTGCAGAAACTGGTGCGAACCCAACTGGAGGAAGAAGCGAAAGGCGTGTGGCGGGTGACCCCGGAAATCCTCCAGAACCAGACTCGACCCCATACGGCAGTTTCCAAACTGCACACCCCCCAGGGGCCTACGACCGTGAAAATCACTGCCCTGCCGGCAAACGACCCTCGTTTCGACCCGCGCCCACCGAAAGTGCGGGCCGCTGCGGAAAAAGCCCGCCTGAAGCGCGAAGCGGAACTGTTGGCGCAGCGCGAAGCCTTTGAACGCGCCACGGCACGAGCCCGGATTGAGGAAGCTAACCGGGCGGAACTCGGTAGCGAAGAAAACAGTCTCGACGAGGTCGCCGCCCAAGGCCCCCAAGCGTGGTACTACCCGATGAATCCCTCGCGGGTGAACCTGGTGGGAGTGGGTACGGTTCCGGGGAATCGCTCGAACCTGGTTGGGCCCGGCATCGGCTGGCTTTGCATTGCATTACTGGCTGGGCTGGCTGTGGCGTGGCTGGGTTTCATCAGTCCCGAGCTTATGTTCCCGGTTTTCGAAGCCCCCTCCGGTGATCAGCCGCTGGGCGGCTGGACCCGCTAGTCGTCAGGTATTACAGGGATTCCCAGTAGCGTTAATCCTCCGGGGTGTCGCGGCGGTGCCGACCCCGGCGAGGACGGAACTGTTCGATATTGCGCTTTTCATAAGGCGTGTCGCGCAGCGAGGAAATTCCGGAGGCGTCGGCGACCGGGGGAACCTCTTCGTCAAGATTGGAGAGCTTAGCGCCGCGATTCAACCGGTCCGTGCGTTTCAAAAATTCTTCGAGACGGGCCCCGAGTTCTTCGGCGGTGGGCAGCGGCTCTTCGGGAGTCTCAATAATCGCCATCGGCTCGGCTTCGTCAAAGTGCTGTTCCAGAATATCGACGATGTGTTCGGCTTCCTCAGACTGCTCCACCATCTGGTTGATTTGTCCCAAAGTGAGGGTGGAAGCGGCTTCGATGTCTCCCACCGGCAGTGCCAGACCGGTCTTGGCAGCCACCGCGGACATAAGCGCCGCGGCCGCCGGAGGATAGTCCCCTTCTGCCAGGTAATACGGCACCGCCGCAATGATTCCTACCGCGTCCAAACCGGCTTGCCCCAGGGTGAATTCCATGAGCTGATCCATCCCGGCCGGCAGAATCATCTCACCGACCATCTTGGGTTGTTTGGGCAGGCTTTCCGAACGCGCCCCGTGCATATGCACCGGGGTGGGCCGGGTATGGGGTACCCCCGCCGGCATTCCGGTCACGCCAACTGTCTGACGTACTCCCAAGCGCCGGGCAATTTCCTGGACGGTTTCCAAAAACAGATTCCATTGGGCATCCGGTTCCGGTCCGTGCAGCACCAAGAAATTTCGGTCATTGTCGTCACTGAGCAATTCCAGGCGAATTTCGGGCATTTCCACTTCGGTGAACTTCCAGTCCGAAAAACTCAGCCAGGGCCGATGGGAGCGGAAATCCACCAGTTTATCGGAGTTAAAGGTCGCAATAGTCTGATGTGGGAGGGCATCTATCAGGTGCTCCAGCATTCCTCGCCCGGAGTGCCCGGCATCCATCGCCCCGTTGAGGTGATGCAGCATAACGTCGGCGTGGCCGCTCAGGTCCGCGCCGGGCGCTAATAACGTATCAAATTTGTCTGCGTCCATTATTCCCTCGAAAAGTTCAACCCCTAAATGTTATCAAGACTTGTCCCCGATTCGCGCCCCGTAAACCTTTTAGGGCATAATTGATTACCCTTTTGATGCCCTGAGGAGAGATAAATTGGCTGACGCAACGGTGCCGTCGTCTTGGCAATCCGAAATTGCCAAGGAGCAGACTTTCGTTGACCGTGCCTATAAAGCTCTCGATGAAATGCGGGTCTATTACCGTCGGCGCCAGGATGAGGTCGCCGCGGAAATGAGTTCTAACCCCTCGGCTAGGGCAGACCGCGACGCCTTGGCGGCTCACTACGGAGACGAAGCTACCCGCCTGGAAAGCGTAGAAAATCGCCTGGTTTTCGGGGGTCTAGACCTAGAGGACGGAACGAGTTTCCGCATCGGCCGTGTCGGTTTGCGAGACTTTGATGTCACCGATGCCGAGGCTCCGGTTCTCGGCACCTCCCCGGAGCTTTCCTCGTCCCCGGACTCTCCCGAAGACCCTCTGGAAACACCAGCCCCGCCAGAAAAACTTGAGGAAAAACCTGGTGAGGGCGTGTCTCGCCAACTGTTGGTGGATTGGCGAGCGAAAGTCGCCCAACCGTTCTACCAGGCCACGGCGGTGGCTCCGCTGGGGGTCTGGAAGCGGCGGCACGTAGCTACCAGTTTGCGCCAAGTGGTGGGTGTGGAGGACGAACTGCTGACATCCGCCGCCGACACGGACGCCGCTCAGACAGCAACGCTGCAGGGTGAAGGCGCTTTGATGGCGGCGCTATCACGAGCGCGCAGCGGCCAGATGTCCGACATTGTCTCGACTATTCAGGCCGAACAAGACCGGGTGATTCGTTCCGACCTGAACGCTTTTTTGGTGGTGCAGGGCGGACCCGGTACCGGCAAGACTGCCGTGGCACTGCACCGAGCCGCCTACCTGCTCTATGCCCACCGAGACTTACTGAACTCTCAAGGGGTGTTGGTCATTGGCCCCAACCACACGTTTTTGCGTTACATCGAGCGGGTGCTTCCCGCCCTGGGCGAAACCGGAGTGGTCAGCCTGACCATCGGGGAATGTTTCCCCGGCGTGCACACCGTGGCGGAACGTCCGGAGCTGCGCGCCCTGAAAGGCGACACCCGCTGGATTAAAGTCGCCGCCGCGGCCGTGGCCGATTTGAAACGGCCTCCCCACGAGGACCAAGTTCTGCAGTTAGACCACGTTCAACTGAATCTCAGCGCGGCTTTGGTTCGTGAGGCGATGGAAGCCGGTTCGCACGGCGGTTCCACCCATAATCAGCACTGGGCCACCTACGCCAAATTCCTGGTCCGCGAGTTGACGAAGCTCTATGCCGGGCAAACCCCTACCAAAGAGGACATGGAGTGGATGACCGAGGAAATCCGCGGCTCTGCTGAAGTACGCCGGGCGGTCAACCGCTGCTACCTACCCGCGTCTGCTCCCGACTTGCTGGCGCGCCTCTACGCTTACCCGGATTATTTGCAGCGTATTGCCTCGGGAATTTTCACCGCGGAGGAACTCGCTGCCCTACAGCGTCCCAAGACCAGCCCTTTCACGGACGCTGACGTGCCGATTTTAGATGAACTGGCGGAGCTGCTGGGGCCGCTGCCGGGACTGACCGATTCCGCGGCGCAACGTCGCACCCGTGAACAGCGTGAAATCGAGCGAGCCGCGGAGGCTATCGAAGCGATGGATCTGGGTGGAGGGCTCATCAACGCGCGGATGCTGGCGCGGTCAACCCGCGGTGAAGTGAGCTTGTCTCCCCTGGCTCAGCGTGCCCGCGCGGATCGTTCTTGGGCGTACGGACATGTGGTCGTGGACGAGGCCCAAGAGCTTTCGCCGATGGACTGGCATCTGCTGCTGCGCCGGTGCCCTTCGCGGTCTTTCACCGTGGTCGGGGACGTGAACCAAGCGTCGCACAGCTGGTCGAGTACGCCGTCGTGGCAGACTCTGCTGGGACCTGCCATGCGCGCCGCTCCGGTGATGGAGCAGCTCACCATCAACTACCGCACTCCGCGTGCCGTGATGGATTTGGCGCAGAAGGTGCTGGCGGCCAGTCCCGAAAGCGCGGTAGTGCCGCTGCGGTCGGCGCGAGACGTGGCAGGCGCCTTGGCGTTTACCCGGCTGAAGGGCGAGCCACGAGCCAACCTGGAGGAACCGGTGTCCGGGACGGGGAACCTTGTGCCTGTGCTACGGGAAACTCTCCAGGCGGAAACGGCGCGTTTGGAAGCGGAAGTCGGTGAGGGGGCCGGCAAACTAGCGATTATCGTCCCCACCGAGGCGCATTCGTACCTGGCTGCGGCTTTGGGCCTAGACACCGCCGATGTGGTGGCTGACCAGGTGTGTTGTCTGGATTCGCGGGCAGCGAAAGGGCTGGAGTTTGACGTCGTCATCTTGGTGGAACCCGCCGTTATCGCCAGCCAGTCATCCGGGGACCTGTACGTGGCGATGACGCGCTGCACGAAACGGATGCACATCCTGGCCAGTGATTTGCCCGCAGGAATGGACTTTCCCACCACTGAAGGCTGACGACTTCCCGCGAGTTTTCCCCTGACGTGGGATTTCAGCACCGCGCTCTTTTGGTCTAAAGTGGTGCCATGACGAAGATACTGCTGCTTGAAAACCCTCACGAAGTCGCCAACAAAGTTTTTAGCGACGCAAATGTTCAAGTCGATCGGGTAGACGGCGCTTTGGACGAAAACGACCTGATCAAGGCCCTCCAGGGCTATCAGATGGTCGGGATTCGCTCCAAGACGAACCTGAGCAAGCGAGTTTTTGATGAATGCCCGGACTTGGTCTGCGCCGGAACTTTCACGATTGGCACGAACCAAATCGACCTGAAAGAAGCAGCGAAACACGGGGTGGCCGTGTTTAACGCACCTTACTCCAACACGCGTTCCGTGGCAGAACTGGCCATCTCCGAGATTATTGCGCTGGCCCGTCAGCTGCCGGTACGCAACTCTCACCTGCAACATGCCGATTGGCAAAAGACCGCCAAAGGCTCTCACGAGGTACGCGGCAAGACCCTGGGGATTATCGGCTACTCTTCGACCGGTACTCAGCTGTCTATCCTGGCTGAAGCCATGGGCATGAAGGTCCAGTTCTATGACTTGGCAAAGAAACTGCCCATCGGCAACGCGAAACAGTGCGACTCGATGGAGGAGGCTCTGCAGGGTGCCGATTTCGTGTCCCTGCACGTGGACGGGCGCGCCTCTAACGAAAATATGTTTACCAGGGTACAGATGGCTCAGATGAAGCCCGGGGCGAAACTGTTGAACTTGTCCCGCGGTTTCGTCGTCAACCTCGATGACTTGGCCGAGGCCCTTGATTCGGGTCAGATTGGGGGCTGCGCCATTGATGTGTTCCCCGATGAACCGCGCAAAAATGGTGAGGAGTTTCACTCCCCAATTATGGGTAAAGAAAACACCATCCTCACCCCGCACATCGGCGGTTCCACCCTGGAGGCCCAGGAGGACATCGGCTGGTTCGTGGCCGGGAAACTTTGTACCTACCTGCAGTCCGGCGAAACCGTGATGAGCGTAAATATGCCGAACTTGAGCCTGGAACCGACTGGCAATACCAAGTACCGCATCACTTTGATTCACAAGAATATCCCCGGTGTGATGGCAAAGATCAACCAGTTGTTCTCAGATGCCGGGGTGAACATCGAAGGTCAGGTCCTGGGCACCACCGGTGAAGTCGGTTACGTTATCGGCGACATTTCCTCCGAAATGCCCAAGGCGGCGCTCGATGAAATCGCCAAATTCGATTCCACGCTGTCCCTGCGCTGCATTCCGATGGAGGGCTTCGTTCGGGACGAAGAGACCGCGGTTAACTAACTTACCTTGACGGAGCTCACTAGGCCGGAGGCGGACGCGTCCCTGCGGGGCACTGGGTGCCGGGTTAAGAGCCGTTTGGCTGGCAGGAGTTTCGCCGTACCGAGTTTTGCCGCGCTCTCACCAGTCTTTCGCTGGGTCGCCTGCAGCTGGGGGCGCCGGTTTTACCGGACAAATTCCAGGCGAAAAGGATTTGACCGGCAAGTTTGCGTTAGGGTGGACGTATGACTGAAACAGTGGATTTGTTGGAACTAGCTCCTGCCGCGGGGATTCACCTGCCTAGGTACGTGCATACCCCGCCCGAGCAAGATTCTGAGCTGACCAAACGGATGCGTCTGCTTTATAACCCCGACGTTCCCGCCCAAATCCCCGTCACCGATCAGCTGCTGATTGATGTTTTGCGCACTCAGTCCAATAAATATCCGCGCCGCATTGCCTTGGATTTTTTCGGCGCCACCACGACCTACCGGGAACTGGGCGAAAACGTACAACGCACTTCGGCGCTACTGCTTGAACATGGTGTCAAGCGAGGCGACCGCGTCTCGATTGTGGCTCCGAACTGTCCGCAGTTTGTTTTCCTGCTCTATTCCTGCCTGCAGCTGGGAGTGGTGTGCGTGCTGCACAACCCTTTGGCTGCCCCGACAGAGCTGAAGTGGCAAATCGAAAACGCGGAATCAAAGCTGGTTTTTGTGTGGCAAAAGGCCGCCGTAAGTGTCACCGAGTTGGTGCGCAGCATGGACACCGAAGTTATTTCCCTCGATGTTTCCGCGGCTTTGCCGCGCCGGCTGCGTTTTGCCTTGCGCCTGCCGATTAAGCAGGCAAAAGACCTCTACCATCAGCTCTGCGACCCGCAGGCCAAGGATTTGCCCGACTACGATACCTTGCTGGAAAAGCAAAAACCGTATAACCGCATTGTGCGAGTCGATCCGGATGTCCCAGCCGTGATGCTGCATACGGGTGGAACCACCGGCAAACCGAAAGCGGTCATTTTGACCAACCGCAACTTGGTGTCGAACTTGTTTGCCAATACGACCTGGGTGACTAAGTTGCGTCCCGGCAAAGAAACCTGGTTCTGTGTCCTGCCGTTCTTCCACGCTTTTGGCCTGACCCTGTCTCTGAACGGGGCGATTGGTTTGGGAGCCACCGCGGTGTTGTTCCCGAAGTTCAGCACCCGAGCAGCCCTAGCTGCCCAACGCCGGCGTCCGGGCACGTTCATAGTGGGAGTGCCTCCAATTTTTGACCGCCTAGCGAAAGCCGCTGCGGAAAACCCGAAAATAGATTTATCAACGTTTAAATACGCTATTTCCGGAGCGATGCCGCTGACTCAGGAAGTCGCAAAACGCTGGGAAAAAGCCACTTCCGGCTATATCATCGAAGGCTACGGCATGACGGAGACTTCGCCAACGGTACTGGGATCCCCGATGAGTCCCGAACGCAAACTTGGTTACATGGGCATCGTGTTCCCCTCTATCCAAGTGCGGGTCATCGACCCGGATACCCTCGTTGACGTCGAGCCCGGCGAGGTGGGGGAACTCGTGGTGAAAGGACCGGGGTGTTCCCCGGGGTATTGGCGCGACCAGGTAGAAACTGATTTGCTGTTCACCCCGGATCGTTGGTTGCGCACCGGCGATTTGGTCGAGGAACACGAAGGGTTTTTGCGGATGAGTGACCGGCGCAAAGAGCTCATCATTATTTCCGGTTTCAATGTTTATCCCTCGGTCGTGGAGGCGGCCATAGCCACGATGCCCCAGGTGGCAGAAGTCGCCGTGGTCGGCATTCCCGATCAAGCTGACCCCGCCCGGGGTGAACAGGTACACGCGGCGGTGGTGCTCAATCCGGGAGCGAGCCTCAATTTGGACAAGATTCGGACTTGGGTTGCTGATTCCCTACCCCGTTATGCGATTCCGCGTTCAGTTTCTTTCCCGGAGCAGCTGGCGCATAACGAACTCGGAAAGATTCAACGCCGCAAAGTGCGCCAATCCGTTTTGGAGCGGCTTTCCGAGGGGTTCCGTACGCAGGGCTAGGCGCCGAGTGTGGGTCACCGGCCAGCATCCATCAAAACCGGCGGCTAGTTCTGAGATTGGTTCTTTAATGAGGCGATTGCATCCTCAAAGTCTTCGATGGAATTGAAATCGGAGTAAACCGAAGCGAAGCGCAGATAGGCGACTTCGTCCAGTTCCTTTAGCGGTTCCAAAATAGCCTTGCCGACTTCCTCGGAGTTGATGATGGCTTTCCCAGAGGCCCGCAGGGTTTCTTCAACGCCTTGAGCCATAAGAGCGAGTTGGTCAGGGCTGATGGGACGGCCTTGGGTGGCTTTGGCCAGACCGGCAATAACCTTGCTGCGCCGGAACGGCTCGGTCGCTCCGGAACGTTTCTTAATCAGCAGCAGCGTGGTTTCCAGGGTGGTGAAACGCCGACCGCAGCTGGGGCATTCACGACGCCTCCGAATGGAGGCACCGTCATCGGCGGTACGTGAATCAATCACACGGGAATCTTCGTGATGACAAAACGGACAGTGCACGTCGCCCTCCTTCACCGCTGCAAGACTACAGGTTTCACCGTAAGTGCAAACCGAAGTTTTCGCAAGCTGGAGAGTCGGACTGAACCAAATCATTTCAATAAACCGGAACCAACAGCGTTTGCCCGGTATTTAGCACGGAACCCGTGTCCAAGGCATTTGCGTCCATCATGTCCGCCAAGACCTCGTCAGTCGGCACACCGGCGGCATTAGTCGCGGCAATATCCCACAGCGTATCGCCCGGCACGACCGTGTGTTGCATAAAATCCGTGGGAACGAAATCAGGACTGAGCCCCAGCCCCAACACCATACCCAGGAACACCATCACGAGGGCAGCCAGAATAAACAGCCCCACTCGCAAAGCTACGGCATCCCACGACAAAACCGGCCGCACAGCCACAGCGGGTGACGCCGGTGCCTTCGGAACCAAACGCAAGTAAGCCGGGCGCGATTGGCGGGCTCTGAAAGCACGCACCGCCGGGTGATTCGGAGCGAGCTCGCTAACCTCAAAAGTCGGTGCCAAAACTGCTGTCATGGTAATCCCTCCATTCATTCGAACATTTGTTCGTTCGAACATCTGTACGTATAATATAAACCATTGCCGGCGCGTTGTCGAGTCAAAATCGAACATTTGTGCGAATATTAATTTTGACCGCAGTTAGCCTGACAATTGCCAGTCTGACATGGACCCCGGAGACGAAAATCCGCGAGTTACGTCAGACGGACTTTTGCCAGCTATCCCGCGCAAAGTACTCGGATAAAGGAGCAGCAGTGAGCGACCTGACCAAACGACAACAGGAAGTTTTGACGACTTTGTACCAACTCAGTCAAAAGCTCGCCTACCCCCCCTCGGTACGCGAACTCGCCGAGGCCATGGGGCTGTCCTCCCCCTCCTCGGTCAAACACCACCTCGACGTGTTGACCAAAAAGGGCTACCTGCGCAGAGCTCCCAACACACCGCGAGCTTTGGAATTCGTAAAGCTTCCCGAGGGGATGGAAACTTCGCAGCAGAAACCGCCACCCGGCGCGACACAGCCTGCCACCGTCACCACCATTCCGGTGGGCATCGCCGACACCGCGGCGGCGACCACGGTTCCCCTGGTCGGACAGATTGCAGCGGGTGCCCCCATCACGGCAGAGGAAATGGTCGAGGACACTTTTGCCCTGCCCCGGCGCTTCACCGGTTCCGGCGAACTGTTCATGCTCGCAGTAAAGGGCGAATCCATGCAGGACGGTGGCATATTAGATGGCGATTGGGTCGTGGTGCGCCATCAGAGCGAAGCCCGCAACGGTGAAATCGTGGCGGCGATGATTGACGGCGAGGCCACGGTGAAAGAGTTTTCCCGAGCTGACGGGCACGTTTGGCTGCTGCCCCACAACGATAACTACGCACCCATCCCCGGCGATACCGCCACCATTTTAGGCAAGGTCGTCACGGTAATCCGTTCCCTGTAACGTTTGGGTTGCCCCCACCCCTAGGAAACTTTCTGGTGCAGTCGCCGTAAAGCGTCCAACACCACCTGTGCGTCCTCCGTGGGCCACAAGGGCGGCAGGGAGGCTCGCAAAAATCCCCCATACCGCGCGGTGGCCAGACGTGAATCCAGCACCGCCACCACCCCGCGATCCGCGGCAGAACGCAACAGTCGCCCGGTTCCCTGCGCCAGCAACAGGGCGGCATGGGTCAGGGAAACTTCCATAAAGTCGCTGCCCCCGGCTCGTTTGACGGCGGCACAGCGCGCCTCAATAACCGGGTCACTGGGAACCGGGAAAGGTATCCGGTCAATCAGCACCAAACGGCAAGTATTCCCCGGCAAATCCACCCCCTGCCACAGCGAGAGAGTTCCCATCAGACAGGCGGAAGTGTCCTCGCGCATATCGTTAACCAGGGCTGCCATGGAATCTTCACCTTGGACCATAATGGGCAAATCGGTGCGTTCCCGAAGTACTTCCCCTGCCCGCTCAGCCATCTTGCGTGAGGAAAACAGCCCCAGCGCCCCGCCTCCCGAGGCCTCGACCAGCTCCACCAGTCGATCCCAGAACACTTCGGGGTGCTCCCCGCGAGTGGGCGCCGGTAAGTCCCGAGCCAGATACAAAATGCCCTGCCGATCGTGGCGAAACGGCGAGCCGACATCTAAGGTTTCCGGCTGCGGTTCCTCGAGCTGCAAACCCATCTTGTGTATGAGCGGCGCAAATGTGCCCCCCAGCTTGAGGGTGGCCGAGGTCGCGATGATGGCATGTTCACTCCACAATCGATTCGCGAGCTTTCCGGCCACGTCCAGCGGAGCGGTGTAGAGCCGAGGTTCCTGGTCGCCATCGCGTCCCCGACTCAGCCACAGGATTGTTTCGCCGTTCGCGACCGATTCCGGGGTCATCGTCTCAAGAGTATCTAACAGGCTGGTCAGTGCTGCTTTCGCAACGGCTGCTTTCGCCGCATCTGCGTGTTTTTCGCCGTCTACCCCCGCGTCACCCCCACTCTTCGCACTCAACTCGGTTAGGGCAGCCTTCAAGGGCGGCAGGGCGAGCGTCCGACATTCCGCTACTGCCTCAGGCATCTGCGTGAGACGGCTATCTTCCAGATTCTGCAGCGCCACGCCCAGCATGATGGCTTGCTGGGAGAGTTCCTCGCTGCCGGAAACCCCCAAATTGCCCGCCGCCTTGGCACAAGTCGCCAACATATTGGCGCTGAACTCAGTAGACGCCTGCGAACGCACCCTTTCGGCCAGTTCATGAGCCTCATCAACGATGATGGCCTCACACGGGGGCAGCGGATTCTGTTTTCCGGCGGCCTCCAGCCCAATCATGGCGTGGTTAGTCACCACCACCTGCGCTAATGCTGCCTTATCGCGAGCCGAAACTTGGAAGCACTCGGAACGAAACGGGCATTTTTCCCCGACGCATTCCAGGCTGGACAGGGAAACTTGCCGCCAGGCCCGGGCCCCGATACCGCGCGGAGCTTCGTCTCGGTCCCCGGTGGTCGTTTCCCGAGCCCATTCGTAAAGTTTTTTCGTCTCAGCGGCAAATCCCCGCATTTGGCGCGCGGTTTTCGTTCCCCGTCCCGAAGCGGCCTCACCGCCCCCGCCTGCCCCAGGGGCGAGAGAATCTTCCATAGTGGAAAATAAATCGTCCTCGCTGCCCTCGTAACCGCCATTCAATTTGTGCAGGCAGACATAGTTTTGCCAGCCTTTGAGAACCTCCACGCGCAGCTCTGAGCCAGTCACGTTCTTTACCGCCTCCACCGCTAGGGGGGCGTCTTTAGTGATGATTTGGTTTTGCAGAGCCAAAGTTGCGGTCGAAATGACCACTCTGGCGTCCTCGTGCAGGCAGTACAGCAGCGCTGGCAGTAAATATCCCAGGGATTTCCCGGTTCCAGTCCCCGCCTGAACTGCTAATTTGCCATCTGAGCGCAGCGATTGTTCCACCGCGGCCGCCATCGCCACCTGACCGGGCCGCTCACTACCTCCCAACAAAGACACCGCCTCAGTCAACACCTTCTGCAGCTCTGAACTGGGAACATAATCCGCAAAAGCGCCTGCCTCAACGTCGGACATGTCCGCGGTGTCGTTATCTATCGTTTGCGTCACTGTCGACCCCCTCGCTGATTTCGTGATTATCTTCCATTGCCTGATCAAGCAGTTTTGCCCCCAAAGCCGGGGGGACCCAGGCGTCTATAAAGGTGCCGTCCTCGCGGGTCTGGCGGGTCAAAAGCTTGCCGTCACGATAAATCCGTTCCAGCAGACCCGTGTTTTCCCACTTCACCACTACCCGAACCCGCTGCCCCGGCCAGGGCAGTCGCTCGGCGATGGCTTCCTGCAGCGTCTCGATGCCTTCCCCGGTCCGTGCCGAAACGTAGTATGCCTCCGGTAAGGAATGACGCAGCAGCGCGAGGGCGGGAGCTGTAGCCTGATCGATTTTGTTTACCACCATCATGACCGTGACGTCCTCGATGCCCTCCACAGCCTCCAGGGTGGCGTCAACCGCGGCGACTTGCGCCAGCGGGTCGGGGTTAGAACCATCCACTACGTGCAAAATCAAATCAGCCATAGCGGTTTCTTCCAAAGTCGAACGAAAAGCCTCAACCAGTTCGGTAGGCAGGCGCCGCACGAACCCAACCGTATCCGTCAGGGTGTATTCCCGTCCTTCCGGAGTATGGGTCCGACGCACGCTGGGGTCAAGAGTGGCAAACAGGGCATCATGCACCAGCAGATTGGCCCCCGCCAGCCGATTTAGCAGCGAGGACTTGCCCGCGTTGGTGTAGCCCACAATCGCCACCGCGGGTACTCCCCCAGCCTTACGACTGGCTCGTTTCGCTTCACGTGTCGGAGCCAAAGATTTTATGGTGCGCCGCAGCCGAGCCATCCGGGACCGAATTCGGCGCCGATCGAGTTCAATCTTGGTTTCACCGGGTCCGCGCGCGCCGATACCTTCACCCGCGGCGGCACGTCCGCCGGCCTGCCGGCTCATCGATTCGCCCCAGCCGCGCAACCTCGGCAGCAGGTATTCTAGCTGAGCCAGTTCCACCTGGGCTTTGCCTTCCCGTGAGGTGGCGTGCTGGGCAAAAATATCCAAAATGAGGGCAGTGCGGTCGATGACCTTGACCTTTACCACGTCCTCCAGGGCCCGGCGTTGGCTGGGGGCTAACTCATCATCGACGATGACCGTATCCGCGCCAAGAGCCGCCACCTGAGCTTGCAGTTCGTGGGCTTTGCCCCGTCCCAGGAAAGTCGCCACGTCAGGCTTCTCACGCCGTTGCAACAGCCCGGCCAGCACGACAGCTCCCGCCGTTTTCGCCAGGGCGGCAAGCTCTTGCAGCGACAGTTCGGCCTCATCCCGGTCGGCGGCGAAAATCCCCACCAAAATAACTTTTTCCAGGCGAACTTCACGGTATTCAACCTCGCTGATGTCCTGTAGCTCAGAACCGATGGATTCCACCCGCCCCAAGGCATAGCGATCGGCCCACCGCTGGGCTTGCTCGGCAGCGTCGGGCTGGGACCGGGTCGGATTGTCCGACGCGGTCACCTCTCCCGCCAGTGGCGCACCCGAAAGGAAACCCAAGTTTGGGTAATCCTCCTTGTTTTCCTGCAAGTTATAATCCTTCCGCCTAGAATTTAGGGTATCCCCCGGCCCATGCAAGTAAAGGTTTGAGCTTTGGTTTTAAAGGATACAACGGACCCCGGAGACGAAAATTTTGACGCTCCGTCTGCTCGGCGTGCGTCCCCGTTCGGCCAGTCGCTCCCCCGCACGGCTCCCGTCCCTAATCCTGCCGATGAACGCCTTAAGAAACGCCACAAGGCTCTGTTCAATGTGCCTGACTGGCGTTCCGAGGAAGAAATCATCCTCGAAGCGGCCGAACTCGATTCCACCATCATGGTTCCCGAACGACTGCGTCGGACCAAGCCAAAGACCATTGATTCCGGTCCCGCTAGAACCGCCGCGAACCCCTCGCAGCCTGCTGAGATAGAAGCTCCGACAGATCCCGCTGCTGAAATCACCGCATCGCCAGCAACCACGGAGACGACCGGGGACGAAACAGTCTATCCCCATCCCGGCGCTCCGACCTTTAGCGTCCCGGCATCGTCCCCAGAGACGAAACAGGAAAAAAACGCGAACCCGCCCGGCACCGCTTCTGCGGACCACCCCTCAGAAACGGCGCAAAACTCCATCATTCCCGGCCACACACAACGGATTTCGCAGCCCTCGGAACCCCGCGCTTCCGCGAACCATCCCGCAATGCCTACCGGCCCGCGCTCCCCTGTGGAAATCGCCAACATCGCGGCACGGCTGCTGGGAAATTTGCTGGTGCTGATGATTCCTACCCTGTGTGTGCTGCTGCTCTCCGGCTGGGGTCCTCAAGAGATTGCGATTATTTTTGAAGATTTTTGGCCCTACCTCGGTCTGTCATTGCTGGTCACGATCGTTTTAGTCATTTTGGACGAGGCGGCACAAGCCGTGGCGTTGCGCCTGCATATTCCGCAGCTGCTGGAGTGGATGATTGAGTTCGTACTTTCCGCCCTGGGCGCGGGCGTTTGCCTATTTTTCTTTACACACAGCGTTTTGGGGGCGTTCCTGCTGGGGTTGATTGTCAGCGTGCTCACTTCCTTAATCAGCCACGTGGTCGCTAAACTTTTTTGAGACAAGTTAGGAGACCAGTTGAGTTCGCAGCCTGCCGGCGAGCACTATTTCGCAGCCACTCCCCATTCCGAGGGTTCCACTCGGGAGCTAACCGTGTCTCTAGCCGGTCGTGATTTTCGCGTCACGACTGCTCACGGGGTTTTTTCCGGTCATGGTTTGGACAAGGGCACTGAGGTGTTATTGCGTAAGGTGCCCCCTCTGCCTTCCGTGTCAGAGCTGGGGGGGTCAGGAGTTTTCGTCGATGTGGGCTGCGGATGGGGACCGTTGGCGCTAACTTTAGCCGCCGAGCGTCCCTCCGCCCAGGTTTACGCCGTGGACGTAAACACTCGTGCTATCGAGCTGACCAGGGCAAACGCAGCCGCTAACGGATTGCACAATATCCAACCTCTGAGCGAAGCCGACGCTTTTGCTACCCTGGGTCCCAACTCCGTGGATGTTATCTGGTCCAACCCGCCGGTGCGCGTAGGCAAAACTGCCCTGCACGCAATGTGGGAAGCCTGGCGAACTCGTTTAAAGCCAGATGGGGTCGCCTACCTGGTGATGGGACGCAACCTCGGATCTGATCCATTCCTGGCATATCTAAACGAACACGGCTGGACCGGGGAAAAAATCGCCTCCTCGAAAGGATTTCGGGTGCTGCAGCTGCGCCGGAGCGCCACCTGAGGCACCCGAAAGTCCCCGGCAAAGAAACCCGTACCGCTGTCTTCCGACCGCGCTGCGATCGTCACCTACAAAAACGACCGATTCCCTTGTGAACTGCAGCGTTAGGGGTGTCTAAATTATTCGGCCCCCCGTTTTCACCCAAAGCACGAGCCTGCCCCGTAACATTAAATTATGCCGCAGTTGACCGCTCAACGTCCGCGGGTGGTGACACTTGAACGCATCTGCGAAGCCCTCGATGGCGCTTCTCGCAGCTATGTTGTGGACGTTCATGACTCTAGGCGCACAGTGATGTTGCCTGGCGCGACCGCCACCAGTTACATTGACTTGGTGACGGGGGTCTTGCGCGTCCGCTCGGTCTGGCGCGCCACGGTTTCCGTCCGCGAACGCTCTCGGCTGCTACCCTACGTCCTGCACCACAATCGCGAGGCTGTCGGTCCACGAGTGGTGACTTATCTGCATGGTAATCACTATCATCTCTGTGCTCAGACGAACGTCCAGGTCACTGTCGGTATGGGTGACCAGCAGCTGGAAGCACATCTATTGCTGGCTTTGATTATGGCTGACCGGTTCTTTTCCGGTGTGGAAGCTGATTTTCCCTGTGAGCTGGACGCGGAAACGGATTTTTCCCATCATGACCTTTTGCCCAAACAGCACATCGTCCAGATTGTTCCGGGGTTTTCGGATAATTCTCTCACCGCGCCGGTCAGCGTAGAGTCGGTTGCCCAGGCGGCAGCCCGTCTCGACCTGCGAGTATACCGTGACGGGACGGTGCTGCGCCTGCGCGATTCGGATGACTTGATGGTTTTGCGGCTTTTCGGGGAAGACACCTGGCTGTCCACGTCTCTGCTGATTGAGCTGGGGCAGCCGTTCTCTGCCGAAAACTTGTTCGATGCCATCAATGAGTTAAATACGTTCAACGCCTTGGGCGTGACTTCTGTTCTGGGGATGCGAACCCAACCCTACCTGCGTTTTGATTACCTGGTTTCCGTGGGCGAAGGCCTGAGCGAACGCCAGTTAGACACGGAAATCGTGACGGGAATGTCAGTGACCCAGAATCTGGCTGCGAGCCTGCGCAAAAAATCTCCGACCCTGTTCCTCTAAGCTCATGTGACTCCAGGCAACTTCTGCCGCCCGTTTGTCGCGGCGGAACCACTTGATTTGTCGCCGGGACAGCTGTCGGGTCGCTAAAGCGGTGGCCGTGATACCGTCTTCCACCGTCATCTCACCGCGTAGCACCGCCAGAGCTTGGCTGTACCCAGTGGCCTTTTGCGCGGTAATCCCCAACGGGTGAGCCCGGTCGGCAGCGAGTCGTGCCGTTTCCTCAAGCAGCCCTTGGCTAAACATTTCGCGCGAACGCGCATTGATTCGTTCGTCCAGTTCATCAAGGTTTCGCGTCAGGTAAAAGACGTGGGTGTCTGGCTGCCAGTATTCCCCGCGCGGCAAAGTCGCGGAGAATGGGCGCCCGGTAATTTCCATGACTTCCAAGGCTCTGACCAGGCGACGGGCATTGAGCGGTTCGATGGTTTCGGCTGCTTTCGGGTCTTTGCGCTTCAAGATTTCGTGCAGTTGGGACGCCCCGAGTTGCTCCGCCTGCGCCTCCCACCGGGCGCGAACCGCGGGGTCAGTGGGCGGAAACTCCAGCACATCCAGCAGCGCCCGCACGTACAGCCCGCTACCCCCCACTACCAAGGGTAAAGCTCCACGTGCTGCAATCGCCGTCACGTCAGAGCGGGCATATTTCTGATATGCCGCCACCGAGGCTTCTGCATCGGGCCACAGCACGTCTATCTGATGGTGCGGAATCCCGTGGCGCTGGGATTCCGGGGTTTTCGCCGTACCCACGTCCATGCCCCGATAGAGCTGGAAAGCGTCCGCGCTAATAATCTCTACACCGCCCGGAAACCTAGCTTTTAGCTCCGCGTCGCGGGACACTCGCTGTGCAAAATCCAGCCCCAGGTTGCTTTTCCCGGTAGCGGTCGGCCCCACAATCGCAACAATCACGGTTTGGCCCCTAACTCGTTGGTCCCGGCTTACGTCCGGGCATTCCCAAGAGGGTGCCGCGAGGCTTTTCGAGGTGTGCCGCTTCCCACAGGTCGCCGGCGCGAGAGGGGCGAACGGTGAATACGCCGCCCGGAGTGAGGGCGGAATCCGCCACGAGGTGGTGCGGCGCGCCGTGGGTCACACCGACCGTAACAAAATCCCCGGGACGGACCTTAACGCCTTGGGGAACCGCAAAATGAACCAAACGATTGTCCCGGGCGCGTCCGCTCATTCGCGCGGTAGCTTCGTCTTTGCGGCCACCCGCGGTGACCAGGACTTCCACTGTCCGGCCCTCTTGCTTTTCGTTTTCCTCCAAAGTGATTGTTTCTTGCAGTTCCAAGAGCCTTTGGTAGCGCTGCGCCACGATTTCCGGGTCTACCTGGTCGTCTCGGTCGGCGGCGGGAGTACCGGGACGGCGGGAGTAAATAAACGTAAACGCGGCTTGGAACCGAGCCTCGCGCAGCACGTCAAGGGTGTCTTGAAAGTCAGCTTCAGTTTCGCCGGGAAATCCGACGATGACATCGGTGGTGATGGCGGCTTCGGGAATGGCAGTCCTGACCTGCTCGAGAATTCTTAAGAATCGTTCAGACCGGTAAGACCTGCGCATTTGCCGCAAAATCCGGTCCGAACCGGATTGCAGCGGAAAATGCAGGGAAGGCATCACCGTCGGGGTCTGCGCCATGGCGGCGATGACGTCCTCGGTGAAGGCCGCAGGGTGGGGCGAAGTGAAACGTAAGCGTTCCAGCCCCGGCGTTTTTCCAACAACTCGCAGCAAATCTGCAAAAGCGCCGCGCCTTCCGAAGCTCATTCCGTAGCTGTTCACGTTTTGCCCCAGCAAGGTCACTTCCACGGCTCCCGCATCCACTACCGCCTGTACTTCCGCCAAGATGTCCGCGGGATTCCGGTCCCGTTCCCGACCTCGCAGGGAAGGCACAATACAAAAAGTGCAGGTGTTGTTGCATCCCACCGAGATAGACACCCAGGCTGAAGCCGGAGATTGCCGATGCGCCGGCAGAACGGAGGGGAACACTTTCAGGCTCTCCTCGATTTCCACCGCGGCCTCTTGATTGTGTTCGGCACGTTTCAGCAGCACCGGGAGGGCGTCGATATTATGTGTCCCGAAAACTGCGTCCACCCACGGAGCCCGGTCAAGGATTTTCGCGCCTTCCTGCTGGGCGAAGCATCCTCCCACGGCAATCATCATTCCGGGGCGGTTCCGTTTCACATCTGCCAGCTGTCCCAAATTGCCGTAGAGTTTCGTTCCAGCAGCCTCACGCACCGAGCAGGTATTCAAAACCACCAGGTCAGCCCCACCGTCTCCGGCGTTGGTAGCGCGCGCAGCTTTTTGCGGAACCTCCTCAACCGGCACCCAGCCGGCAGCGTCAAGCAAGCCAGCCATGCGTTCCGAGTCGTGTTCGTTCATCTGGCAGCCAAGCGTTTTCACCAGGTAAGTTCGCGGAGTTTCCATCACCGGCTCATTTTATGTCATGCCGCTGATGCCGTCACTTTCGCCGACTAGCGCCAACTGTCGCGACTGCGCTCCGCGTCCGGGATGTTCAACCAAGGTGAGACACCAGCAACTCCAAAGCCGCCCGCACAAACGCCGCGCGGACTTCTGGGCGAGTTCCGGGCCGGTCGATCTCCCGCACTTCTGTGACCTGCGGAGTGTCCAGACAGACATACCCTCTCCCCGGCGCCACGCCTTCATCCGGGCCAGGACCCGCAACCCCGGTGGTAGACAGCGCGTAATCCGAGTGAAATAACCTTCGTGCCGACTCACTCATCTGTACGGCTACCTGGGGGTCATAAGCGGTGTTCGTTTGCAGCAGCTGTGGGCTTACTCCCAGCACCGCGGTTTTCACCGCATCGGTATACGTCACGACTCCGCCGCGAAATGTTTGGGAGGCTCCGGGGATTCTGACAAAAGCATCCGCCAACAGACCCCCGGTCAGCGATTCCGCGCAGGAAAGCGATTGTCCCTGCTCGGTGAGTTTCCCCAGCGCCCTCGCGGCTAATTCATCAGCCGATACAGCGTCACCCATCGTTTCGTCCCTTCACGATTCATCCCCTCGCTAGCTTCGACCGTCCAGTTTCAGTTCCTCCATCACGGTATTGACTACGGTGGTGGCCAGAGCTGAGGAAAACCCGCGTGTCGCTACATAGCGCCACAGCTTGGCTTTCAATTTGCGACAATCGTCAAAGTTGCTCAAATCCAAGCCCCGGCGCGCCGCCGCAAGTTTGCTCTCTAGCAGGGTCCGGGCGTTTTCCGTTTCCCAGTCTGGATTCTCAGCATCCAGAGCCGCTATGCCCGCGGATATAGACTGGGCATCTAACCCACGCTTTTCCATATCCGCTGCCAACTTGGCTCGGGACATCCCGGGGCGCTGGCAACGCTGACGCAAGAACTCCACGGTGTAGTCTCGGTCATTCAGCCAGCCACGAGCGGCGAAAGCCGCCACCACGTCATCGACAGCCTCGTCACCGAATCCCTTTTCAGCCAGATAGTCACGCATCTGAGATTCGGTAACAGCCCGCCGATCCAGCAGGGACAAACCAGTTTCCGCGGCGGCATCTGCCGCCGCATCCACTACTCGCAAACTCATGAGGCTTTTTGAACCTTCTTGACGGACACGCCCTCATCTGCGGAGTCGTCATCCATCACGACAGCGAGTTTCTTGTCCTCGCCAGTCTCTGCCTGCGCTACCGCGTTCGGATCCTCACGCACGCCCAGAGCGATGAGAATCTTATCTTCGATTTCGGCGCTGAGCTCAGGATTATCCACCAAGAACTTCCGCACGTTCTCTTTGCCTTGCCCCAGCTGCAGTTCGCCGTAGGTAAACCAAGAGCCCGATTTCGTCACGATGCCCGCTTCCACACCAAGGTCAATGAGGCCACCTTCTCGGGAAATGCCCTGACCATACATGATGTCGAATTCGGCCTGGCGGAAAGGCGGCGCCATCTTATTCTTAACGACCTTGGCTCGAGTCCGGTTACCGATAGCGTCCCCATTTTCTTTCAGTGTCTCAATCCGGCGCACATCGATACGCACCGAAGCGTAGAACTTCAATGCTTTCCCGCCGGTAGTGGTTTCAGGCGAGCCAAAGAACACCCCAATCTTTTCGCGCAGCTGGTTAATAAAGATTGCGGTGGTGCCGGTGGCGGATAGCGCCCCGGTAATCTTTCGCAGCGCTTGACTCATTAACCGGGCCTGCAAACCTACGTGGGAATCCCCCATGTCCCCTTCGATTTCAGCCTTCGGCACCAGCGCCGCGACCGAGTCAATAACGATGATGTCCAGGCCGCCGGAGCGAATCAGCATGTCCGCAATCTCTAGCGCCTGTTCCCCAGTGTCGGGCTGCGAAACCAGCAAATTATCAATGTCCACACCCAACTTCTGTGCGTAAACCGGATCGAGAGCGTGCTCCGCATCGATGAAAGCCGCGTTCCCGCCCTGTTTCTGAGCGTTCGCCACCGCGTGCAAAGCCACAGTAGTTTTACCGGAAGATTCTGGACCGTAAATCTCAATAATGCGGCCCCGCGGGAGTCCCCCAATCCCCAAAGCCACGTCCAGGGCTACTGACCCTGTCGGAATGACCGAAACATTCGTGTTCACGGCTGAGTCGCCCAGCCGCATCACGGAACCTTTACCAAACTGCTTATCAATCTGACCAAGTGCAGTTTGCAGCGCTTTCGCGCGCTCGTCTTTTGCCATTGTGTATTCCTTTCATCTGCGCGGCTCTCCGCCGCTCCAATAGTTCGGGTGTGATTGTTGAGCTCCTCTCCGAAGCTCTCAAGATGAACTTACGCCCCACCCCGGAAGCGAAAAATCGAAAGGTTTTTTACCTGTGGAAAAGTCCCTTTTCGACTCATCTGTGGAAAACCCTATATCGAACATTAGTTCGAATCATCCGACACGCCGACTGTTCGTAAAAATTCGCCGCCCAGTGCGATTCTGCGCGCCTCCTACCCCGTCCTACCAAGGCACGTAAACTGGCAATATCCCCCGTAGACCTCCACTTTTGACGATTCTTTTACTAAAGAAACCTGTGTGATAAACCTCACAAAATCCATGATTTCCTAAAATTCATAAACCAATTGTCGATATGAAGGCTGTCGCCAGGAAGGCGGCACAAACGCTAAAGCCACGGAGGGCAAAATGAGCGTCGTACTGGGCACGTCTATGCTCGGGATGAGGAACTACCTCACTCCCGGAATGCAGCAACGCGCTGCCATCCGCTCTTTTGCCAAAGCACACGGAACCCTTACCCAAAGTGGCCAAAACCTTTTAAACGCCCTGGATCGTTTTGACCGTGAACAGCTGATTGCCAGGGAAATCCAGAAGAAAAACGACGCCGCTAAAGAGAAGGCTAATCGTGACGGCAACGCTATTAATGCTTTTAGCAAGGTGGGGTCTTCTGCTGTCAATTCCCGGCACGCTTCTACGATGGCTGGCGCCTACGAATCCCAGGCTTTGAGCTACGCCTCCCAGGCTCGTGTCGCCGCCGCCGCCGGTGATGAGGAACAGGCTCGGGCACTGCAATCTAAGGCTATTCAAGCCGCTGATAACGCAAACAAGATGCACGCCAAGGAAGCCGAGCTGGAACGCAAGGAAGCCGAAGAACGCAAGGCTAAGATCGAGAAGGAAGCCAAGGATCGCATCGAACAGCGCAAGGCCGAAGAAAAGGCCCGCGAAGCGCTCGAAGCCGCCCGCCGACGTCGCGAACTCGAAGCCGAAGAAAAGGCCCGCGAAGCCAAAAACCACCTGCAGGAAGCCCACAAAGCCAAGCTGGAACGCCAAAAGGCCGAAATCGAGGTGTGGGGCAAGCGCGTTCAGGAAGGCCAGTTCTGGATTCACCAAATGCAGCTGGTTCAAGAAGGCAAGCATCCCTCCCAAGCTTGGGCGCAGGCCCAGGTGCAGGCTTTCCGTGATGCCTCCGTGGCTGTCGCGACCGTTGCCCCGGATTACACTCCGGTCCTCACTGCCGCGTAATTCCTTTCAATAGGTTCTTTGGTAACGTTTAGGCGCGACGCGCCGCCCAGTTGGTTTGGTTGCGCAAGGCACCAATCGCCCAGCAGACAAGGAAAATCAGGAACGATATTGTCGTGATGTATGGGCTGATGGGAAGGCCGGGGCCCAGCGACAACAAGATGCCACCTTCCGCTGCGATAAGCGCAAAGACAACCGCCAGGACGTGTTGCTTCAAGGGGCTCGCAGAAACCCGCGCGGCCGCCGCTCCGGGAGTAATCAGTAGCGACAAGACCAGCAGCGCCCCCACCATCTGCACCGCTAGCGCCACGACCAAACCGAGGATAAGCATGAACCACAAATTCATCATTCGTGGGGAAACCCCTTTTGACAGCGCCACCACCGGATCAACCGCAGCGTAATACAGTCGGCGCCCAAACAGAGCTATAGCAACCAAAACCATAACTCCGACCACGGCAAACACGGCCAGCTGGTTTTCATCCACGGACACAATCTGACCCGTCAACAGGCCGAATTTGTTGGCGGAACGCCCTTTGTAAAGCGCCAGGAACAGCACCCCGATGCCCAAGCCGAACGGTAACAGCACGCCGATGAGAGCATTTGTGCCCCAGCGTCGAGTGTAGGTCGCGGACATCAATAGCGCCGCCACGATGGACCCCGCGATGGCTCCGCCGGTGACGCTGGCCCCGAGAAATAGTGCCACCGATGCTCCCGCAAAAGACAGTTCGGACGTTCCGTGAACCGCAAAAGCCGCGTCTCGCAGCTGTACCAGCGGGCTTAAAATTCCTGAAACGACAGCCAGGATTGCCGCGGCGACCAGTGATTCCCGAACCAGCGGTACCAGTTGCCAAAAATCCTGGAAGTTGATGATGGCCTCCATTAGTGGCCCGCCTCCTTCGGATTGTGCGGTGACTCGGCTGATTCAAAATGGCTGGCGTGATGGTGACCGTGCAGGGCTTCCTCCACGAAGCCGGATTCGGTCCCGCTTTGCGCCCCCACCACGAAATACGTTCCGCCCAAGTTGATGACACGGACTTCCTCACCATATAAAGCGGACAATGTTTCGCTGGACATGACCTCTGACACCGAACCGACCGCGGCCCGTCCGAGGGCGATATACACCACGGTATCCAGCAGTTTTTCCACGGGGTTTAACTCGTGAGTCACCAGCAGGATTGCGGTGCCACGCGCTGCCAAGTTGCCAAAAATATTTACTATGTCGGTTTGGTGCTTGAGATCGAGAGACGCCAGCGGTTCGTCAACCAGCAGCAAATCGGGACGCTGCACAATGGCGGCCGCGATACGCAAGCGCTGCAGCTCTCCCCCAGACAGTCCGCTAATCGGCGCGTCCGCGTAGCTCTGCGCCCCGACCAGGTCTATCGCCCGCTCGACTTTGTCCCGCGCCCCGGGGGAAGTCCAGAACCCCAGTTTCGCCCCGTCAAGCCCTAGGTAGACCACATCACGTCCGCGAATCTGCACAGATTTCGGGAAACGTCCGTGTTGCGGAAGGTAAGAAATTTTCGCCGAGCCCTGCCGAAAAATGGTTCCCGCGGCGGGTTTCACGTCACCGAGTACCGACTTTAACAGGGTCGTTTTTCCGGCTCCGTTTTGTCCCAGGATTCCCACGACTTGTCCCGGTTCGACCCGCAGGTTCAAGCCGGAAAATACCTGTCGTGTCCCATATTTCAATGCCAGGTCCCGCATCTCCAACAGCGGTTCTTCGCTCATCTGATTCCTTCCCCAGTCCCCCGGTTGCCTTCCTGGTTCCATCTACCTTAACGGATTTCGTCCGGGCTCCAGGAGATGCGCTCTGTTCTGAAGCCCGGACAGTTCTATACCCTATTCATGTATTATTTCAAAGCCTTATCTATCTGTTCTAAGGCAGTGCCAATCCAGCTGACATAGTCGCTGGCCCCCGCCAAGGTCTCGGTCAGCGTCACCACCGGAATGCCTTTAGTCCCAGCGGCATCCTGCAGTGCCTGAGACACCGGGTCTTCCGTCTGGGAGTTAACCAGCAGCACATCAACTTTCCCCTCCGTAATCAGAGCCTTGGTGTCAGCCTGCGTCTTTACGCTGGGCCCGGATTCCGTTTCGGACTGTTCCACGTATTCTTCGGGAGTCAGATCATGGATACCGGCGTCCTCCAACAGGTAGTTCGCCAAAGGTTCGGTCGCCAGGGAATGCTTTTCGCCCCGCGCCTTAATGTTCTCTGCCTGCGATTCCAATTCATCCAACTTGCTTTGGAATGCCTTTGCAGCATCCTGGTAAGCCGCAGCATTATCGCCGTCAGTCTGGCTCATCGTGTTGGCAACTGCCTTGGCGACTTCGCTCACCGCGTGCAAATCGTAGAACACGTGCTCATTGACGGAGCAATGGTGATGATGATGGTGATGGTGTCCTTCGTGCTCGTGTTCGTGAGCTTCCTCACCCTCGTGCTCGTGCTCATGTTCATGCCCATCCTCATGTTCGTGCGCATCCTCATGTTTATGCGCATCCTCATGTTCATGCGAATCCTCATGTTCATGGCCGTCCTCATGGTCGTGACCTTCCGCGTCGCCACAGTCAATGCCGGCCAGCTCCACGGCATTGAGCACAGTCGGTTTATTGTCCGCTGACTTGGCCAGCTGCAGCGCCCAATCGTCGTAACCCCCGCCGTTCACGATTACTACGGAGGCTTGGTTCACCAGCTTCTTATCTTTCACGCTGGCTTCATAAGAATGAGGATCCAAGTTCGGTTGATCGATGGACGTAATCACGTCTGCCTTGTCCCCCACCACGGCTTTTGCCACGGAAGCCCATACGTCAGTAGAGGCGTACACCGTCGGTTTGTCCGCAGCAGCGTCCCCCCCCGTGTCTTTCGTTTGGGTATCGTTTGCGGTCGAGCAGGCGGTCATGCTCACGGCTAGTGCGGCGGCACCGAACAGGGCGCCAACAGTTTTCAACTTCATATTTTCCTTTCCCCACAGGGGTTATAGTTTTTGTTCTTATTGCGAATCGTTCTCATTATCACTCAACTGGAAAACGCTGTCAAAACGAGACACAATGTTAGGTTAGGAGCGCGAAAACGGGAGGGAAACTACCAATGACCACAGGTAAATCGACACCCCAAAGCCCCGCTCGGCAGCGCAAAACGCGACAATTAGAAGCGGTACTTTCCGCGGTCAGAGGAATGACTGATTTTCAATCAGCAGCTGACATCTTTACAAAACTCCAGCTAAACGGCACCCCCGTAGGATTGGCGACTGTTTACCGCAATCTCGCGGCGCTGGCGGAAGACGGCGTCTTGGACACAGTCAAGTCCGCCGATGGCACTACTCTGTATCGAGAGTGCGAGAGTTCCGAACATCATCACCACCTGGTGTGTCGGAGCTGCGGAAAGACCGAGGAGTTCCATCTGAAAGGGCTGGAGGAAACCCTGAACGAAATGGGCCGGGAAATGGGGTTCTCCGCTTTGAGCCACACGGTGGAGCTGACAGGGGTGTGCTCTAAGTGCTCCGCGAAAAAATAATACCCTTTGCTGTATATTAATTTACTGCAAAATCTGGCCTTTGAGCAGCCCGATTAGCCTATCCAGCACCCGCGCGTCTTGACGCAAACCGTTGTGTTCATATTCACTGGTGACCCACAGACGGCAATCTTTTAAGATGCCAGCGGTTTCAGTCGAGAACTTCAACGGCACGTAGGCATCTTCATAGTAGGCTGCCGCCGCAACCGGTACGTCTGCGCTGGCCAGGCGTTCAGTCGAATAGAGTTGCGTCCATTCATAATTGGCCAGTATGTCGGCCGCTTCGCGCAAAGGCCGCAGTTCAGACGATTCATCGAATAGGTCACGAGGCAGATGCTCTCCCGCGAACAGCGTCCCGTCACGTTTCACTTCCCTCGGCATAGTGCGGCTAGCCGCCCAGCGTGTTGCCACCCCGTCCGCGTAACAAGACTCGTGCATGATGGCATAGAGCGGATTGCGCCCTTCGAACGGCAACATTGCGGCCAAATCATGACGAAATGCCGGCGAGAACGGATCATTTTCCAGCAGTTCATGCAACTTCATACCCCCACCTTGTGCACCCAACACAATCCCCACCGTACGCCAACGATCCGCACCGACCTTGTCGCCATTGGGCGTAATAATCTTCCCCTCCCGGGCCAGATTATAAATCTGGCGCACCCGGTCCCGGTCCTCGGGGAACTGGCGATAATAGGTTTCGGATTTATCCATCATGATTCGCCAAGTTTCGGCGTAAACATCTTCAATGGGATGCCCCACTGCCGTCAGTCCGCCGGTCAGGATAGTTCCAGACAGCCCTTCGGGGTGGGAGCTGAGGTAGCGCACGGAAGTGAAACCCCCGAATGACTGCCCCAGCAGCGTCCAGCGTTTCCCGCCCAGGTAATCGCGCAGCGCTTCGGCATCCCGAACAATCTCATCGGCACGCAAGTGCGTCAGGTATTCAGCCTGTTCAGATGGGGTTAGCCCCGCCAGAGGTCCGAAATCCGGATCCGCCGAAACCGGGGTGGATTTCCCGGTACCGCGCTGATCGAGCATAACGACCTGATAGTCCTCAAGGGCACGAGGCAGCCAGGTCGGCTGCGGCGAGGGGTACAACGCGGGCCGGGCCGCCTCATGTCCGGGTCCGCCTTGTAGGAACAGCAGGTAGGGTCGCTTTTCCCCGTCCTTACCGGTGACGACTCGTGCAAATATTTCTATCATTCCCGCAGCTGGATTGAGATGGTCCAGCGGCACTTGCAAAGTAATCTCACGTAGTTTCAGTCCCGGCAACAGTTTCACTTCATCACTCATGTGTTTCAGCTTAATGCCACCTGCTTGGCTTGGCCTTAGACTTGAAGACATGTTTTGCGAATACTTTGAGGCGCGGGTCTGCCGGTCGTGCCCCCTCATGGGGGTGCCTTACAGCCAGCAGGTGCGGGACAAGGAACGGGCCTCACGCCGAGCTTTGGCCTCTCTGGACCGTCCCTCCTCGCGACGAAATCCCGCTCAGACACCCGCTGCGAAGTCGCATTTCGAGTGGCTGCCAACCTACCGCAGCCCCCAGAAAGAATTTCGCAATAAGGCAAAAATGGTGGTGTCGGGGTCCAAGAAGTCGATTGTGCTGGGACTGGCCCCCTCTAAGGATCATCCCGCTGGCGTCGATTTACAGTCGTGTCCGCTGTATGTACCGGCAATTCGCGCCGCTTTCGCGCCTATTCGGGCTTGGCTGCAGCACCTCGGTGCCCGCCCCTATAACATCGCCACCGCTAAGGGCGAAGTCAAATACGTGCTGTTCAGCGCCAATCCTGCGGGCGAGTTGATGGTGCGTCTGGTGTTGCGTTCGAAAGCTGCCCTACATCGGATTGAAAATACGTGGTCCGAGCTTCAGGCCGAGTTGCCCCACCTGCGGGTGTTTTCGGTCAATATTCAGCCCGAACACACCACCGTCATTGAAGGGCGGGAGGAAATCATCCTTTCAGATGAAAAATATATACATATGCCCGGTATCGGCACGGATTTATGGCTGGCGCCGGGGGCGTTTTTCCAGACGAATACCGCCGCATCGCAGGCTATGTATACGCAAGCTGCTGCTTGGGCACGGGAACTCCAGCCGGAAACCGCTTGGGATTTGTATTGCGGAGTGGGCGGATTTGCCTTTGCACTGAGTTCCGCCGGGGTTGCGCAGGTGACGGGCGTGGAAGTCGTGGGGCCGGCTATTGATGGCGCGAAGAAGGCCGTGGCCGAAATGGCGGGTGCGGCTGCGGCTAGCCCGGTGGGGCAGGGAGTTGAGAGCACCGTTGCGAGCTCCCGCGGTGACGCTGTGGCTAGGCCGCATTTCATTACCGCCGATGCGACTAAGTGGGCTACTAATCAAAAACTTGTACCGCCAGATTTGGTGGTGGTGAACCCACCGCGGCGCGGGCTCGGGCCTGAATTATCCTCCTGGCTGGAGCACTCCGGTATCCCCCACCTCATCTATTCCTCCTGTTTCCAGGAAACCCTGGTGGAGGACCTACGCCGAATGCGTTCCTACCGGATTACCGCAGCCAAACTGGTAGACATGTTCCCGCATACCTCACATGTCGAGACGGTAGTATTGATGTCACAAGTTAAATAAGGATAAACACGGATAACAACGTAGAGGAAAAAGAAACGACCTTTTTCTTCTCACTGCCATTTACGATGATAAACTCTATGTGGACAGGGTTAGGAGGAGTGGGGTGTGGACAATAAGATGTTCTGGTAGCTAAGAGAGAGTAGTCTCTTTACACTGCCACGACGGGGAATATCAGAATGTGTAAATTAGCATTTGAAGGAGAAATCAATGAGCTTAGATGAATTGAGGAATGATATCATCATAAAGCAGAAAAAAGGTCTGCCGTTTATTCTTACGTCCGTCGTAATATGGTTATTGATTACGGTTGTCGCAGCATTGGATATAAATATTGCGATGAAAAATATCTTGGTGTTTTGTTGCTCAACGCCTATGCTTCCGCTGTCATGGCTGATAGGGAAGAAAATTGGTGTGGATATATTTTCAAAGGACAACGAGTTGGGAAATTTAGGGTTTTTATTTACAATGAATCAGATTTTATATCTTCTCATTGTAATATGGGTGTTTAACGCCGTACCTGATAAAATGATTATGGTGTACGCAATGGTCTTTGGCGCACATTTACTGCCGTATTCATGGCTGTACAAATCAAAAGTCTACCAGGTTTTCGCAATTATCATTCCTGTTTTATCGCTTGTTTTAGGAAATCTTTTTGGCGGATTTGTTGTTGCAGGAACAGCTGCAGCCGCCGAAATTGCCTTTGTCTTTATATTGCGAAATGAACTGAATGGTATATAGATAAGTAAATGGAATTCTTTATTGAATATGTTCACAAACGCAATAACTACAAAAAGGACACATTTAGCATATGACGAAAGAGAAGACAGACAGAGTCTTAAGCATAGCCATTTCATGCATAGCAATCAGCGCTGCTGCTTTCGGTTTATTTTATTCAAATGCTGGTGAAGCTTTCTAGGTAAAGAACTTATACGGCCAACAAGTGGAACTGTATGAAAACGGAATATATGCCTACAATTCTTGATGACTGTAACCGGCAGGTTTGGTGCAGATTGGATAGGCATTGTCAGAGGTATATTCATGATCTTACTGTCATTTTTGGATGAAAGAAATTATGGGTCCGCACACTAAGGATGGCTCAATACTTTTCGTTCATATATTATTACCCTGCTTAAATATTTAGCGTGTCTATGAATGCATTGTATTTATTAAATGTATCAGAATTTGGATTAAGCATTTTCACTTCAATGGTATTATGGAATAGATATACTAATATGGTCAAAGTAAAAGCTGATACAAAAAACAGCAGAAATATTGGAATCAGCTTATGTCTTGCAATATCCGGAATGCTTACAATCATTATCTGGTTTTTTTGATTGTGCCATATGTCACAGCAAATAATTACAGTGAACTTTTCGGCGTTCTTACAACTGAGGCCACTTACGCAATTGACTTGGGAGTCTTATACCCTGGATTGATAATATGTGCACTATTGATTAGTAGTAAAAAAGATATCGGATACAAAACCGCTCCCATTTTCCATATATCCTATTTGGCGTTGGCACTATGGTTATCTTGCAGTCTGTATACTGCAGCAAGTTAGGAATAGATTTACCGGTGCCTGCCTTAATAGGTACAGTATTATCATTTGTTGTGATTTGCACCTTTGCAATAGTATTTTATGTAAGTCGCTGAATTTCTTTGAAGAGGCTTGAATAATAGAAAATTTCACTTTACAGGAGCAGATTTCCAAATACATAAGAGGAACATTAGAAACATAAAGTAAGATTAACGGTAATAGACAAGAAACTATACCCCGAACTTCGACAGGCATATTGTGCTGATTTTCACTCTGCAGCATGTCCTTGTTATAATATTGGAGATATATTTGATTTTACCGTGATAATAAGCATGACGATTTTTGGCACATGGGACTTGGCACACTAGTAAAAACCTCTGCCGATCCTGGTACTGTTGCTGGTGGACCTAAGATACCGCATTGCTCGGAATTATGGGATACAATCAGTCGTTATATCTATTCCGGTCTACAAGGCGGTTCCATAATGAAAGGCTGGATGGCAAAGGAAAATGAAATGATAGCCTGCTGTTCTGATGGAACAAGACCGGTTATCTTCAAGATAGAACGGATTGATTACGAAGACTAATCCCGGTTAGTAAGGATACTTAAGCTCAAAATTATACCTTAGATACGCACGTTCCAACGACAATCCCATTGCCATCTTCCATCATGCAACGAGCGTTACGATCAGCTTCTTGATGGAGGGTTATCATCAGGGTAGTCTTGAAACATGTAGAGTGTGTCGTTTTGATGTCAAGGGCTGACTAGATGGGCACGTCCACTCTACCCCCCCCGTGAGGTGCACGAATCCGGTCCTGACTAATTGGGATGGCGAAATCCGTTATATGCTAGTATAATTTCTAAAGCAGGAGACTCGCCCACAAAGGAGGCACTAAAATGGCGAATAGCAGGAAGTTCGTAGCAGAGACAAGAGACATTAGCTTAACTGTGAAGAGAGCTGATTCATTCAATATTAGCTATGTTAACTGCGAAAAAGGCAAATTTAAACTCGAAGAAGATCAAAACGCTATAAGACTTATTCAAACAGAAAAAATATCACCTTTTTACTGGTTACAGTGGTTATCTAAAGACAGTCCCGAAGTCATCGTTACGTTGCCAGAAAATATTGATATCTGCGAGATTGAAGCTGAATCAAATCAAGTCATAATAACAGATATCAAGACTGACAAGATTTATGCAGAGGTTCAAAATGACAAGGTAGAAGCAAGAATTGTTGAGGCTAATGATATCTTTCTAAAATGCCTTAATGGTTCTACTGTGGCTAAAAATGTCGAAGTAGCCAACGTATGCACGGTTGAGACAATCAATGGCGCGAGTGTCCTAGAAGGATTAATTACCAAAGACGCCGGTCTGGAAGTAGCCTACGAGAATGGAATTACTGAGATTTCTGATAAGAATAAAGCCAATCTTGGCTATAAATCAGACGAATGTGCTCACTATGTCGTACATTGCCTTAATGGAAAAGCTGTTGTGAAGTAATACGCTTAGGGCGTTTTTATAACCAGCACCATCACCAGTTACAAAAACAGACCATTGGATAACTACTGCATGTTGGATGCTGAGATGACAAGCATATCCGCATTCTATGCTGAGATTAGTTAGAAACAATAAAATTTTAGATTGTTACAAGTAGCTAATTTAACACTTTTAACAATAACACATTTTTATCGTTAAAAAATTGCTTCCACAGTACACCCTGTTACTCAATAGAATGTCGATGTACTAGACATGCATGCAATATGCGTAGAGCGTCTGGCATTGCTCTCACAAAATGATATGCTTAAATAAGTTTTCTCCTAACATGTCGACATCCAAACTATGGCAAAGCAAAGTTAGTAATTAAAGGAAGCAATACTTATGTTGTTTACAGAAGCAGTCCTCTTATGTGCGATATTCTTTATTCTTTGCTTTTTAGGAACCGGAACTGACGCCAAAAACTTAAAGAATTACAGTTCTTATCCTGATGAGGTACAGATCAGAATTAGCGCTATCCCGGAATACCAACACCAGTTCAAGGAACAGAATCCTTTCCTAACCTTTACCGCCAATTTTCTCCTCTTCCTAGTCATATTATTTGTTTTCGGGATATTTATCCGCCAGAGCAACTTTGCGCAAAATTTCCTCTCCCTGCTGATTCTCGGACAAACCTTGAACGTTTTCGACCTAATTGTCATTGATTTGTTGTGGTGGCAACGTACCCCGCGCATCAGATTCTCAAAGCTCCCCCAACCCGCTCTCTACCAGGACCCACGAAAGCACATCTCCGCTTTCATCAGGGCGTTCATCATGTACTTTGCCATCGCCCTAATCGATGGCTACCTGCTGACTCTATTTTGAAACCTATACCCTGAACGCCCGTCTAACCTATGGGCGTGATTACCCCTGAACTACTAGCATAGAAACCGTGGTGTCCTCGGATTCGGAGCAACAAAACAATCCTCGCTGGTCGCGGACTATTTCGCGCGGAGCGTTCACGTTTATTGTCCTGATGGGTATCGTGTCCATGTTCTCAGATATGACACACGAGGGCGCTCGCTCGGTTTTGGGTGAGTATCTGCACCTGACCGGGGCGTCAGCGGCAGCGATTGGTTTTGTCTCCGGTTTTGGGGAACTTTGCGGCTACTCATTGCGCCTGCTCTCAGGCTTTTGGGCAGACAAGACCAAACACTACTGGGGTTTGATTATTTTTGGCTACACCATCCAGGTGCTTGCCATCCCCGCTCTCGCGCTCGTTCCCGACAATGGCTGGATTTTTGCCTGCAGCTTGGTGGTTTTGGAACGCGTGGGCAAAGCCATTAAGAAACCCGCGAAAAACACCTTGGTCAGCTTCGCAGCGGACGAAATCGGTACTGGTAAAGGCTTCGCGCTGCAGGAATTCCTCGACCAACTCGGCGCATTCCTGGGTCCTCTGCTGCTGTTCCTCGTTGGTCTGATTATCGGCACGCAAGACCTGTTCGGAACTTACCGCCTCGGCTTTCTCACCTTGGGCATTCCCGCGCTCATCACCATCGCGCTCACCGTGTTAGCCTGGCACTTCTATCCACACCCCGAAAATTTTGACCAGCCCGTCACCCCACCGGAAAACGCTACCACTCCGACTGACCCGCCCCGAGAACCTTGTGCGCCCGACCCGACCCGCGAGACCCCCACCGGCGATACCTTTACGAACGGCGCCCCCACAAGCGCGTTACCCTCCGTTTCCGCGACCGCCCCGAGTTTTCGTTTCAACCGAGCTTTTGCCCTCTATATGGCCGCTATCTGCTTGTTCGCTTTCGGTTTCGCGGACTTCACGCTGGTTACTCTGCATGCCGCGAAAACTGCGGCATTCCCAAAAGCGGCATTAGCGCTGCTCTACGCGGGGGCGATGGTGGTCGACGCCATAGCCGCACTCATTTTTGGAACCTGGTTCGACCGTATCGGCTTGCGGGCGCTCATTGTCTCAACCCTTCTGACGACACCGTTTTCAGCATTCGTATTCCTGAGCGGCAATCCCTGGTTCATCAGCATTGGCATTGTTCTGTGGGGTCTGGGAATGGGCGCCCAAGAAAGCATCATGAAAGCTGCGGTAGCCAAAATTATGCCCAAGAATCGTCGCGCCACCGGGTTCGGCGTTTTCGAAACCGGCTTCGGAATCGCCTGGTTCCTCGGGTCTTGGCTGATAGGCGCGCTCTATGAGGTCAATATCCCCGCGATGGTTGCAGTTTCAATCATTTCGCAGCTCGCGTCCGTGGGATTTTACCTCCTGACCCTGAAATCTTTGTCGATTTTACCCCCACAATGACCAAACTCACCCAGAAATTAGATGTTTTAACGTTAGGCTTAACGCGTGAACTCTCCGGATCTGACCCCCGCTACGCAAGGACCACGTCGGTGGCCGCGTTCCTGGAATCCCGGCATTTTTCATGCCAAGAAGGAGACCATTGAACCGCTGGAAATCCCCACTACCAGGTGGAAATTCGCCCTCCTGCTGACTCAGGTCGGCATTTATGCCTGTTTATTTGCCCCCATTCAGCTGCTCATCGGCCTGCAAGCCTCGATGATAGCTAACGACCAAAAGGAAATTGTGCTATCCGTAGTTACCGGCTGCGGGGCATTCATGGCGATGATTGCCGCTCCCATTTTCGGAGCGCTGTCTGACCGGACTTACTCAAAATACGGACGCCGGGCGCCTTGGGTCTTGGGCGGGGTTTTATGTGGAGTTTTCGCGCTCGCAGGCTTGACTTTGTCGTGGTGTCCCGCGTCTTTGGCGGGAACGTGGGTCTTGACCCAGGCGGCGCTAAACGCCGCATTTATCGCTACCAGCGCCATTCCGAACGATTCTGTCAGGATTGAGTACCGCGGCGAAATGGGCGGCTGGTTGGGAGCTGGTCAGACCCTAGGGTCTTTGATTGGGGTGGGATTGGCTGCCCTTTGTACGAACTTCATCAGCAACTACATGGGCATCGTGGCAGCCTACGTTGTCTTAGTGTTGCTACTGACCATCTGTGTGACCCCCTACTTGTGGAACTCCAACGACCGTTTCCTCGGTGCTCGCCGAGACCCGATCCCCATCAAAAAGTTTTTCCAGCGATTCTGGGTTCCGCCGCGCAAATACCCGGATTTCATCTGGACTTGGCTCTCGCGACTCCTGATGTTCATACCTTTCATGACGATAACGCTTTACCTGCTGTATTACCTCGAAGATGTGCTGCATTACCCGAATCCGACTACAGGTGTCCTGATTTTGTCCACGATTTATGCGGTGCTCACCATGATTAGCGCCTTCATCATCGGTTTTGTCGCCGACTATCTGATGAAGTACCGCCGGCTCATCTTCATTTCCTCAGTCACCATGGCGATTGGCAGCCTCATCCTTGCGTTCTTGCAAACTTGGACTTGGACGATTCTCGCTGCGGTCTTTATTGGGATTGGCCAGGGTATTTTCATCACGGTAACTTTTGCGATTACCACCCGAGTCCTTCCTCCCACTGACGATTCCGGTCGTGACCTCGGTGTTTTAAACATTTCCGCGACCCTCCCGCAGGTGTTAGCCCCCATTTTTGGAGTTCCGTTAATTGTTCTCATCGCCAGCTATTCCGTGGGCTACACGGTCTTGTTCAGCGCTATGGCCGTGATGTTTGTGATTGGCGGGCTGATGATATACAAGGTCAAATCGGTAGAGTAATCGGGTCTCGTTTCTCAAGCGGCACCGCCGCCAGAATGGAGGGAAAATGACGCAGTCACAAGCCGTAGTGGACAGTTTTGGGGTTCCGTTGCTTCCCCTCGGGTGCGGCGACGACATCTCAGGTTCCCCGGTCGCGAGAATTCCTCAACTGGGTTTCGGCACCTATAAAATTGCTCCCGAAAATGCCCAAGAAATCGTGGAGAACGCGGTGGAAGTGGGGTATCGGCACATTGATACCGCCCAAATGTATGGAAACGAAGCGGAAGTTGGCGCGGCCCTGCGGGCATCGGGAATCGCGCGCAGCGAGTTCTTCTTAACCACTAAACTGAACAATCCCCATCACGAGCCCGATGTGGCCCGCCGCACTTTTGCCGAGTCATTGCAGCGTCTGCAAACCGATTACGTGGATTTGTTCCTCATTCACTGGCCGATGCCCGAGGCTTACGGCGGGGACTATCCCGGTTTGTGGCGGGTGTTGCAAGAGTTCGTGGCGGATGGGCGAGCCCGTCACGTGGGGGTGTCGAACTTTGAAGTTTCGCATCTGCAGCGACTGCTGGCTGAGACGGGGATTTTTCCGCAGGTCAACCAGGTCGAGGCACACCCGTGGTTTGCCAATAACGCGGTTAGGGAATTCACCAAAGCACATGGCGGGGTCATTGAGGCCTGGTCTCCCCTGGCGCGGGGTCGGTTCTTTGACACCCCGGTTTTGATTGAGACCGCCAAACGCCTGGGGTGGACCCCGGCTCAAGTCGTGTTGCGTTGGGCTCTTGAGCGCGGGGACGTGGTCATCCCAAAGTCGAATCATGTTGAGCGGATGCGGGAGAACTTTGCCGTGCTGGAGTTTGAGTTGGATGCGCCCGCGCGAGCGGCTCTCGACAGTCTGGATCGTGGTGAGGCGGGCCGCACTGGATCGCACCCCGACCACGTAAACGGCGCGAAATAAACGTTTCCCGGGCTTCTGACTGGAATCACCGGCGTATTGCGGTCATCAGTCCCGCGGCTCGCGGTACTTGTGAATCTGGCCCTCACCGGTAACGCCATCGATAGCGTAAACCGAAAGCCAACCGTCCTTTTCCACCCCGGATTCGAGGTCGATGACCCCGGGATTCACAAAGTTTTCTCGGCTTTCGTTGCGATGACCGTGCAGTTGGACGATTTCATGGTCCCCCATTTCAGGGAAATTTTTGAACTCGTAGCGCCGCCGGTAGGTGTTGGCGCGAGTTCCCACCCCGAAGATAAAGTAATCATCAGGCAAATCACAATAACCGGTGCGGCGGATTTCGCGGATGGTTTCGGGATATATCCCGCCGTGGGATACAAAATATTCGCGAGCTCCCGGGCGCTTCTCCGGTCCAGATTTCGTTCCCGGAGCATCGGAAACTGAGGGTGTGGCGGGCGTCCCCCCGACTCGGAAGTCATAGAACGGCACGGTGGAACGATACCAGTCTTCGAGTTGTTGGCGGGTCGCGCCAGCGGTCAGTAACTGTTTCACAGATTCCTCGGTGGCGCTCTTGGTGCCTCGTCCTTTCAAGGCGTTCAAAAGGGATTTCTCATGGTTTCCGGTGATCACCACGTTGTCTACGGAGCGCAGGATTTTCCAAACTTTTCCGGCATCGGGGCCGCGGTCAAACAGGTCTCCCACAAAAATCCACTTGGCATCCGGAGTGCCCAGTTCTGCCACAGCCTGTTCCAAGGCGCCCCCGCAGGACTGCACATCGCCAACCACTCGCACCGGCCGATTGCCCAGGTCAACCTGACAAGTTTTAAAACAATCCAGCATCTGCGCCGGGGTGATGGTCTGCGGCGGCGGAACAGAATCGAAGCGATCCAAGAATGACTCAATATCAGGAATCCGGTCTCCCCCGCGTTTGAGGTTACGGGACAGCAATTCCTCCCGGCTAACCTGGGTAAAGTCCACCGCTAAGACGTCGTAGCCGTGAGAATCCGCCAGCGCTTCCCACTGCGAACGAGAGCGGGGCGAGGCGTTGACCGCATCGATGATGACCGGAGAGCCCAGAAACATCAAGTTATCAGCTTGTTCTTGCACAATGCGGCGGGTCAAACGCTGCAAATGCTCCCCGGCGATTAAGACCTTGTCGCCATCGAGAGCGGGAACATAGCGGGAAAACATACGGCGCACTTCATCAGCGCTGACGGAAAACTCTTCGAGCTTATTTTCCTGCACAAACGTCGTTTTGCCGGCCCCCTGCGGGCCATAAAGTATAAAAAGTTTGCGCATCTCTCCGCCACTTTCGCGTGTTTTCGCCTCGTTCTCTCGGGATTTTAGACAGAATGCCGGAATTCCTCTGACTCCGGCCTCCACCTAGATGAGGCTCCTCTTACATCCATTTCTATCAGATTCTCAGCGTTTTTTACAAACACTTAACTTACCCCGGTTGAGATTTATATTGCTCTTGCTTTAATTTGAAATTTTCTTTAGCTTTTTATGTCTGCTGTTCCTCACGACTGTTTGTGCCAAGCTACACATTCTCGCTGATAAACCCCCTTGAAACCACGCGAATTCAGTCGTTACTCACCAGCCCGGGGCGAATGAGCGGATACCTAACTCTCTTGCAGCGTTAGACATCCTCTCGTCGTAAGTCAGCAATCCCTCTAGGCCGTCCCCCAACACTAGAGCGGTTGCCAGGTGAATAGCATCGAGACTGCGCACATTGCTGGGTTCCAACAGGCCTGCGGCATCACATATTGCGGGACTGATGGCAATCAAGGAAATTGCGGAGATGATGGATCGGGCTTGTAATCTGGCATTTTCACCGAGCTTGCCCGCCACCCGCATCAATTCCACTCTGACTAAATCTGAACAATACACTTGCGAATCATGTTCCAGCATCCACTCGTTAAAAGCATCGCTTTCGGGTTCTTTGTGTATGGCTTTAGCCAGCCCGGAGGTGTCCACGTAGTAGGCCATCAATATCGCTCCGATTCACGCATTTGCCGCAAAATGTCGGTCGGAGTCGGTGCTGTTTCACCAGATTCAGGCACTGCGGGTACCTCCCGCCAAGAACGCAGCGCCGGACGCACCAATCCGGCGTCTTTCATCTGTTCGAGGGGGCTCGTTTGCAAAGCCACAATTTTGGCAATAGGACGTCGTCGATCCGTAACCACGACGCTTTCTCCGTCCTGGACCTGTTTCAGGACTTGAGACGCATTTTGTCCAAGTTCGCGCAATCCTACCGTCACCATGTTCTACATGATAGAACATCCTCTAAATCTTCGCAATAGCGCTGACGCGGTTAGTTTACATTCGCGGTAACAAAAGCAACGCGAATTGATACCTCGCAGACAGATTTCAGTACGGCAGCACTACAGAGGGCTCAGAGTCGAGGGATTACGAAGCGTGAAGCCAAAGCAGCAACTTCATCGGATTAAAACCCGCATCTCACGCACAGGCAGCATGTAATTATCTGAGTTGTTACACATAGTTAAACAAGTAATATCCAAATCTCTAATATATTTATCAGCTATTTCTTTATATTCCTGAGGTGATTTTGGGGCAAAATTATTATCTTGAAATGTCATCTCATCAAAGGTGTCGTCAGACGATATATACTCCAAACTGAAGACATTGTGATAATTGGTGATTTTCATATTGATATTACTTTTTTCGCGAGAAACATACCCATCGGATATATACCTGTAATCAGCGATTAATGTTACAAAGTAAATGTTACTCAAATAGCGCCGATATGATACCTTTATCGAGGAATTTAGCGAGTCGAACTTAGAGTCAAAATAGCTCTGTTGGCGATCAAAAACAGCCTTTCGAGCTTGCAGCTTGCTGCTCGCTTCCGCGGAGACTGAATCGAACTGCTTCATTATTACTCCGGGATTGTAAAATGAATATAGATAGTTATCCGCCACTATCTTACCCACAATTTCAATGCGCAATTCGGTAGGCCTGCTAGACGGAGTTGAGCCCTGAATATACGATTCCGGCGAAGCAAGAATAAATAGGCTACATACCCCAGCCAACAGAACCATAATTATCCGCCACATGATAATACTTTATCATGAGCAACACCATGTAGTATAGGTGATTAATCTCTATACCATGCCCCTCCCCGCAGCCTATCGCTGCTCGTTAGGTGACCGCTCAGGTCAGATGTACTAGCTGTGCTTTGAAACCGTGACCTCTAGCTGTGTCCCCTCAATCTCATGGATTTCCACTCCTAGTGACAGCGTTTCCGTAGCAATAAAATCACGGTGGCTCTGCACCCAAGCCACACAAGCTGCCGGGACTCCTTGCGTCAGGTCAATCCAGTCAGCCACGTCCAGACCCGCGTTCTTACGAGCGTCCTGCACCGCGCGAATTGCATATCGGGCGTAGCCTTCCGCTTCCAGCTCCACGGTCACTTCGGTGTCCAGCACCACATAAGTGCCACTGTCCATCAACTTGTTTCAATAGCCCATGTCTAGTTACATGTAGGTTTGAGTCTGTTTACCTACTTGGTTTACTACGCTAAACTAGTCTTGTGAAGCGACGTGAACTTTTAAAACGCCTAGAGCAAATCGCCAAGGAGCGTGGCGAAAGTTTCACCCTTGTTGAAGGTGGCAGCCACACGAAAGCCTTTATCGGCCCGCAAATGATTGCCGTCCCCCGACATCGCGAAGTGTCCGAACTAACTGCTAAAACCATCCTGAAGGAGGCCCGCAATGGCAACGATGACTGAAACAGCAACGAATCAAGAAATCATCGCCGAAGTCACCCGCAGCGGCAAATGGTGGGCGGTCGAGGTCGAAATCGACGGCAAGCGTCATGCCACCCAAGGCCGCACCCTGGCCGAGGCCCAACTCATGGCCACAGACCTGGTTTCCATCTGGGCGGAATTCCTGGAGCGCCCCGAATTGGCCAAAACCCCGGTCCGCCTGATCCCCGTTGGTGAAGTCGGCGAGGCCGTGGAACGCACCAACCGCGAAAAGGCCGAGGCCGCCATCGCCACCCGCAAAGCCCAGGAAGACCAAGCCTCGTTGGTGCGCCGTCTGCGCCGCGACGGCATCAAAGTCGCAGACATCGCACAACTTCTCGGCCTGACCAAAGGCCGCGTCTCCCAACTCGCCCGCGCATAGAGCACACTTAGGTAGCTTTATATTAGAAGCTGCCCCAAAAAGATTCCCTCATTCGTTTTCCAGGTAGCGTTACCACTCAAAGTTCCTCCGCCTACAAAACTTGCCGCCGCAGATGGGCTGGTGAAAGCAAAACCTTCAGAGGTTATTTGTCCCTTTGCATCAGCACTTTTGTCTTTGGAAAATCAGGATTGGCTCATCATCTATGCCCAAAATTAAAAGGCAACCCTCGCGCGGGAAGCCGCACGAGGGTGCTATTGATTCGTGGGAAACGCGAGGCCTAGGCGTGTTTGGCGACCACGATTTCCAGTTCCTTGCCGCTAGAAGGATTGACCCTCACGGACACGGCCAGGGTTTCTCCGGCGATAAGAGCTTCGTGGGTCTTCACCCATTCGAGTTTATCGGCCGGGACTCCCAGCGTCAGGTCAATCCGGTCAGCCACGTCCAGACCCGCGTTCTTGCGAGCGTCTTGCACCGCGCGAATCGCATCGCGGGCGTAGCCCTCCGCTTCCAGCTCCTCGGTCACTTCCGTGTCCAGCACCACGAAAGTGCCACTGTCCAGCACATCAGCAACGGTTCCCGGCTCGGCTGCAACCTTTGTCACCAGCCCGAACTGTTCACCCGTGAGGCGCACCGGCTGTCCACCGAGTTCCACCCCGTCGAACACCACCCCGTCACCGTCCAGGTGCCACTGACCGGACTTTTGCGCCTGGAACAACACAGAAGTCAGTTTGCGCACCTCGGGGGCAAAAGCCTTGGGGTTGAGCGTCAATTCCTGGCTTGATTGCAATCCGGACTCGGCAACACCGAGCACCTCCACGGACTTAACGTTGACCTCGGAAGCAATGAGCGCCGTGTAGTCACGCAGAGCCTCCGGATTCGCCGCGACCACCTGGAGGCGGCTCAGCGGCAAACGCACCCGCAGGTTAGCGCCCTTGCGCAAGGCGTGGGCGCAGGACACCACGTCGCGCACCTCGTTCATAGCGTCCACTAGCGCGTCATCGTACACAGCATCGTCCCAGTCCGGGTAGTCCATCAGGTGTACGGAACGCCCACCGGTCAGCCCCCGCCAGACTTCTTCTGCAATCAAAGGCAGCAGCGGAGCCATCGCCCGCATCAGCGCCTCTAACACGGTGTAGAGCACGTCAAAGGCGGCCGGATCCTCGTCCCAAAAACGCTGGCGAGAAATGCGAATGTACCAGTTGTTCAACACCTCGGTGAACTGGCGGACGTGTTCACAAGCCTCCGGAATGTGGAAGTTATCCAACTCCGTGCGCAAATCGTGGAACAGCTGGCGCGCGGCGGACAACAGATAACGGTCCATCATCGGCAGCGCGTTGACGCTCGCGGCATCATCCACGTCCACGGGCTTCGCCTCGTAGCCCGCGCCCTGCTGACAGGTGCCGGCATAGAGCGTAAAGAAGTAGTAGGCGTTCCACACCGGCAGAATCGTTTGCCGTACCGTGTCGCGAATACCCTTATCGGTCACAATCAGGTTGCCCCCGCTGACCACCGGGGAACTCATCAGGAACCAACGCATCGCGTCCGCACCGTACTTGTCGAAAACCTCGTTGACATCCGGGTAGTTGCGCAGAGATTTACTCATCTTGCGCCCGTCATCACCCAGGACGATACCGTGCGAGATACAGTTCAAGAACGCCGGCCGGTCAAACAGCGCGGTCGCCAAAACGTGCAAGGTATAGAACCAGCCACGGGTCTGACCGATGTACTCCACGATGAAATCGCCAGGGTAATGCGTCTCGAACCATTCCCGATTTTCAAAGGGATAGTGGACCTGGGCGTAAGGCATGGAGCCGGATTCGAACCAGCAGTCCAACACTTCCGGGACGCGGCGCATCGTGGACTCTCCGCTGGGATCATCTGGATTCGGGCGGGTCAACTCATCGATGAACGGCCGGTGGAGGTTATCAATCTTGACTCCAAAATCCCGCTCCAGTTCCGCAAAAGAGCCGTAGACGTCAATGCGCGGATAGGCGGGATTGTCCGACTTCCATACCGGAATCGGGGAACCCCAGAAACGGTTGCGCGAAATCGACCAGTCGCGCGCCCCGGCCAGCCAGTGACCAAAGATACCGTTCTTGGTATGTTCCGGTGTCCAGGTGATTTGTTGGTTCAACTCCACCATCCGGTCGCGGAACTCAGTAACGCGCACAAACCACGAGGACACTGCCTTGTAGATGAGCGGTTTGCGGCAACGCCAGCAGTGCGGGTAGGAGTGTTCGTAAGAGGCGACCTTCACCAGGTAGGGACGCTGGCGCGCCTCACGGGTCGCCACCGGGCCGGTTTCGTCGCGCAGGTCGGCGATGATGTAGCGGTTTGCCTCAAAAACGTTCTTTCCCGCGTAATCTGGGACTTCCCCGGTGATGACTCCGTTTCCGTCTACCGGCATGACCACCCCGATTTGCTGGGTAGCGCAAACGTTCATGTCGTCCTCGCCAAAGGCCGGGGCGAGGTGCACCAGCCCGGTGCCGTCCTCGGTGGACACGAAGTCGGCACTGATGATGGTCCAGGCTTTCGATCCCGGTCCCACGTGTCCCGGCTGGTCTGCCGTGCCATCGGCGATGGCAACAGCTTTGGCCTGCTCGAAGTAATCGAAAATGGGATAGTATTCCAGGCCAACCAGTTCAGAGCCTTTGAAAGGAGCGGATACCTGCGGGTTTTCCCCAAGTTCCTTTTCGTAAGCCGCCAAGCGCGCCTGGGCCAGGATTACGGTTTGTCCCTGCAACTCCCCCTGGGTCGGCGTGACCCGCACGTAGTCGATGTCCTCCCCGACGGCGACCGCAAGGTTGCTGGGCAACGTCCACGGGGTCGTGGTCCAAATCAGCACCATCTCGTCGGTGTCACGCAGACGCATTCCCACCGTGACTGTTTGGTCGGTGCGGTTTTGGTAGATGTCGTCGTCCATCTTTAGTTCGTGGTTCGACAGGGGGGTACCGTCGTGCCAGCAGTACGGCAGCACCTTGAAGCCTTCGTAGATGAGCCCCTTGTCGTACAGGGTCTTGAACGCCCAAATGACCGATTCCATAAAGGTGGGGTCGAGGGTCTTGTAGTCGTTTTCGAAGTCGACCCAGCGCGCCTGGCGCGTCACATATTCTTCCCACTCTTTGGTATATTTCAGTACCGATTCGCGACAGGCCTGGTTGAAGGCCTCAATCCCCATTCCGCCCGGGCCTTCGATTTGTTCCTTGTCCTCGATGCCGAGAATGCGTTCCGCCTCCAGTTCGGCGGGCAAGCCGTGAGTGTCCCACCCGAAGCGCCGCTCCACACGGCGTCCCTGCATGGTCTGGTAACGCCCCACGATGTCTTTCACGTAGCCAGTCAACAGGTGGCCATAGTGCGGCAAGCCATTGGCAAAGGGCGGTCCATCATAGAACACGAACTCGTTACTGCCGTCTTGACCAGCGGGACGAGCATCTACAGAAGCCTGGAAAGTATGATCCGCAGCCCAAAATGCCAGGGTTTCAGTTTCAAGGCTCGGAAAATTCGGGCTGGCGTCCAGGGAAGTGTCCCGGTGTTTGGGGTAGAACCCGCGTTTTTTCTCGCTCATCTTCGTCCTTATCGCGAATCGTTCATTCACGAGGACGCCTGCGACACTCTGTCGGTGGGCGCGGTACCACCTCGCTTGCTCACGTGGTCCCGCAAAAGTCTGGTTGCCGACCAATCGGTGCGGCCAGACTATTGAGTTGGCCAAGTGAGCCGCTCAATATGGCTGTAACGGGCCTGCCCGTCGGAGTCTAGTGAGTCGCGTGCAAGGCACGTAACCGTTCTTTCCGAAGCTCCCCGGCGATATCCGGGCTCAACAGTCCGGACCGGTTCAATGCGGATTCCACTCTATCCAGTTTTTTCTCTGGACTCAAACAAGGTGACCTTTTGCCTGTGGTTCAGAAATTCCAAAGGTTAGGACGGATTATCTCCCTGCGGAGTGTAACTCAAAATGTCTCCCGGCTGGCACTCCAAAACTCGGCAGATTTTTTCCAGTGTAGAGAAGCGGATTGCCTTGGCGTGACCATTTTTCAATATCGAGACATTAGCCGCCGTGATGTCCACAGCCTGGGCAAAGTCCTGAACCGACATACCTCGCTGGGCCAGCAACACCGACAGATTTACCGTAATCACTTAGATGACCTCCGCTAACTCTGCCGCATCGTCCAGTGCGGCTTGAAAAATACTCTTAGCCAGGCTGACCAGGGAGAATAGCCCCACTCCCAAAACTATTCCGCCGAGGAATAAAAGTGGCGGCTCCGGTCTGGTTGCCGGTGTAAAAATGCTCATATGCCCACCGGTTATCGCGACGATACCGGGGCCGATAGCAACCATGAGACGCGCCAGATTAATCCATTTCATGGTTTTAGCAGTAAAAAAATCTCCTTTGCTAACTGCCCTTACCAGCATCATCAACGCCACAATCAGTATCTGCACACAAATGAGCGCCGCTACGGCCGCCAGCGCGTATGGTACGACCAGGTGGCGAACCTCGGGGAATTCCTCCCCCGTTTCCCATGCCGCTAATACGCAAAATAACTGGAGCAACAACACCCCGGGAAGAGCTGCAATCAAGGCAACTTCCGACAAAATTACGTAAGTTCGAGAAAAGTTCATATATCGATTATCGATACTTATATATCGTTTGTCAATAGGTCGGCGTACCTTATGTACATAAAACGCGAGCATTATTCAAAACGCCGCACCTTTCGCATGCCTGCACTATCAACCCTTGACACCGCCCTCTTGCACGCCGCGGAAGAACATCTTTTGGCTGGCCGCAAAGAGAATAATGATAGGAATCAGCGCAATTACCGTGCCAGCAGCCACCACTCGGGGATTGGTCCCAAAAGATGACTGCAAGTACTGCATACCGACTGTGAGCGTGTACTTCTTTGGATCTGAAAGAACCACCAATGGCCACAGGAAGTCGTCCCATGCTTGGATGAAAGACATCAGAGCTACCACCATCGCCATTCCTCTCACATTGGGCCAGACGACGTAACGCAGTTGCTGTAACGTTGAAGCCCCATCAATCGTGGCAGCGTCTAAAACGGCAGGAGGGATGGAGCGCACTGCCGTAGCCATCAAGAGAACGTTAATCGCAGTAATGGCAGTCGGCAGGAAAACCCCCACCAAGGTGTTAGCCGCACCCAATGCCTTCACCGTCAAATACTGGCTGGTCAGAGTGACTTCTCCGGGTAGCATCAGCGTGGAGAGAATCAAGGCCAAGATTACACCACGAAAACGAAAACGCATGGCCGCCAGAGCATAGCCAGCCATAGTGGCCAGAATCACATTTGACACCACCATGGCCACCGACACCAGCAGGGAGTGCCAGGTGTAATCGAACACGGGAATATTTCGCGCCACTTCGGCATAGTTCTCAAAAGTCGGATGTTCAGGAATAAACTTGGGTGGAAATGCATAAACATCCTCGTACTTTGACTTTAATGACAGCGAGAGCTGTAGCAAAAATGGCCCCACAGAAATTATCATCATTAAAATCAACAGTACGTAGCGAAGCACCATATTGGGCAGAGAAGGCTTATTAAAAGAACGGGAAGAGCTACGCTTCATCAGAGTCTTACTCATGATTTCACCGCCTTATTGAATTTAATGTCTTTTCTTTGCGCCTTCCGAATCCGACGTTCCCGACGCAGCTCCTTGAATTCGGTTTTCTGGTTGATCCAGGCCACGAACAATAGCGGTCCAATGGTCAATAGGAACAGAATTACTGAAACAGCCGAGGCGAAACCGAGATTGCCATTTAGTCCTTTTCCGGTTTGCTGAATTAACATCACCAACGATTGTGCTTGTCCGCCCGGGCCGCCAGAACCGTTGGTGAGTACGTAAATCTCAGTAAATACCCTGATTGCTGCCACGGTGATGAGCGCCGAAATCAGCATCATTGCACCCCGGACTCCCGGCACGGTGACATTCCAGAAGCGACGCCACCAGCCGGCCCCATCTATGGCGGCCGCCTCGTGCAGCTCACGGGAAACGTTGCCTAGGGCAGCGAGATAAATCACCATATAGTAGCCCAGGCCTTTCCATACCGTTAGCAAAGCCGCCGAGACAATAATCAGCCAGCGGTTAATCAGAAAGTTTACGGGGGACTGCGTCAACCCTAGGAACTGGAAGGTTTCGTTAACGAGGCCCCGCGAGTCGAACAGCCAGCTCCAGATGATACCAACCACCACTACTGAGGCAATGACTGGGAAATAGTAGGTGGTACGAAAGAGCGAGATTCCAGGCACATTACGCTGCACCAACAAGGCGAGGAACAGCGGCAAGAAAGTCAGCAACGGCACACAAATAACTACGTAGAGCAGACTGGTGACCACGGCGTATCGGAAACGCTCGTCAGCAAATAACTGCACATAATTGGTCAACCCAGTGAACTCGGGTGTGCGCAACGGTCTAGCGTTGGTGAAAGACAGGTAGATTGTGTTCAAAAAAGGCCAAATTGAAAACACGAGTACCCAAATCACCGCCGGTGCTAACAGCACGTAGGGAGTATACCTGTGTGGGGGCTTCATTTTATCTCCTGATATGTCGCCTGGAACCTCGCTCTTTTCGCAATATTCAGAAATTACTTCCCGAGGTTCTTATTTGCGTAATCTGCGGCTTTATCTAAAGCCTCTTGAACCGGGATGTCACCCTTGACAGCTAAGGCTACTTGCTGTTGCAGGTACTTGTCCATATCGTAAGTAAACTGAATTGGATACTCTGGAGTTGCATCACCGATAGCGGCTGCAGCTTGCTCAGTAGCAGTTTTCTGCAACGGAATCTCAATCACCGAAGTAAAGCTGTCCGGATTCTCATTACCTTCCTTGGTGCCGGGGAAGAATCCTTGGGCTATCTTCAGGAATTCGATTTGGTTCGTGTTATTCGTCACGTACTGCGCAAACTTCATTGCCAGATCTGGAGCCTTTGACTTAGCGGACACGGAAATTCCCTGAATAAACAGCGGAGCATGGCCGATGCGCGGCGTGGAGACTGTACTCTCCAGCAATGTCGGAGCTTCCTTTTCCAATTCGGAGGGGAATCCGGCCGAAGCGGTGGTCCAGGCGGTCTTACCTTGCTTGTACAACGCGGAGTTACCCAGGTAATCGGCATTCAAAGCCTCCGGTGGCATTGCTCCTGCAGCATAGGCATCCTTATAACGTTCCACTACTTTCACCGCGTCCGGCGAGTTGAACACGAATTTACCGTTTTCAATAATTTTCACGCCAGCAGCGGATAGGGTACCGGTTCGTGGTACGTCCGCAATCATTTTCACTTCTCCATTGGTTGCGGCAGCAACCTTCTTGGCCATGTCAAACAGAGAATCCAAGTCGGTAGGTAGATTAGTCGTATCCAGTCCCGCCTCTTGGATGGCTTTCGTGTTGAACCAGTTCAAATCCGTACCAAGGTACCAAGCATAACCGTATTGTCCCTTGATGTCGGGGTAACGGTACGCATTAGTAGCGCCATCAACGTATTCATCAAGTTTCTTGGCATCCTTGGCTTCCAAGTCGACCAGCAAATCGACTTGCGCCAATTTATAGGCGAATTCTGGCGGAAGGTTAATCACGTCAGGCAGTTCGCCGGAATCTGCTTGCTGCAAAATTTTGTCCTCATAACCGTCACCTGGCTGGTCAATCCAGTTAACTTTGGTTCCGGGATTGTCTTTTTCAAAATCTGCGACTAGCTTCTCAAAGTACGGCGTGAAACGGTCGTTCTTCAGAGACCAAGTTTGGAAAGTTATTTCCTGGGCTTGGTCGCTTCCAGCAGCTCCGATTGAGGCGCCGCCACCGGTACAACCGGCTAGCAAAAGGGAAAGGGCCGCAATTGGTACGGCAATGTTGCGCAATTTCATGTTTCTCCTTGTGGTTGTATATGGGAAATAAAACAGTTGAAATGTGGTTTGGAACTAATCCTCCACTAGCTTGATTTCTATACGCTTCACCTGCCCTTCTCTAGCCCACCGCACCCAGTTAGCAAAAAAATCTTGGTCCGCATTTAAAAGCTGCCGGTTGTGAGTACCAAGTTCGATTTCTTGGGACTCACGGGAGTGAGCGGGGCCAGGGTTACCCCACTCTCTAATGGCCGCAGCGAAGGCCTGACCAACGGGCTTTACGGCACCATGCTGGTCAAACAATCCCAAGCTATGCTCGAAATGCGGAAAATCAGCAAGGTCTGAGTTGACATCGTGTGAACACCACCAGGTAATCGCCCGCAGGTTCGGACTCAACCCACAATTAGAGTCGCCGCGTAGGTTCAGCACGGTGTCCCTGACAAATTGCGGGATGTCCTCTCGCTCTATCCAATGTTCAGGGGCGCCAACTTCCTGTAACCAAATCGGGCGAGGAGCGGTACCGTAGGCACGCGCCCAAGCATCGGCCAGCTCGCACAGGTAGCGCGCAAACCAAGTCAACTCCACGGCGCTCTTGCCATAATGTGGCGCCACGGTACCAAAGATCCAGGAATGAACCGTAATATTATCCCCGAATTTCACCGCATCGCCAGGAACAAACGGGTGTTTCGAATCGAACCAAATGTCATCATCATGAGAAAAGGTGTGTATCATACCCGGCGCAACACGTTGCGCCTGTGAAAAGAGCGTTTCCAACCACTTCTCTGCCTGCTCGTGAGTTATTTTTTGGGATTGAGGATGGCGCGGTGCGGCAAACTGGATAAATTCATTTCCCAAACTCAAACCGCTAAACCCCGGCAGTTCCCGCAAGGCTTTGCCCAAAGTGAGAATCAGTTGCGATTCAGCAGACACTGCCGCTTCATCAGTGAAAACATTCACCTCGTGCCAGCTTGTAACCCAGGAGGGCAGGAAGTCGAAGGATGACAGATGTCCTTGCAGCACATCGACAGTCGTGTCCAGCCCACACTCGTGAGCTATCTTCACCACGGTACCAACATCATCGATGGCCTGGCTTCGAATGAGGCTGCGATTGGGCTGCAACAACGGCCAAAGAGGAAACACTCGAATGTGATCCACTCCCAGCGAAGCAATCTGTTCCAGGTCAGCTCTGACCTTCCCCGGGTCGAAATCCAACCAGGAATGGAACCAACCTTCCCGTGGTGTGTAATTCACTCCAAATCTCATCGAGGATTGTTCCGTCTGCAAACTCACGACCTAACCTCCCCTGATTGAGAGGAACTAAAGCTGGCTCTCAAAGTTGCAATTTGGAATGCGCCCAGTTCGAGTACGTATTCCCCGTCCATCTGACGCAAGACCGGAGCCTCTATGCTGGGTTGATAACGCAGGTCCGTCGTCCAGACACGCTGAGCCTCGGGAATACGTATTCGCACCTGTTGCGGACCTCCAGTCCCCTCGTATATGCGCAACCCCAAATCCCCGCTTTCATCAGGGCAAAGGCTCATTGATTCCACTACCGCTCCTTCCACACTGACAAGAGGTGCAATAGGGTTGCCATGGTAGTAGCGCCGTCGCAAGTTAATGTCCTGCCCGTCCCTGATAGCCTCCATCACAGTGGCTTGCGGACGCACCCGAAAGTTCCAAGTAAAACGTCCCTGATCTTGTTGAGGGTCAGGGTACTTGGCTGATTTCACCAGGGTTGCCCGCACCAGTTGATAGGTTCCCCGGTCTTGGTGATGTCGAGTGATGTCCCAACCATAAGTCGCATCGTTGGCAATCGCTAGAGCTAAGGAAGCATTTTCGAGGCGGAGCCAGCGATGCGCACTAACCTCAAAGCGGGCCGCATCCCAAGAGGTATTGTCATGGATTGCCCTGGTAAGGTAACCAAACTGCGTTTCAAATTGGGCATGGTCTGTGTGAAGATTCACCCCAAAAGCGAGTTTTAGCAGTTTTTCCTGTTCGTGCCAGTCTGCCTCGACTGAGATATCGACCGCTCGATTGTGCGCACCAAGTTTCCAGGTAATCGCAGCTTCAGAATCGCCAAATGTCATCCGAGAACGCACCCAGGCAAAGTCCTCCTCCAGACCCAGTTCGGGGGCAGACATGCATGGGGTACACAGTGAACCCCGATAAAAGTAGTCAATGTCCCAGGCATCCCACTGATTGGGGAAATCCTGATGTATCTGGAAAATTCCGGCCGGGGCTTCGGCGGGAATAAATTCCACTCCCTGGCGATCCTGCAAAGAAACACAACGACCCGATTCGTCGAAACGCAACTTCAGATAGCTATTTGAGATTTCGTGTTTTTCTCGATTTATCTGCAAGTCATTTGCAGGCGGTTCCACCATCGCGCCTGCCCCGCTGGGAACCGAGAGAATCGGGAAAGACGTGGCGTTGGCCAAACATAGCGAGGTGCTTGTCGCTTCGTCCCCGTTAGCGGACTCATTACCAGCTTGGTCTGCCTTCGTAGGTGACGCAGACCCGAGTGCTTGCAGGCTTTTCTCGATAATACTTTCGCAACTTTGCCGCACTGAGGCATAAATTTCCGCTGTTTCTCGGTAAACCCAGGCGATAGAACTGCCGGGGAGAATGTCATGAAACTGACAAAGCAATACCTGGTGCCACAGCTTTTGAAAATCCTGGTATGGGTAGTCCAGGAGCCCTCGTACGGCTGCCGTTGCTGCCCACCATTCGGCTTCACGCAATAGCGCCTCACTGCGTCGGTTCCCCTGTTTGGCACTGACATGGGAGGTCAGAGTGCCGCGATGTTTTTCCAGATAGAGTTCTCCGACCCAGGTGGGCGGCTGGTCATATTCTGCTTGAGCCTGGTCAAAGAATTCCTGTGGTGTCGCATGGTGAGTTTTGGCAAATCCTTCGAGATTCCGCACTCGCGCCAAACGTTCCAACATTTCCCTAGTGGGGCCGCCCCCGCCATCCCCATAGCCATAAAGCAGCATTGAGGAATTTGCTCTCCCCGCTTCTTTAAAGTTTTCGACCGCGTGGCGTAGCTGAGTTCCGGTCACATCTGAGCCATAGGTATCTGCAGGAGGGAAATGTGTAAAGACACGCGAACCGTCTATACCCTCCCACCACAAGGTATGGTGAGGAAATATATTGGTTTGGTTCCAAGAGATTTTTTGGGTCAGGAACCGCGAAATTCCTGCACAACGAGCTAACTGCGGTAAAGCCGCTGTGTAACCAAAAGAATCGGGGAGCCAAATCTCTTGACAGCTCACGTCAAATTTTTCTGCGAAATAGTTCAAGCCCTCTACAAGTTGCCGGGCTAAGGCTTCTCCTCCAGGCAGAACCGCATCAGGCTCCACCCACATGCCTCCCACCGGGACAATTTTTCCCTTTGCCACGAGTGCTTTTACTCGCTCAAAGAGTTGCGGTTCATCTTGCTCTAACCAAGCCACGTGCTGTGCCGCCGGAAGCGCAAACACCATCTCATGACCGTCTTCTAGCAAACGGACAACATTCGCCAGGGTCCGCGCAACTTTACGCCTTGTCTCCCGCAATGGCCACAGCCAAGCCGAATCAATATGTGCGTGTCCTACCGCAAAAAGCTCGTGCTCGCGGGGCAAGGCGGGACGATCCAACAGTGGTTGCAGACGCTTCTGAGCCAGGGGTACGGTGTCGCACAAGCGTTGAAAATCAAGACAATCTAAGGCACTGGAAATACCAAACAGGACTTCTAATTCTCGATAGGTAAGCTGCGCAGCGGATTGCACTAGCTCCAGCAAAATGGACACATCCAAGGCAAAATCGTAAATATCGCCGTGACGAATCACAATCTCAGCAGCGCGCAGGGTATAAATATCCTCGGTAGATGCAGTAAGTTTGTCCCCCTCATCGGTGGGCTGAAATGGAGGTATATCCAAAAGCAAGGGGTTCGCTGCAGCTTCAACGTAAAACTGAAAATCCTGGGACACGTGCTTCGCAACCGGCAGAGGAACCCACTGGTTACGGGGATTAACCGCTTTAATCGCATTTCCTGCGATATCCCGTACCAAACCTTCCGCTTGAAATCCTGCCGAAACATCAGACCATCCCAAGTCCAGACGCGCTTCAACCACATCGCCTTCCCGGCAGTTCAGGGAATCGACAGCCGGAACCGTGCCCTGAAATTTGAACCAAGTGGTTTCCCAAGCACTTCCCCAGGATTGCCCCACCGTGAATTCGGGGAAAGTGTCTGGGATATCAGCGAAGGAAACTGGCTCACCAATGACGTCCCCTTCGCGAGGAACACGCCAGGCGCTGACTCGTAGCGGGGATACAGGACTATATATGGCAGGAACCAAACGTTCTTCCAACGTACGTTTCACCCGCTGGATCAGAATTTCTGGATTCTCATGCATATCTAAGCACCTTTGCTTCCGTGTAGCATTTGGTACTATGGTAGCTACTAAAACGCTTTAGTACAAGGATTTCAATTAATTTTCCAGTTCCAGAGAGTTGCGTGATTGAGGTGGAGCGTCTCACCATTGATGACATTGCACGCGAGGCAGGGGTATCCATCACAGCAGTGTCCTTTGCCCTCAACAATCGCCCTGGAATCTCTCGCTCGACCAGGGAACGTATTTTAGAGATAGCACACCAAAAAGGGTGGGTTCCACATCCCCTGGCACAGGCACTATCACGAGCCCGTGCCGAAGCTATCGGCTATGTCATCGCACGTTCCCGTGAATCCTATGTTTCCGAACGATTCTTTTTCGATTTTTTGCTGGGACTCGAATCACAGCTCACCGCCGCCGGTTTAAGCCTGGTCCTCCAGACCTGTACCACGATGGACCAGGAGCTGGAAATCTACCGGAAGTGGTCCAAGGAACGTCGCGTGGACGGTGTCGTTATCACCGACCCGGTTTCACAAGACCCGCGCGCGCGGCTCCTCGAAGAGCTTAACCTTCCTGGTGTATTCGTCGGGGAACAAGTGGAAGGATTCCCTTCCCTGGTCACAAATGAATTCGGCCTAATTGCAACGTTAGCTACCCATCTCAAAATGTGCGGAGCTACCAGTGTCACCTATGTGGGCGGCAACGAAGCGCTCCTGCACACCAAGCGCCGCTGTGAGGCTTTGCAGGATTACGGTAATGAGAGCGGAATCAATTTTGGCAGCGTAATCTGCGCTAACTCAACCGAAAACGAGGGACTTTCATCCTCGTTATCCCTCCTTTCACCTCTGGAAGGACTGCCGGCTATCATCTATGACAACGAGGTTTTAGCCGTAGGAGGGGTCAAAGCCTGTCTCAAACTCGGACTAACTATTGGAAAGCAAGTACTGTTGGCATCTTGCGAAGATTCTCCCATTTGCCGAGTTACTTCCCCCGCCATTACGGCCGTTTCACGTGATCCTTCGCTCTACGCGGTGGTCGCCGCAAACCTCTTAACTGAATATTTAGCTGGTAAACCCGCACGCAGCTATACATGTGATGTATCCAGCCTTATTCCCCGAGAATCCAGCGCTACCTCACCCGGTGCAGCATCATGATTGCAATCGAAGCGGACACGGCCTAATTGAATCCCTGTCGGAACTCTCACAAAAATGCCATAACGATACACAATAAAACCGAGAAGCACTACATTTGAGGGTGAATAAACCAGGTAAACGTCACGGGGGAACGCATGAAAACCGAGGAATTGTGGGATCAGGCTCGGGCAGTGGCTCTGGAGCTACCCGGTGCTGAGCCGTGGGTGTATTCCCCGCAGTGGGAGGCCGTAAAAGTGCGCGGGAAGTGGTTCGTGGTCATGGTGGAGGTCCACGGCACCCCGGTTGTGAACTTGGCCGTTCTGCCGGAGGACGGCCTGGCGCTGACCCAGCGCTATGCGGAAATCACTCCCGGCTGGCATATGAACAAAGACCGCTGGATCAGCGTGTACCCCGGCGCGGAAGTCGACCTGGAACTGTTGAAAGTGCTGGTTCAGGAATCTTACCTGAACGTGGTATCGCGTCTGCCGGTTAAGTCCCGCCCGCATCTGCCAGATTCCCTGCGCTACTGGCCCAGCTCGGAGGCCTAGCCCTCCGCCCCTTCTGTTGCACCACCAACTGTTGTCGATTCTCCGCATTGACCAAATCAAAAGTCCGGGCAGCCGGCGGAAACCAGCTGCCCGGACCAGAGGGAGTAATTTCGTTAAGCCCTAGTTCACGGTGAACGGATTAGATATCCCCTCGTAGGGAATAATCCGGTGATTCCAGCCGTTCTTCCAGTCGCCGTCCTGCACTAACCGATAAGTTCCGGCCGGCGTGCCCTGGCGAATCCGCCACTCGACGGTGGTGCGAGAATAGCTGGCGCCTTCACGTTCCCAGCGGTAACTGGTGTCCCAGTCACGGTCCGTCAAGTAATCTTGCCAGGTCCCGTCCTCGGCCTGACGCTGCACCTTGAGGAAAGTCCCACCCACGCGCAAGTTGTTCTTGGGATGAGCCCCGCGGAACACCGCTTTCGCGGTGTCTCCCGGTTGATACTGTTCGAGGGGCTGAATCAGCACTTGGCCAAACTGTTGACGTAACGGCTTGTCGTCCAGCACGACCCCGGCACGATTGACCTTTCCTCGCGTGCTGACCCTGGGCCAAGCATCGTTGCTGACCTCAGCGCCGTCGACCATAGCTTGGGCCAAGCCATCCACCTCTTGCTGCAGGGCGGACAGCTCATAAGGACCAAACTCGGTGGAAGCGCCCTCGTAATGCTGAGCGGCGTACTCTTCACGAGTGGAAACATAACCGGCGTAATCGTTCGTAGCTCCGGAAAAGATGACCTTCTCCACACCGAGCGGCGCCAAAATCTGTTCCACGGATTCCCGCAGGTGGCGTACGCCCATAGTGCCCGTCTCAGTCGGGACACCGACGATAGCCACATTGCCGATACGCAGCAACTGTACCGGCACCACGGTCGAAGCCCAGCCCCACTTGCCATCGGGAAGCAAAACCGGCTTTTCGGCCTGGCACGGATCATTGCCCGTCCAAGAAATCGAGGCAAAGGCAAAGCGCACCAAACCGCCCAAGTCGGATTGATCGACCTTCTTGACCACATCGCGAATCGAGAAGCTATCCTTGGTCATACCTTCATAAATCCCAGGAATTCCCGAGGGGCCGTTCTCGCCGCCAGCAGCAAAGGAATAGCCACGAGCCGGGACGCAGAGTTTCTGGTCCCCGGCGCCTTCCGTATAAGCTGCGTTGACGACATAGTTCTTAAACTGGACGTAGCGTCCCCGATAGTCAACGGCGCCTTTAACTGCGTCTCCGGGACTATTCCATAGCTGCCAAGACGCGTCGAACTGTTCCTGACCATGTTTTTCAGCGTTGTAGTAATCATCGGAGGTTCCCATGAATTCCGGGGTGGAGGACGAGTTGCCCGCCACGGGAACCATATCTCCCGTTCCTGACGCAGGGAACGCCGCCACGAAAGTCTTGTCCTGATTCGGGTCAGTCCCGAACTTCTGTTCATACAGGTATTCCGCGTAACCTTTCGAGTCGGCAGAATACAGGTCCCAGTGCATCGGGAAAGACGTGGCGTGAGTTGAGAACCAGTTGAATACGCCGAGTTTCTCACCGGCTGCGGAAGTAAACTCCAGCTGGTCCATCGTCGTTTCTACCGAGTCGTCGTATTTGCTGACGTCATCGTTTTGCAGGTACGCCCCCAGAGAGCGGTTCCGAGTAATGCCGTGGACGTTAGTGCGCTTCATCTCGATGGTTCCAGGCTCGAGGTTGTTGTGCGCCTTCGAAATTGCGTTGACGATACCGTCCACGGTGATATCCAAAACCTGTTGGCTGAACCCGTGCATAGTCTTATCCTCCGCGGCGATTTCATAAAGTTTATCGGTGGAGGTTCCTGCCGGCGACACATGCGAGTGGGTGATGCCAATCATCACGTTGCCCTCATCGTACAAGCCGGGATACATTGCCTTCAGTTTGTCCAAAACCCGTACCCGCACCGCGTTGAAAATGCCGCCGGTATCAACGCTGACATAAACCACGCGCTTGCCGGTAACCTGATCAGCGACGATAAAGGCATGGGCATACACACGTTGCTGCAGGCCTTTCATCTCTTGGTGCGAGGCGTAGCCGAAAGCACCATTCTCCGCAATAGCGCCGGTCACATCGGAGATGCCGGTGCCTATCAAGTAAGTGCTTTCGGAAGCGCTGGCCTCCGGTGTCAGTCCGGACACGCCTACCAGGCTGGCTCCGACGAGAGCCACCGCCCCGGTAAAGGTTATGGCGAACCGCTTAAATCGTTGTGCTTTGTTCATGTTGTTTCCTGCTCTGCGTTGAGTTGAAGATGGCATGGTCAGCGAAGAACGCCGACAATCTCTAGCATACACCGCAAATTAACTGGATTTATACAGGGTTTATTCACAATAACTTAAGAAATCGGCTCACTTTTGCCATCGCGGGGACAATTATTTCAAAAGCTAAGTAATGCCATTCCCTATTTTGTCCTGTTTTGTCCGCTCAATAGCTTTCTCTATTCGCGCCAGCCGGGTCTGGAATGGTGTGGGTGAGCGGCGAGTTACGGCATTCTTTGGCCCCGCAGGCGGCACAGTGCTGAATCCCGATTCTCCAGGAGATCCTGCGGTTTCCCCTGTTCCACAATGTGGCCCAAATCCAGCACCGCAACCCAATCGGCTTGGGCAATCTGATCCAGGTTGTGTGTAATCTCCAAAACGGTGGGGCGCGGTGTGAGGCCGCGCAGATTGTCGTTGATGCGGGAAGCTAAAGGTGCAGGCAGGTGCGCCGTATGCTCGTCCAAGATGAGGATTGGGGATTGGCGCAGGAGGGCACGAGCCAGGGAAAGCCGCTGACGTTGTCCCCCACTGAGGGCTGCCCCTCGTGAAGACACGCGATGCTGCAGTCCCCCCGGCATTGCTTTCACTTCCGCGTCCATTCCTACCATAGCCAAAGCCCACCACAGTTGGCTTTCACTAGCGTGTGGGCTGGCCAGACGTAAGTTTTCCGCGATGGTCATATCGAAAATTGTTGACTCGGCACTGACTAGAGACACCGCTTCGCGCAGGGACGCGAGGCGGTATTCGCGCAAACCGCGCCCGTCCAGAAAGACCGTTCCCGCATCAGGGTCGTAGAAACGTAGCAAAAGTCGCGCCAGGGTCGACTTTCCGCCGCCCGTCGCCCCCACCAGGGCGGTCCACAAGCCCGGCGCTAACTTGAGGTTGACTTGTTCGATAGTCCCCGTTGTCCTGTCCAACCGTGGGGCCGCGTTGGTAGGTTCGGGATAGCGAAAGCTAACCTGGCTAAATTCCACGGCCAACGGGGTGATTTGCCGCACATTTTCCTGCCCCTCAGGTAACTCCAGTCCGGCATGGGTCAGCTGGTAGACACGTCGCGCCGCAGCCAGGGAGGTATTCAGTTCGGTTCCAAAGTCCACTACGGCTTTAAACCCGTCCCAGCAGCGCAAAACCGCAAACATTATCGCTATCCAGGCAGCCATTTCCAGTGAGCCTGACTGATACAGCGCAGCCCCCACCGCCAGTAAAATCAGCACCGCAGCCATTCGCCACGCGGAGAGGAACGCGCCGCGGAATGCTGACTTGTCAGTCTCGCGCAGGCTGGCACGGACCAGTTCCTCGCCCAGCCTCTCACTGCCGGCAAGCCGCGCTTCGCACAGGCCGTATCCCACTACTTCCGCCAAGCCTCCCAGCGAGTCGGTGACATCCGCGGCAACACGGCCGCGAGCTGCGAGTTTATTTCGCGCGGCCATGTGCCCAGAAGATATACCGTACCAAGGTATCATAAGTCCTACGATGAGAATTCCTGCCACGGCTACGCCAAATTGCCAGGGTGCGACTGCAAAAGTCACCGCGGTAACAATGCCGGGAACCAGGAATGCCGTTATCGCGGGTGCAAAAGTGTGGGCAAAGAATACTTCGATACGATCTATATCTTTCGTGAGCCGCGCCAAGAGTTCTCCGCTGTGGTTATCAGTCACGATGGCGGGAGCTTGGGGATAAATGGCACGGTAGGCTTGGTTACGCAACAGTTCCAAGGCCTTGAAGGCAACCAAGTGGCCCCAGTATTGTTCCAGGTAGCGAGCTAAGCCTTTCAGAAGCGCGGTCCCCGCCATCACTGTCAACAGTCCCCCCACATTGGCGGACACGCTGCGGACACAACCGCAGTCCAGATTGCTCATCACCAGGTTCGCAACCAATACTGCCGGTATGACGAACAGGACTATGCCTAGGAGTTGATCGACCAGCCTGGCAAGGGTGGAAGCGGCTACAGGTCTCAACACTGTGCGAGTCGAGGAAAGCAGCCAGCTGATAACTGTCCGCAGCCCCGCTGCAGCTGGTGTGGAAGGACGCGTTGCGGACGAGGAACTGTCCTGGCCCTCCGCCGAGAGAGACGGCGCGGCGTTCTTTGAGTCTGATGCGTTGTCCAGGGGTGTCACCGCTCCACCAGCTTTCCGTGCTCGACCTGTAAAACCCGGTCTGCCAGCGCAGTCAGAGCCCCGCGGTGCGACACCATGATGAGCGTATAGTCACGCCCCAGGGCTTGGAGAGCCTCCAAAATTTTTCGCTCAGAATTTAAATCAACTTGGGAGGTCGCTTCATCCAGCAACAAAATTTTTCTACCGCTCCCGATGGCCCGCGCCAAGCTGAGACGCTGTTTCTGTCCGCTTGAAAGGCCTATGCCGTTCTCGCCCAAGGCAGTGTCCAGTCCCAGCGGCATCTGTTGGATTTCAGCATCAAGATGCGCCGCTCGCAAAGCATCCCACAATTCGGTATCAGACGCCTGCGGGGCTGCCATTTGAAGGTTTTCCCGCACGGTGCCGGTAAACAGCCAGGTGTTTTGACTAACTAACGCCGAGCGCTGCGCCAAGTCAGCGGTATTACCGGCGACCTCTACCCGGCCCTCACTTGGAGTCAAAAATCCCTTCATTACGTTCAATAAGGTGGTTTTGCCCTGTCCAGAATCCCCCACAATCGCCACACGTTCGCCGGAAGTCACTCTGAGGTTCACCCCTTGGAGGACTTGCTGATTCCCGTAGCGAACACCGACATTTTCCAGATACGCCGTGGGAATCTCAGCATCTCCCGCAGGAACGTCCTCACCCGTAACTTCAGCATCACTGTGAAGAGCAACGGAGGCATCCTCGCAGCTGGCAGCCGAATGGCTAGCCCGCGAGTGCATGAATCCTAAGATGGCCCGCCCGGCGCCCCGTCCGCCCATCGCTATATAGAAAAATGCCCCGAAATGGTCAATCGGTTCCAGCAGCAACATCGCCAGGCCCAGCGCCGTCACCACTTTGCCCAAAGTCATCTCCCCGAGAGACACTAGGTACATTGACAGGGCGGCCACAGACGTGATGACGAACAGCGAAAACACTGCATCGAGTACAAAAATAATGACTTGATTGGAACGTAGCAGGCTCATGGTGGCTCGCCGATTCTCTTCGCCCACTGTCTCCAGTTTGCCTCCAATCCGGTCCGCTGCCCCCAGTAGCTGCAGGGTTGTGAGTCCCTGCAATACTTCCAGGTAGTTTGCCGCTAAAGCCGCCCGGGCCCGTGCGGATTTCGCCGAGGAACGCCGAAAGAGCTTTTGGAACAGCCACACCGTTCCGGCTGCCAACGGCAGGCACAACGCCAGCAACAGCGCCAGGAAAGGGTGAACAAAAATCCCCATCGCCGCCACTATCAGCACCGGCGCGCTGAAAGAGCCTTGCACCTGAGGCAGGAACCCCTGACGATACCGGGTAAACTTTTCGGCTGATTCGGTCGCTAATGCCACAACCTTTCCGGCGCTTTCCTGATTCATCCGCGCAGGTCCGGTGCGAAAACTCTGGGTCAAAAGAGCTTGTCGAACGTGATTTTCTTCACGTATCTGAGACCGCGTCGAGCGCCGCGACAACGAAAAGTGTGCCCCAAATACCAGGACGATGCCCAAAATTGCGAAAACCCAGTGAGGGGTGGCAGGAAAGGACCATTCGGGGTGTAGGTAAGAGTCCAGAATCTGCCCCGCCGCGACAAAAACCGTAATCAGGCCGAGTGTCATGAGCCAAAACAGCCCCAGCACCACGCGATTAGCGCGGCGACCCGCGGCAGTTTGCAATGCCGCAAACTGGGTTTTACCTGGCTTTTTTGGGGCTAAGCGGGAGGTACTCAATAGCTGGTAACCACTTCGACTCGCTGGAGTTCCTTGACGTCGGTATAACCTGTCGTGGCCATCGTCCGGCGCAGCGCTCCCATCATGTTGAGGGTCCCTTCAGCATTGTCGGCAGGACCGAACATAACTTGCTCCAAGGTGCCGACAGTGCCGACTTTGACCCGGGAACCGCGTGGCAAGGTTGAGTGGTGCGCTTCACTGCCCCAGTGCCATCCGTGTCCGGGCGCCTCGTAAGCCCTGGCCAAAGCGCTGCCCAACATGACCGCATCAGCCCCGCAAGCGATGGCTTTCACCACGTCTCCCGCAAAGCCGATGCCGCCGTCAGCGATAACGTGAACATACCTACCACCGGATTCATCCAAGAAGTCCCGCCGTGCCGCCGCCACATCCGCTACCGCCGTCGCCATCGGGACGTGGATACCCATGGTGCGGCGAGTGGTGGAGGCGGCTCCCCCGCCGAATCCGACCAGCACTCCGGCCGCACCGGTACGCATCAGGTGCAGCGCTCCGGTATAGGTGGCAACACCCCCGACAATAACCGGAATGTCCACCTGATGCACGAATTGCTTGAGGTTCAGCGGTTCTGCTTGGGAGGAAACATGATCCGCGGACACGGTAGAACCGCGTACCACGAACAGATCAAGCTCCGAATCCGCCACATGTTCCCACAATTTTTGGGTGCCGGCCGGGCTCATAGCTCCGGCCACGATGACGTCAGCAGCTTTGATTTCTTCCAACCTGGCCCGCATTAACTCCGGCTTGATGGGCTCGTTGTAAATTTCCTGCAGCTTAGCGGTGGCTTTCGCTCCGACTTCGTCGAGTGCTGCCAGTTCTTCGTATAGGGGCAGAGGGTCAACGTATCGGGTCCACAGCCCCTCCAAGTCCAGGACCCCGACTCCGCCCATTTTTCCCAAGGCGATGGCATTTTGCGGGCTCATCACTGAATCCATCGGCGCACCCATGACCGGAACTTTCATATAATATGCGTCAAATTGCCAAGCCAGCGAGACATCGCGAGGATCTCGCGTGCGGCGAGAGGGCACCACCGCGATTTGATCGAAAGAATAGGCTCGACGCCCCCGTTTACCGCGCCCAATCTGGACTTCTTCATTCATGGATTCAGCCTACCAAAATGCACCTCGAGCGGGTGCGACTGGCAACGCCAGAGACCAGTTCCCGGCGTTGCCCTGCCACAACAATTACTCCCGCCCCAGCTGGCTTAAAGTTCGGTGTTTAAAGTCCCGATACGCATCCTCACCAGCGATAATAGCCTGACGGATGCTGTGGACCAGGTGAACGGTGTAGTACTCGTTGTGGATGGTCAGCAGTGTCGAAGCCAGCATTTCCTTGGCCTTCAGCAGGTGGTGGAGGTAGGCGCGAGTGTAGTTTGTGCAGGTATAGCAGCCACAGCCCTCCTGGAGAGGGCCAAAGTCCTCTCGGAAAGCTGCCCGCGCCACATTCGTCCTGCCGGTAGGCAAATACGCTGCTCCGGTGCGAGCCACGCGAGACGGAGAGACGCAGTCGAAGGTATCAGCTCCGTTTTCAATGCCGGCAAAGAAATCTTCCGGTTCTGAGATTCCCAGCAGGTGACGCGGACGGTCCTCGGGTAGCTCTTGACACACCCAGGAACAAATCACGCCGAGGTTTTCCTTTTCCAAGGCGCCTCCGATGCCAAATCCGTCAAAGCGACGCCCCGAGATTTCCATTCCCCCGAGGTCGTGTGCGGCGCGGCGGCGCAAATCCTCCCATTGCGCTCCTTGGATAACTCCGAACAGCATCTGGTAAGACTTGTCGGCACGTTCCACGGTGAGCCGCTCATGTTCCGCCAGACAGCGCTCTGCCCATTTTCGGGTACGTTCCAAGGAAACTACCTGGTAGTCATAGGAATGCAGCAGGGAGGTTAGCTCATCGAAAGCGAAAATAATATCGGCGCCCAGGTGGTGCTGAATCTGCATCGAGATTTCCGGGGTAAACCGATGTTTGGTTCCATCCAGGTGTGAGCGAAAATTAACGCCGTCGTCATCAACCCGCGCTAAGCCGGGGTGAGCTTGACGTTTATCTGGAGGCGACAGTTCAGCGGCTTCTTCGGCCTGTTCCAAAAGTTTTCGTTTGTCCCCGGAACGTTCGTGGTTGCCTTGATCGCGCGAGACACTACGCTCCCGAGCCGAGGCGGCGAATTCTTGACTAAGGACTTTCTTGTATCCTGCGCCCAAACTGAGGACTTGGAATCCGCCAGAATCGGTGAAAGTTGGCCCATCCCAGTGCATAAAAGCCCCCAGGCCACCGGACCTATCGACGAGTTCCGGACCTGGCTGCAGATAGAGGTGGTAAGCGTTAGCCAGCACCGCCGCCGCACCAAGTTCCCGTATCATCTCGGGGACGAGCGCCTTCACCGTCGCTTTTGTACCGACCGGTATAAAAGCAGGGGTGGGAATGTCTCCGTGGGGAGTGTGGATAACCCCCGCTCGCCCCAGCTGACCCAGACGCGCTACAATCTCAAAATTTTCATTCACCCAATCATCACCCCAGGTTAAGAACGTTGTGAAGAAATAGTTTCTGTACTGATTGGTCCATTATTAGCTTTGAGAGTTTGAGAAGATGACATTTCTGTATCAATCGGTACATAATTTTTTTCACCGCGTTTCACCCACCCAATGACCTGAATGCTGAGCGGCGACATGATGATTTCCAACGCACACTTGTACACGTAACCGGTCAGCACGTAGTTGAAAAATTCCGGCCCCGAAATCAACCCGGCAAAAGCGATGGTGCAAAACGCGAGGGTGTCCACCAGCTCCCCGACCAGGGTCGAGGCTATCATGCGAAGCCAGAGGAAACGCTCTCCGGTGCGACCCTTAATCCGCACCAACACCAGAGCATTTAGCAACTGCCCCAGCACGTACCCCGCCAGGGAAGCCGCCACAATACGCGGAACGAACCCGAAAACTTGAGCGAAAGCAGGAGTGATAAAGTCTCCACTGGCCGGCGGCGCTTTGGCAACCAGGAAGAACAGGCCCGATGCCAAGATGGAAATCCCAAACCCGGTCAGGACCGCCCGGCGCGCCCCACGAAATCCATAAACCTCCGAGAGGATATCCCCCAGGATGTAGGTGAAGGGGAACATGACGGCTCCGCCATCAAAAATCAATCCCCACGGTCCGCCGATGAGTTTGGTGGCGGAGATGTTCGAAATGAGTAGCAGCGCTACAAACAAGGTCATGAAAATATCAAAAAAACGGCCCTCGCCCGCAGCCACAAAGTTGACTACAGGGCGCTGAGGTGCCTGTTCAGACTTCTCGGTCGATTTCACTGGTTATACTCCCCTACTCTTAACCCGACACACCCACTGGCGGCGCTAAAACTGAGGCCAGCGCAAGGATACCGGATGAAAATCCGGTATTCGCGCGGCCATGAACTCGTTGAAACTCTGAGCCCATTGACTATGGCCTTCCGCCTGGAACTGCATAATCTCCCCGGGACCCATTTCCAGCAATTCCGGAAATCGCTCAGACATGGCACCGAGCAAATCCAAAGTCGCGGCAACATCGGCTTGAGCGTTGTGAAAATCGTCACGCAACGGCAAATCATAGGCGGTGCAGACGGAGGCCAAGTTACGTTTCCCTTTCCGATAGCGATCTAGGATTCGATCCAACACCAAGGGATCGACAATCGGCTCTAACTGTCCCTCCAGGCGCTGGCGTAAGGTTTGCAAGCCGTGACGTTTCAGTTCCGCTTCCAGAATCGCGAAATCGAAGGTGACGTTGAAACCGACTACGGGCACTCCCCGCCGCATAGTTTCCGCGATAATACCCGCAACTTCCTCGAGTCCAACTCGCGGCTCAACCCCGTTAGCCTGCAAGTATTCATCAGTCAGACCATTAACCCGACCGGCAGCGGGAGGCATGGGAACGCCAGGATTGATGACCCAGTAAAGCGGCGAATCCTCGCCGTTTATCCTACGTATCAGCGACACCGTAGCGATACGGTCACGAGACGTAAAGACACCGGTCGTTTCCGTGTCGAAACCCAAGACTTCCTGATGAAGCCAGGGGGTATTCATGTCATTCATTTCATTCATAGCCAAAGTCTCTCACACACCCTGGAGGCGAAAATCCCCAGCCTCAGTGACGTTGATAGTTCGGGGCTTCCACGGTGACTTCAACATCATGAGGATGAGATTCCCGCAAGCCTGCCTGGGTGATACGCACAAAACGACCCCGATGGCGCAGCTCCTCAATGGTATGTGCCCCGGTATAGAACATCGACTGGTGCAACCCTCCCACCAGCTGATACACCACCGAGCCGAGGGTACCTTGGTAGGGAACCTGGCCTTCGATGCCTTCGGGAACAATCTTGTCGTCGCTGGAGACATCGGCCTGGAAATAACGGTCTTTTGAGTAGGACTTGCGGCCGCGCGAACTCATGGCTCCGAGCGAACCCATCCCGCGGTAGTGCTTCCACTGTTTACCATTCATGAACACGAGTTCACCTGGGGATTCCTCGCAGCCAGCCAACAGGGAACCCAGCATCACTGTCTGAGCGCCGGCAACCAAGGCTTTGGCAATATCGCCGGAATACTGCAAACCACCGTCGGCAATGAGCGGCACATCCGCGCGGGCACACGCTTCTGCAGCCATCATAATGGCGGTAATCTGAGGCACCCCCACCCCAGCCACCACACGAGTGGTACAAATAGATCCCGGACCAACACCGACCTTGACACCGTCAACGCCCGCATCAATCAAGGCTTGTGCGCCCTCCCTGGTGGCGACGTTACCGCCCACAACTTGCACCCCTGAGAACCCCGAATCGTTCTTGATTCGCGTAATCATCTCTAAAGCTAGCTTGGCCCCGCCGTTTGCGGTATCCACAATCAGGGCATCGATGCCTGCCTCGGCCAGGGCCTGAGCGCGTTCCCACGCGTCTCCCCAGTAGCCGATTGCAGCGCCCACCACCAAACGACCTTGGGAATCTTTGGTAGCGTGCGGGAACTGCTCGGTTTTCACAAAGTCTTTGACCGTAATGAGGCCGGTTAGCTTACCGTTTTCATCAATCAAAGGCAGTTTCTCTATACGATTTTCTGCCAGCAGCTTCATCGCTTCTTCGCGAGAGATACCGGCGCGCCCGGTAATCAGCGGCATCGGCGTCATGCATTCCTGCACTGTCCTGGTGCCCCACTGGGTGGTGGGCACGAAACGCAGGTCGCGATTGGTAATGATACCCAGCAATTCGTAGTCGTCAGTCACGACGGGCAAGCCCGATACCCGGTACTTGGCACACAGTTCGTCGAGCTGTTCAATGGTGGCGTTAGGGCCGATGGTGACGGGATCAGTCACCATGCCCGACTCGGAGCGTTTCACTTGACGCACCTGTTGGGCTTGGCTCTCGATGGAAAGGTTACGGTGCAAAATCCCTATGCCGCCCTGACGCGCCATAGCAATCGCCATACGCGATTCAGTCACGGTGTCCATAGCGGCGGAAATCAAGGGGATATGCAGCTTGATTTCTTTGGAAAAGCGAGTGGACGTGTCCACTTCGGCGGGAATCACATCTGTAACCTCTGGCAATAACAGCACGTCATCGTAGGTCAAACCGGTCAAAAACCGCGGTTCAACACCATTTTCAAGGTCTTGCAAGGGATTCGTGATTTCGCTCATATGCCTTCCTTAAATACCTGGGAATAATTCGTTTAATGCTGATGTTTATTCTAACGCTCCAGCGCTAACAGTGCTGACGGGGTGGGAATCGCAGTTCAAGCCGGATTTGCCGGCGATTCGTTCGAATTGGGTTCAGAATTTGGTTCACTACTACTGAAGGACGGTCTGGCGAGCCTAAATCGTCCTGTGGTAGGACGCTGGATTGCCGGCACACCCCCTAATCTTGAAGAGTAAGAAAACACCGCGAGGGAAAGGAAGAAAATGAGTAATGTAACGTATCTCCCCGCTCCGACTATTGAATCTTGGGAATGGCAGGATGAAGCTGCCTGTAAGGATTTGGGGACGGCGGCTTTCTTCCATCCAGACGGTGAACGCGGGGGAACCCGGCGGCGGCGTGCCGCGCAGGCCAAAGCGATTTGCGCGACTTGTCCAGTATTGGAACAGTGCCGCAATTACGCTCTGAATGCCCATGAACCTTATGGCATCTGGGGCGGCATGACTGAGGAGGAACGCGCCGCTTACTGGAAGGAACGGGAGGCTAAATCCGCTTAAACCTGTAGAGCCCGGGCGGGGGCGAATCCGCCGCTAGAAATTGCATATATTTTGGGGGCTGAGCCAGTGGCTCAGCCCCCAAAATGTCTATATAACCGTAAACCTAATCGCCTGCTCCGCCCGCCGAAGCGTTATATTTCGGACGCGCCGGATTGTGGCGAAAAGTCCAGTTTGCCCGTTAGCCCACGTCACCGCGCAGACGCACGGACAGGCAGGTCACACAACCTTCGAGCTTTTCGTACTCGCCGATGTCTACCGCGACCACCTCGTAACCCATGCTCTCAAAGAGTTCCTTGGACTTGGGCGCGGCAGCAGACATCAGAATCTTGTTATCCTCGAGCAGAACGACGTGAGAACCGGGTTCTTCGGGAACTTCCATGAACTTGTCCCACACGGTCGGGTCATCCACCAGCGGTTTGTAGCCGACTACGGTGCCGTCGTACAAGGCGGTGACGCCGCTCTTGAGGTGGAGAACCTTGGTCATTTCCACAGGGATGACTTCCGCGTCGAATTCCTTCAAGTACTCGGCAAGCTGGCGCACCCCTTCTTCGTTGGTGCGGCCACCGGGAGTTTGTCCGACCCAGACTTTACCGTCAAACTTCAGGATATCTCCCCCGTCTACGGTGCCGGGTTCCTTGATGTAAGCCACGCGGTACCCAGCGTCGCGAACAGCCTTTTCAACTCCCGCAACCTCAGCGCGACGCTCCGGAGCTCCAGAGCGAGTGATGATAGCGAGATCCCCATAGACGAAAACAGGATCCTCAATGAATACCGAATCAGGGCAATCCGGAGCGGGCTCGACCTCGACGGTTTCCCATCCGTTATCATTGAGTGCCTTGACGTAGCCTTCCCACTGGCGCAAACCCAGATCATAAGAGACGGCAGACTTTTCAATGTGTGTCACAATGCCATCAGCCATTTTGGGGCTGGGGCGACGAACTAATGCTAATTTCCTAGTCATGCTTTCCAGCGTAGTAGCGGTACGGAAACCCGTCAAGAGATTGGCGCGCTGAGATGACTGGGCTGTTTAGCAAGCGTAACAGGTATCCCCTGCGCCCCTCATATTCCCACGGTTTCGACGTTGCCGAGCTGGGGAGGACCGGGACGGGTGAATCTATAACTTAACAGAAAAGACCGGACATACGTCCGGCCTTTTCAAAGAGCGTGTATCGATTACTCAACTACAGCGAGCAAGTCGCGAGCGGAGAGAATAACGTATTCCTCACCCTGGTACTTGACTTCGGTGCCGCCGTACTTGGCGTAAATGACCTTGTCGCCTTCCTTGACATCCATCGGCACACGCACGCCCTTGTCGTCAACGCGACCGGGGCCTACCGCCACGACGGTGCCTTCCTGCGGCTTTTCTTTTGCCATATCCGGGATGACCAGCCCCGAAGCGGTAACCGTTTCCGCTTCCAGCTGCTTGATAACAACCCGATCTTCCAAAGGTTTAATGCAAACCGACACTGCGATTGCCCTTTCTCTAAGTTCCTGATGATATTTCACCAACCGAGCGCCGTCGCGGGTGGCACCCTGCCAGTCGATTTGTATTTTATGCCGCATTTAGCACTCTCGCAACCCGAGTGCTAAGTCGCTTTCATGTCCCTCTATTTTGGCGCCGTACCGTGAGGTTCCCCCTTTGGCTCCGGTCACCCTTAGGATTGAACTATGGCTGTAAGTTCGCTGGTGCCCGTGTTGAGCAAAGACGGATTCCAATTGCTGGAATCCTTGGGAACCCTCGGACCCTACACGCCGGCGCTCGCAGACCAATTGAGCGCAGGTTTACGGAAACGCGGTGTCGCGCCGGAGCTGGTGGCAGCCATTTTGACCCAGCTGGAGCTGCGCGAGGCTGCGCGGGTCAAATTCGGAGATTTCGCGCAAGGCATGCTGTTCACCCGGGATGGTTTGGAGCAGGCCACGCGTTTACCGGTGGCTGCCGTACACGCCGGACGTTTTCGGGACGCCGGTTGTCACAAGGTCGCTGATTTGGGTTGCGGGTTAGGGACTGAGTCGCTGGCGTTGGCCGGTTTGGGGCTGTTGGTAACAGCGTTTGAACTCGATGAGGCCACCGCAGCGGCGGCTTTGATGAACCTGCGTGCCTATCCCGAGGCTCGGGTCACGCAAGCAGATATTTTGGAGCTGGATTGGCAACAGTTGCGTGCCGAAGGGGTGGACGGCGCGTTCGCGGACCCAGCCCGGCGCGATGCCTCAGGCAGGCGACTGCAGCCGGAGTCTTGGAAACCCCCACTTTCCCGCATTCTCGCTTGGCAAGACGAGATTCCGCACGGGAACCTTGGTGTAAAGATTGCCCCTGGAATCAACTATCAAGCCCTGCCGGCCCCGTGCGAAACCCAGTGGATTTCTGTGGGAGGCGAACTTGTGGAGGCAGGAATCTGGCTGGGCGACTTGATTCGCCAACAGGGACGCTCCGCTCTGTTGATGGACAAGAACGGAAAGATTGTGACTGAACTGCACGATGAAACTGCTGCCCCGTGCAACACGCCTGCCGAGTTGAGCGAGACTATCGCGACCGAAGACGAACTGGGGGAATGGATTTTTGAACCTGATGACGCAATCATCCGGGCGGGACTGCTGGCTCAAGTTGCAGATAAAACATACACAAAAACGGTATCGAAAAAAATCGCCTATCTGACCCGGAATACTGCCCCAGAGACAGCAGACACGAAACTAGGTGGCTGGTTCAAGGTTCTGGAAGTCCTGCCTTTGGACGAAAAGAAGATTCGCGCTGGGCTAAAGGCGCGACCACTCAGGTCTTTGGAAATTAAGAAACGCGGAGCCGATGTGTCCCCCTCCCAGCTGCGCCGAAAACTGCTGACCACAACCGAGAAGAACGGCGAGGATTTGACGCTAATCGCTACGCGCTTGGGTAGCCGACATCGGACTATTCTGTGTCGGCGCTATGCGGAAATTTAAACGCCAGGGAAAACCAACTAAAATGTAGGCGTGTTTAACGGTGCAAAACTCACTTTAGGAATCGAATCTACCTGCGATGAAACTGGAGCCGCCATTGTAGCGGGCAAAACCCAGCTGCTAGCTAATGTGGTAGCGACCTCGATGGATGAATATGCCCGCTATGGCGGGATTATTCCCGAAATTGCTTCGCGGGCGCATCTGGAGTCGTTCCTGCCCGTGGTCAGTGAGGCATTAGACGAGGCGGGGGTGAAGCTCGCAGACATTGACCAGATTGGTGTGTCCGCTGGTCCGGGGTTGATTGGTTCGCTGGCGGTAGGAATCGCCGGAGCAAAAGCCCTGGCCGCCGCTACTGGTAAGCCGCTTTACGGGGTGAATCACGTCATCGGACACCTGGCGGTGGACCAGCTGGTCAACGGTGAACTGGAACTGCCGGCGGTGGGACTGGTCGTCAGCGGTGGGCACACAAACCTATTGCTCATCACTGATTTTGCAGTTGAAGGTGGAATCAGGGAACTGGGCGGCACCCTTGACGACGCTTCGGGGGAAGCCTTTGATAAGGTCGGGCGGGTGCTGGGACTGCCCTATCCGGGAGGGCCACACGTAGATCGCCTGGCCCGCGAAGGCAGACTGGAGGCAATTGACTTTCCGCGCGGTCTGGCCGGAGCAAAATACGCGAAAACCCACCCTTATGATTTTTCATTCTCCGGGCTGAAAACTGCGGTGGCTCGCTATGTGGGTCAGATTGAAGCCGCCCCGGAAGTTCGTAGCCGCCCGGATTTTACCGAGGATTTCGCCCCCGCGCGTGAGGGCAAACCCTGGCTGCCGGTAGCGGATATTTGCCGCGGTTTTTCGGAATCCGTAAACGACTCCCTGGTCAGCAAGACTATGCGGGCACTAACCGATTTCGAGGCAAAAACCCTGGTGGTGGGCGGCGGATATTCCGCTAATTCCCGGCTTCGCGAATGGCTGACGGAGGAATGCGCGCGTGCTGGCGTCACCCTGCGGATTCCCCCGCTGAAGTTCTGTACCGACAACGGCGCGCAGATTGCGGCTATCACGGCGGCGATTGCGGATACGAATTCCCCCAGCCGGGCGGATTTTTCGCCGGTTTCCGCCCTGGACCTCACTACCGTTATCGTCTAAGGCCACCGGTATCACTTAGGCAGAGGCAACTTAACAACCAATCGAAAAACCAGCCTCACCGCAGACCCTTGTGAAAGACCCCGCTGAAGCACACCCCTTGTCGGCTCAGTCCTAAACGAAACCGTGCGGAAAAGGTATGCTAAGAACCATGACGGAAACGAAGTCGAGCGAAACCATAAAGCTGGTGCTCACCCTCTCCTGCCCCGACCGACCCGGAATTGTCCACGCCGTATCCGGTATGGTAGCCGGCGCGGGGGGCAATATTATCCAATCGGCCCAGTTCGCAGACACCGACACGGGACTGTTCTTTATGCGAGTGGAGATGGATGTTCCCAGCGTTCACGACATTAACGCCCGGGTGGAGGCTTTAGCTGCCGATTTTCAGATGGCTTGGGACTTGGACGAAATTGGGCGGGCGCTGCGCACCGTCATCATGGTTTCCAAAGAGGGACATTGCCTGTCCGACCTGCTCTATCGTGTGCGTGATCACTCGATTCCAATTGATGTGAAAGCGGTCGTGGGCAACCACCCCGATTTGGCTCCCATCGCAACGTTCTATCAAGTGCCGTTTATTTTGGTGCCGGTCACGAAAGACAATAAACCCGAAGCGGAACGGCAGCTGCTTGACTTGGTCGCCGCGGAAAAGGTCGAGCTGGTGGTGTTGGCCCGCTATATGCAGATTCTTTCCGACAAACTGTGCCGGGAGATGAGCGGGCGCATCATCAACATTCACCACTCGTTCCTGCCGTCGTTCAAGGGTGCAAAGCCGTATGACCAGGCCCACGACCGGGGCGTGAAACTCATTGGGGCCACCGCGCACTATGTCACGGCGGATTTGGATGAAGGTCCCATCATTGAACAGGACGTTTCCCGAGTGGATCACACGTTTACCGCCATCGATATGCGTAAACAAGGTCAGGACGTGGAACGTCGAGTCTTGGCTCAAGCCGTGAAGTGGCACGCCGAGCATCGCGTGTTGATGAACGGCAACCGCACCGTGATTTTCCGGTAAAGACGCCGAATTGCGAGTAAGCCATGTCAGAACACCGGCCTCCAGACAACGCGAAAGCGGACGAGCAACTTCCTGACGACCAGATTTCGGACAGCACGCAACCAGGCCGACCTCCAGACAGCGCTAACGCGAACGACCGTCCTCTGGACGGTCCCGAAACCGCACCCTCGGAGGGGTGCTATCGCCAAGAAACACGTAACATCCGCCGTGTCGCCTTCATTTTGAACCCGGCCTCCGCCAAAGGCCACGCCCGCAAAACTGCTCGGGTAGCCCGGAAAGTACTGGAGCAACGCGGTCTGGAGATTGTTGATTTTCCAAGTGATACTGCGGCACAAGCCCGGGATTCGGCTCGCCGGGCTGCGGCTGATTCCACGGTGGACGCCATCGTCGTTTCCGGTGGAGACGGGATTCTTTCGCTGGTCCTGCAGGAGCAGGTTGGTTCGGACAAGCCTTTGGGGATTATTCCGGCAGGTTCTGGCAACGACCATGCCCGTCACTATGGGATTCCGCTGAATCCGCGTAAATCCGCGGGCATCATCGCGGATGGTTTCGTTAGTCAAACCGACCTGGGACTCGCGACTTTTACCGATTTGCGCGGCAAAGAACGCCAGCGCTGGTGGTCCACCATTACCTGCGTAGGGTTTGACCAAATGGTGGCGGATAAAACCCAGGAAATGCGCTGGCCGCACGGTTCGCTACGCTACATCTTGTCCTTGTTAATTATTCTGGCGAAGTTCCATCCCCGCCCGGTTCGTCTCAGTCTCGACGGGGTGGTTTGGGGCGAGAATCACCTGACGTTATGCGCCGTAGCCAATGGAAAGTGCTATGGAGGCGGTGTGGTAGTGGCTCCGCAAGCCTCCAGCTACGACGGGGTTTTCTCGATATCGACGTTGAGCTCAATGCCCCGCCGGAAGGTGCTTCGTCCCTTACTGGCTGCCAAGAGGGGGAAATTCGCTGGCGCTCCCGGGGTGACTTTTCACGAGGCTCGCCAAGTCAGCTTAGAGATGGAAGGGTTGGCTCCCATTGCCGATGGGGAACGCTTGGGGTACGGGACGGTCAACTTGGAATGCGTGCCTAGAGCCGGGTGGTTTATTTTGCCGCGGCCCGAGGGGATTTAGGGCACGGTTACGGACCCATCAACACCGCAAAAACGAGTACGTAGCAACACCATTTCGTCGGGGGATTAGCAAGGACTCGCACCGCTCGCCTTGCCCCCCACCACTCAACACCAATTCGTCGGGGGATTAGCAAGGACTCGCTTCGCTCGCCTTGCATACCCCTCCTCGCTCGCAACAAAAAACGAGAAAAGAAAAACAATACGTCGGGGGATTAGCAAGGACTCGCTTCGCTCGCCTTGCATACCCCTCCTCGCTCGCGCCACATGAAAGTAAACTTTCATGTGGCGCTCGCTCGTCGGGGTGACAGGATTTGAACCTGCGACATCCTGCTCCCAAAGCAGGCGCGCTACCAAGCTGCGCTACACCCCGGAAAGGTACAGTTCATCGTACCGGAAAGTTCGAGTTGGAGGAAACCCATCAGACCCGGTAGACTCATTTACACGCGGGCGTAGCTCAATGGTAGAGCCCCAGCCTTCCAAGCTGATTACGCGGGTTCGATTCCCGTCGCCCGCTCTGTTGAAGATGCCGAGCTTTTGCTCGGCATCTTCAACATTTAGCGGACTACGACGGGAATCGAACCAGTTCGCTCAGCGGCAGCGACGCAGTCGCATGAGCCGCTGAGTAAAACGGTGGAGGCGTTAAAAAACGGCACTGATGTGCCGTTTTAGCCGGAACGCCTTAAAAAACCTCCGTCGCCCGCTCCACAAATATGCCCCAACGGGAATCGAACAAATTGCGCGATGGCATCGAGCGAAGCGAGAATGAGCCGCTGAGTAAAACGGTGGAGGCGTTAAAAAACGGCACCGATGTGCCGTTTTAGCCGAAACACCCTAAAAAAACTCCGTCGCCCGCTCCATTATCACGTCGAGAATGATAAATAGGTTCTGGCGTTAGCGGGTATACCCTAATGGGGTCAAAGCGTTAGCGAGTGTATAGCGCGTTTGCCCTGACCTGCAGAAACGCTTTCCTCTCTTTCGGCTGAGCGAGCGTTTGCGTTAGCAGGCGTTGATTTGGTCGAGGCGGACGCTATGGTCGGCGACCTCGGTAACGAGTTCAGCGTCGTGGGTGATGACAATGACGACGGCACCAGTGTCAGCGAGTTTACGCATTACTCGGGAAATCGCGACAAGGTGCTTGTAGCCAACACCGGATGTGGGCTCGTCGAAGATGTAAACTTTCTTGTTCGTAGCAAGCGCTGTAGCAATAACCAGGCGTTGGCGTTGCCCGCCAGAAAGTGCTTGCGGATGGTCAGCCTCGTGGTCGGCAAGGTCGAGTTCTGCAAGGATCGCGTGGGCATCGATGTGTTGCTTTTCGGCTTTGGTCGTGCCGAGCGTGACTTCATCGATGACGGTATCTGAGAACAACTGTCGGGTAGGGTCTTGCATGACAAGGTATGCGTCCCGGCTGGCGAATTTTTGTCCGCCGAGTGTGATGGACGTATGCTTGGCCTTTTCAAGTCCGCAGACGATCCGTGCCAGTGTTGATTTGCCCGACCCGCACGGGCCAATGAGCGCTGTGATTTTCCCTGCCGGAAAGAGCACATGGCCGACATTGAGAACCGTTTTCCCGTGGCGGTAGGCGAAGGTGAGGTTGTCGATCGTGAGCCCTTCACCTTCTGGTTCGGGCAGGCTCGGCATGGGTACGGGCACTAGGGATCGCAGTCCAAGCTGTTTGCGCTCCTCATCCGAGGTAGCGTAGAACTCTTCGCCGGTTGCGGTGAGGGCAATCTTGCCTTTGTCGAAGCAGTAGACACGGTCAGCGATCCCGGAAAGGAAACTTAGCCGGTGTTCAGCAATGATGATGGTGTGTCCATCAGCTTTGAGCCTGGCGATGAGTGTGGCGAGTTGGTCGATAACGTCAGCGGACAAGTTCGCGGTTGGCTCGTCAAAGACGATCAGCGACGTGTTGTTGCACATGGCGACGGCGCAGGCCACGCGCTGCATTTGTCCGCCTGATAGTTGTGTGACGCGGGATTCCAACAGGTCGACGATACCTAACTCGGCTGCGACCTCGTCAATGCGGGCACAGATCTCCTGCGGGTCGCGGCCGAGATTTTCTGGGCCGAAGGCGAGTTCTTGGCGCACGTGGGTGGTGTAGAACTGGGTGCGCGGGTTTTGAAACACTGTCGAACAATGGTGGGCAAGGCGTGGCAGGTCTGTTTGTGCCACGTCAATGTCGTCGACTGTGACGTTTCCGGTAAGGTCGCCGTCGTGGAAGTGCGGGATGAGCCCGTTAAATAGCCGTAGTGCGGTGGTTTTTCCTGACCCTGACGCGCCACACAGCAAGGTGACGGTTCCGGGTGTGATGGTGATGGTTGCGTCGTTGATTGAGGGGTGGTCTGCTCCTCGATAGGTGAAGGTGACCCTAGTTGCTTGGGCTATTGTCATAGGACGATTCTCCATATCGCGAAGCCGATAACGATGAGCAGAATGACTGCGTCGATCACTCGGAATTTCACGACTGTGACCGAGGTGGACTTTGCGGTTCCGCCCAGTCCTCGCACGAGGGCGGCCGATGCCAGTTCGTCCCCGCTGCGTACCACGGTCGATAGCAGAGGGATTGTGAAGTATTGCGCCGCACGCAGTGAGAGCACGGACATCCCGCGTAGTTTCATGGCATCTGAGATCGCTTTAACCTCGTGGCCGATCACGGGCAGCACACGTAAGGCAACCGAGATTGGGATCGTGAAACAGGTCGGGATCCGTGAGCCGGCGAGTGCTTTTTGCAAGGTGGCGGGTCGGATCACGCCGATCGCGTAGGCTCCCATTCCTGCGCTGACACTGAATCGCCACATCCACTGCAAAAACAGCATGAGGAACGCGCTGGCCGTTGACTTCCACACCAGTGGTATCACGAAGACGAGCCCGCCGAGGACCGCAAACGTGGCCAGGTAGACGGCCACCCAGCTCGGGCGCACGAGCGTGTTGGGGTTGATCGCAGCGCTCGCCAGCATCACGGCGGCGAATCCGCCCAGAGCACACACGAACCACGGCGAGTAGGCACTGTAGATCGTGGTGGAAACGATGACGAGCGTTGCGATAATGGTGCGCGGGTCGGGAAGTTTAGACAAGACCGGCCCGTTCAAAGTGTTTACGCGCAATCCGAGTTCCCATCAGACCTGCGATCCAGCCAACGATGAGCATCACGACGAAGAAGCCCAGCAGAATCGGAATCGTGACCACCTGCGCCATCTTGGCGGCGTAGTCTGCGCCCATTTGTTCGGCGATCTGCGACATATATGCGTCTTGGTTCATAAATAGCGGCATCCACGGTGACACGTAGATCGGCAGAATAAACAGTGCGTATGCCAGCGGAACGCGAACTTTCACGTTCTTCGGTCCCTTGGTGATGACTAGGTCGGCGAGCAGGCCGAATACAGCGGCCATCGCGACGCCGCCCACCCAGTGGCCGGTCACGAAAAAGAGGATTTCGATGATAATCAGCATGATTGTCAACGCCCCCATCTTCGGAGTGCGTGCTGTGAACAGCGCAAAGACGATGCCGTTAACGAGGATAGAAAGCAAGAAACCGGCATACATGGCGGCGGGGATGAACCCGAGCATTCCGAATGCAAACACGATGACGAACATCAAGGCGGTGAAGACGCCAATGTTGATGAAGTCGCGCGCGTTGAGGCGCGAGGACGTGGGTGTGGACATAGTTTTTCCTTTCATGATTGTGAACAGTGCTGTGTTTAGACGAGTTGCCATCCGGCTGCGTTGATGCGTTCTTGCCAGAAATCGCGGTATTGACCTGGCTGGTTGACCAGCTCGTCGTGGCACCCGCGCTGGGCGATACGCCCACCGTGGGAGAGCACAATGATTTGGTCAGCTTGGCGAATGGTTTCAAGTTTGTGGGCGATGACAATCAGTGTGGAGCGCTTGCGTAGCTCGTTCATCGCCGCAACAATGTTGGCTTCATTTTCCGCGTCCAACGCGCTGGTGGCCTCATCGAACAGCACGATCGGGGCTTTCTTCACCAAGGCGCGAGCGATGGACACTCGTTGGCGTTCCCCACCTGACAGTGCACGCCCGCCAGCACCCGCCAATGAATTCCAGCCGTCTGGGAGGCGGTTGACGATTTCCGTCACGCCCGACAGGTCAGCGGCCCACCTGATTTCTTCATCGGTGGCTTCGGGGTTGCCAAGGCGAATGTTGGCTTCGAGAGTGTCGTTGAATAAGTAGACGTCTTGGAAGACGAGAGACACCTGGCGCATCAAATCTTCGGTGGTCTGCTCGCGCACGTCCACTTCGCCAACGCGCACGCTGCCGGACTGCACATCCCAGAAACGTGCAACCAACCGGGC